>CANBUY010000084.1 GCA_947372745.1 Comamonadaceae bacterium | reverse complement strand
TCTGATCTCAATTCGGTTTTGAGTTCCCTAGGCAAATGAAATTACTTTGGCCATCATTGCACAGAATCGTATGTCCGCTTAGTACGTTTTGAGGTGGTTCTTTCATTTTTAGTGTGTGACCGCTTAGGGCCTTCTGGAGTCGTTCACAGCCAAAACCCCCTATGACTGCAACCGCTGCTCAAGAGTCGTCCAACGCCAATGCCTGATTTTTTTGATCAATATGCGTAATGGGCATGTCGGTCGCAATGATTGCTAAATCGTATTTACTTAGGCGCTAGAACGGTTGCGACGTTAGCTGCGCACGAAGGCAAATAATTTCGTAAAGTCGTTCTTATCTGCGGCCCGTAACGCGTCGAGATATTGAGCGCGCGCTTTGTTGACGCTGACCAAGCCACCGCCACCGCCCCAGCTGAATGCCTTCTGGCCCAATTGCTTCAATAGCGCGTCGGCCATCATGCGCGAATGCCGACCATTTCCGTTTGGGAATGGATGTATCCAAACCAAAGCGTGGTGAAACCGTGCAGCCAACTCATCTGGTGGAAAAGTTTCGTTTTCGACCCAATATTTGGCATTGCCAAACAGTTGAGATTGCTTCACTGCGACCAAGGTCCAATCGCAACCGATGTTTTTATCCGACTTTCGAAACGTGCCCGCCCATTTCCAGGTTTTGTTGAACATTCTCCTGTGCAAATCTCGGCAAAAGCCTTCTGTGAGCACCTCTACAACCTTGGCGCGATGGAGCCATTTGGTCGCCAACAGTATATTTTCCTGCTCCCAGTCGTTTAGTCCACCCTTTGTTTCGATGTGCCATGGAATTAATCCCTCCTTCTCATCCGGCTCCAGTGGTGTCTGTCCATCCTGCTCGTCAAAATTTAGCGCCATAAATCAGACCACTTTCCGCGCAGCAACTCTTCGGCTCGACGGGTGACCTGCTTTTGAATGCGCTCGTCCGTAGGTTTTTGGTCTTCCAAAGCCATGGTGTGCGCTACGCCAAACACCTCTGCTTTCGCCAGCTTTTCCGCTTGTTCTTGCACCACTTGCGGCAAAGGCATGCGGGGGATGAGCGCGTAAACCAGCTCACAATCCAGGGCGTCTGCTAATTTGCGCAACTGGCCGAGTGAGATGCGTTCATCCGCTTCTGATTGCTCTGACTTGTGTAATGTGGAACTTGCGATGTTTAGACGTTCCGCTTGTTGGCGCTCAGTTCGTCCGAGCGCCTCTCGGACCTCTTTCAGCCAGCCTCGTGGTGGCGTCCGTTTTGTGCGTAGAACAGCATAAGCATTGACCGTAGTCTGGATCTGCTCTAGCCGGAGATTGTTTAATTCAAAAGACATCTTGATAGCCTATCAGCTAATTATTCTTGATAAAGAATAGTCTATAGGCTATCAAAAGTCAACTTTTTGATCTACTTTAATGAAGCATCGGGGGCACATTTGCTTCATTGGCAGCAATCCGCGTTTCGCTGCCGGGTAAAGGTCCTTGCCTCAGTGAATCCCCATGAACGACTGAATAAAGTACTTAGCGACAAAGCCGATCATGCCAAAACCCAGACCCAGAAAAATGATGAAGGTGCCGAATTTACCGGCTTTGGATTCCCAGGCCAGTTGTCCAATGATGAACAACATATAAAGCATGAAAGCGCCTACGCCAAAGGTCAGTCCAAAGGCGGCAATCTGCTCTTCTGAATAACCAAACATTAAGACGCGTCCCTCGCAGGCAGTTCACTGGCGTCAATCAGGTCACGGTAAGCGTGCCAGCTGGCGTGTCCCAACATGGGAACGACCGCAATCAAGCCCAACAAGACGGACCCGAGCCCCAACAAGGAGAAACCCATGATCAAGGCAGCCCAAAAAGCCATGGGCAAAGGGTTGATCAATACGGTGTGCCAGCTAGTCAAAACCGCCTGCATAAGTGACACGCGTCGGTCAAGCAGCAAAGGAATAGCGACCGCTGTCGAGGCAAAAATGGGGGCCGCCAAAATGCCACCCAGCGCCAGCCAGAGTTCAAACAAGACCCCGTTTCTGGCCAGCATCACATGCTGGATAAATTCGATCGGGGTGTTGATGGGCACGGGCGCCAGCAAGGTGATCAGCGCGGCCGATGTCAGCATCCAGCCAGTGCCGGCCAAGGCGAGCAGGGCGCCAAATTGCACAAGGCACCAGTAATCGTTGCCCCATTTGTTGAAATGGTTGTTCTGCCAATTGAGCCAGGTTTTTAAAACCAGATTGACGTCTGCTTTTTCACCGCGCTCCAAGGCCCGGCTCAAGGCGTAAAGACTGGTAGCCAAAATGGGAGCGACCACTAAAAAGCCTGACAAGGCACCCGCCAGCAGCCAAAAACGGTGGTGGGCCACGGCCAATATGACGAAGCCACACAGCGTTAAAACAAACCCATGCGCAAAACTGATCCAACCGCAACGCGCCATGTCGCGCCAAGCCAGCACCAACCAGGTCATGGGCTGCATGATTCCGATGGTGCGAACCACTGGCAATCGGGGTATTTGATCAATTGCAGCTGAGGTTTTCAATGGGTTTTGCATGGGAGGCTTAAGTTTATGGCGGTGTGCTTGTTTGCGTTTTGATTCAAGTCAAGCGCGTTTGTAGCACCCTTTAGAACCGGTGCCCAAGTTGTCAAACCGCATAATGCGTTTTTTAAAAGGAATCACCCATGCCACGCGCCATTCTGAATGAGACCCATATTCACGCCGCTGTACGTGAAAAAGTTGCCAAGCACGAGCAAGGCATTGTCCAAGAGGTTCAAGCGGCCATTGCGTCAAACCCCGTGGTGGTGGTCGGTATGGCGATGAACCCCTACCCAAAAAAGGCCCGCAAGGTACTGGGCGATGCGGGCGTTAAGCACCATTACCTTGAATATGGGAATTACTTCAACAGCTGGCGCCAGCGCAATGCTTTGAAAATGTGGACCGGTTGGCCCAGCTTTCCCATGGTGTTTGTCAAAGGCACGCTGGTGGGCGGCGCCGATGACCTGAGCAAACTGATCAAAAGTGGCGAGCTGAAGGCCATGCTTGCCTAAAGCGTAAGGTCTGAACTTAGGGTTTGGCGGGGCCCGGGCCCTTGCCAGCGCCCATACCGCCCATGTGTCCTTTGTCGCCACGCTGGGACATCATGGTGCTGTCAAAGGTTTTCTTTTGCTCAGGCGTCAGGGTGGCATAAAAAGCCTTGGTTGCCTCGCCGCGTTTGTCCATGGCGGCGGTCATCTCCGTCATATGCTGGCTGCGCAGGGCTTTCATTTTGTCGATGCGCTCGGGCGTAGGCAATTTGGCCAACTCGTCATGCTGCGCTTGCCGGGCCTGCATGTTGGCGGGTGGTTTCATGGCGCCTACAAAAGTTGTCCAGTCGGCTTCTTGTGCGGCACTGAGCTTGAGCTTGGCTTTCAACGCAGCAAGGTGCTTGTCCATCCGGGCCTGCATTCGAGCGGGGTTCATGTGTTCCCCTTTGTCCATGCGGTCATGCCCCATGCCTGCGCCCATCGGGCTCATGGGGGATTGTGAGAAGGCAGTGAGTCCTGCTGTGGCCAACAAACCCGCGATCAATAAGGGCTTAAACATCGATTTCATGGCATATCCTTTGCATTAAGGCCGGTGCTCCGAAGGTGGCATCAGCGTGAAAAGAAGTTTGTACTTTGCTTGTAATGTTTCAATGACGCACGATAAATGCTTTGTAAAGTCACGCAACAAATTTTGAGTCGTTTTTGATGGGATGATTAGTGTTGTCAAAGTTAACCCAAGAGTAAAAAGGTAAGCCGTGTTTAAGAATGTCATCCTGTACCGCGTGGGCCCCGAGTGGTCAGCCACTGTTGCGCAAATTGAAGAAGGTTTGGACCCCGCCCGTTTTGTGGCCTGTGGTGCGTCCCAAGAAAAATCCATCGGCTGGACCGAACCGCGTGGCGAGGCCAATGGGCCGCTGGTCGAGTCAGTCAGTGGTCAAATTATTTTGAAATTGATGATCGAAACCCGAGCGCTTCCCGGCTCAGTCATCAACCGTAAGGCCGAAGAGCGCCTCGCGCACATTGAGGCCACCACCGGTCGCAAGCCTGGCAAAAAAGAAACCCGCGAAATTAAGGACGACATCAAGCTTGAATTAATGCCGCTGGCTTTCAGCAAGGAATCCAAGGTATTTGTCTGGATTGACACCACGGCCCGCCTGTTGGCGATTGATGCCGGTAGCCAAGGGCGTGCGGATGAAGTGGTGACCATGCTGGTGAAGTGTTTGGCTGGTTTTGCCGTGACCTTGATCGACACCAAAGTTTCACCAACAGCAGCCATGTCCGAGTGGCTCATCAGCCAGGAGCCACCCTATGGCTTCACGGTTGACCGTGAGTGCGAGTTAAAAGCGGCGGACGAGTCAAAAGCCGTGGTTCGCTACACCCGCCATCCGCTGGATACGGACGAAGTTAAGTTGTATGTTGAAAGCGGCAAGTTGCCCACCCGTCTGGCCCTTACTTGGGACAGCCGCCTGTCGTTTGTATTGACCGAGGGCATGCATCTCAAGAAACTGTCTTTTCTGGATGTGGTGTTTGAAGGCACTTCCAAAGGAAAAGAAGACGGCTTCGATGCCGATGTGGCCATTGCGACAGGCGAACTACGCAAATTTTTCCCCGACCTGTTGGAAGCACTGGGCGGGGAAATGGCGATGGCTTAAGCTTTTTACCTGCCGCGAAGGCGCTAGGGTTGCCTCACCGGGCAGGTGCTCAGCCCAAAAACGGTGTACAAAGGGCACCAGCCAATGGCCCCCGTCGCCAGGGGGATGATGCCCAGCCATCCCCACCAACCCACTGTTTGCGTGGCAGCGAGGCCCACCAGAACCAAGCCTGCCAGCACCCGAACCATACGGTCCCAACCCGCTTCGTTTGTTTTCATCTGAACATCCTTCAATAAGTTAGTCGTTCATTAAGCGCCCGGTTGATGCGAGCTTTCTTGATACGCGTCAATGGACCGGGCTCAGCTCACCGCGTACCCTTCCTCCACAATGGCTTTAATCAAGACTTCGCGGTCCTGGTCCGTGACCACCTCAACGCGGTTGATCGTGCGGTCAATTTTGACTTCGGCTTGCGGGTCGACCCCATTAATGGCGCGGCTCACAGCTTTTTCGCAGTGCCCGCAGGTCATACCCAGTACAGTGAAGGTTTGATTCATGGTGCGTCCTTTTTTAAATTTTGCTGAAGAAATACTCTGTCCATATTGTGGACCTTGCCTGGATTGACAAGGCCTAAAACCCAAAATGACTACTCCTACAAACTTAAGCATCGATATCGGCATTGGCGAGATGACCTGTGCTTCTTGTGTGGCCCGGGTCGAAAAAGCCCTTAAAAAAGTCCCGGGGGTGCAGAGCGTGAGCGTCAATCTGGCCACCGAGTCCGCGCGCATTGAGGTGGAGCCCATCGATCAAATTGAAGCCCGCTTGCGGCGTGCGGTGCGTGATGCGGGTTATCTTCCTTTGGCTGCCAACGAGGCTGTTGACGCAAGTGAGCCCTCACAATGGGCCGGTTTTATGCCCGTTGCGCTGGGCTTGGCAATGTCCGCACCGTTGGCACTGCCGATGGCCGGCGACCTGCTCGGGCAACACTGGATGTTGCCGTCTTGGCTGCAATTTTTGCTGGCCACGCCGGTTCAGTTTATTCTGGGCGCCCGGTTTTACAAAGCAGGTTGGCACGCGCTCAAGGCGCTCACGGGCAATATGGACTTGCTGGTGGCCATCGGCACCACGGCCGGTTGGGCGTTGTCGGTCTGGCTCTGGCTGTCGGCCAGGCCGGACACCATGCCGCATTTATATTTTGAGGGTTCGGCGGTGGTCGTCACGCTGGTCCTCTTGGGCAAGTGGCTTGAGGCTCGGGCCAAACGACAAACCACCTCGGCCATTCGTGCCTTGCACGCCCTGCGCCCAGAGTCAGCGCATTTGATCGGCCCGGAGGGTGAAGTCGATGTGCCTGTGGCTGAAGTGCTGGTGAACGATCGCTTGGTGGTGAAAGCCGGCGAGCGCTTTCCGGTTGATGGGGTGCTGCTGGAAGGACACACCCAGGTGGACGAGTCGATGCTGACGGGGGAACCCCTGCCGGTCGTCAAAGACGCGGGCGCGCCCTTGACGGGTGGCTCCATCAACGGCGAAGGCCGGGTGGTGATGCAGGTGAAGGCGGTGGGAAGTGAGACGGTGTTGTCCAACATCATCCGGCTGGTGGAAGATGCGCAAGCTGCCAAAGCCCCGATTCAGCGTCTGGTGGACCAGGTGAGCGCCATCTTTGTGCCCGTTGTCCTGCTTATTGCCCTGATAACTTTGCTGGGTTGGTGGTTTTCGGGTGCGTCGTTTGAGATGGCGGTCATTCGCTCGGTGGCGGTGCTGGTGATCGCCTGCCCCTGCGCCTTGGGCTTGGCCACACCTGCAGCCATCATGGCTGGCACCGGTGTCGCTGCCCAATTCGGCATTCTCATCAAGGATGCGCAGGCGCTTGAGTTGGCACACAAGGTAGACACCATCGCTTTTGACAAAACTGGCACCCTCACGGTGGGACGCCCCCGCTTAATTAACTTTGTTTTGGCGCAAGCGGGTGATGAAAAAGCATTGCTGGCGGCCGCCGCCAGTTTGCAAAGTGGCAGTGAACACCCGCTAGCTCGGGCCGTGTTAGCCGCAGCGCTTGAACAATCCCTTGTGTTTGACATGCCTGAAAACGTGCGCAGCGTGTCCGGAAGGGGTACTGAAGGCTTGGTGGCGGGTATGGACTACCTGATAGGCAGCTTGCGCTGGATTCAGGAGCTGGGGCTTGAACTGGGCAATTTGGCGCCCCGGGCACTTGAACTACAACAACAAGGCTTGACGGTGTCAGCCATGGTTCAAAGAACCGCGCAAGGCTTGCACTTGCTTGCCCTGTTGGCCTTTGGTGATGAACCCAAGCCAGGCGCCAAAAAAGCGCTGGCGCAATTGCGCTTGCAAGGCATCAAAACAGTGATGATCTCAGGCGATAACCGGGGGGCAGCCGAGGCCATGGCGCGTCGTCTGGGGCTGCGCCCTGAAGCAGGCGAAGTGATGGCCGAGGTTTTACCGGGGGACAAGGCCACACGCGTGATGGCGTTGAAGCAGGGCGGACATGTGGTGGCGATGGTCGGTGACGGCGTGAATGACGCGCCGGCTCTGGCAGCAGCTGATGTGGGCATTGCGATGGCCAATCCAGGCGGTGGCGGTACCGACGTAGCCATGCACGCGGCGGGCATCACACTCATGCGGGGTGACCCGGCAATGGTGGCTGCAGCCTTGGAAATATCGAAGCGAACCGTAGCAAAAATCAGACAAAACCTGTTTTGGGCATTTGCCTATAACGTGGCTGGGATTCCGCTGGCTGCTTTGGGATTTTTAAACCCCGTGGTGGCGGGCGCTGCGATGGCCATGAGTTCAGTCAGCGTCATCAGCAATGCCTTGTTGCTGAAACGCTGGAAACCGAGAAATTTATAAGAAATTGGCTTTTAAAGCTTACTGGCTAAGCTAGGCTAGCTATTTTTTTAATAGCATAAACCGCATCAGCAAACCGCTTGATGCGGCTTGCTGATCTGATTAACGGTTATCCGGCAACTCAATCTTGACTTCAAGCACTTCAAGATTGTCTTGACGTTCAAGATTCACCTTGATGTCAGCCAGATTAATCTTGACGTACTTGCTGATCACTGCCATCAACTCTCGTTGCAAGTCAGGCAAATAATCTGGCTCGGCAGCGTTACGGCCGCTGCGCTCGTGCGCCAGAATGATTTGCAAACGTTCCTTGGCAACGTTGGCCGTTTTCTTTTTTTCACCAATAAAAAAAGAGAGAAATGACATGTTTATTTCCCACCAAAGATTCGTTTGAACAGCCCTTGCTTGGGCGCTTCAATAAAACGCATAGGTTTTTCAATCCCCAAGAAGCGGTCAATCACGTCTTTGTACGCCTCAGACACATCGGTACCCTGCATATGGACCGCTGGCACGCCCTGATTGGACGCCTGAAGGACTGATTCGCTCTCGGGAATGACACCGATCAGCTTGATGCGCAAAATGTCTTGAATGTCTTCCAAAGACAGCATCTGGCCTTGGTTCACACGGGCAGGGTTGTAGCGGGTAATGAGCAAATGCTCCTTGATGGGCTCCAAGCCTTGCATGGCACGGCGCGTTTTACTGGACAGCATGCCCAAAATACGGTCCGAATCGCGCACAGAAGACACTTCGGGGTTGGTCACCACCAAGGCTTCATCGGCAAAATGCATGGCCATCAAGGCGCCTGTTTCAATGCCTGCAGGGGAGTCGCAAATGATGTATTCAAAACCCATGGCGGCCAAGTCTGTCAAAACTTTCTCAACCCCTTCTTGCGACAAAGCATCTTTGTCGCGGGTTTGGGAAGCCGCCAGCACGTAAAGGCTATCGCACTGCTTGTCTTTAATGAGCGCCTGGTTCAGGTTGGCTTCACCTTGAATGACGTTGATCAAGTCATAAACCACGCGACGTTCGCAGCCCATGATCAGGTCAAGATTGCGCAAGCCCACGTCAAAGTCAATGACGGCAGTTTTATGACCGCGCAAGGCAAGGCCTGTTGCAAAGCTGGCGCTGGTGGTTGTTTTACCAACGCCTCCCTTGCCAGAGGTAACCACAATGATTTTCGCCATGAGTGAGACTTCTTTCTAACTAAAAATTAAGATTTGAGTGCTTCGATCAACAGTTTTTCCTGTCCATCGTCGCTCAGCCGAACCTGTGCTGCCTTGCCATGAATGTCAGATGGCAAGGGTGTTTCGCTGGTGCGATATACCCCTGCAATTGAAATTAATTCGGGTTCAAGACACAAGGAATATATGCGTGCATTGGTATTGCCACTTGCACCTGCCATCGCTTTTCCACGAAGCGGCGCATAAACGTGAATATTACCGTCAGCCACCACTTCAGCACCTTGGTTCACCATGGCTAAAACAATGAGGTCGGCACCGCGTGCATAAATTTTTTGTCCTGAACGCAGAGGGCGGTCAATCACCATAGTGGCGGGACCTGGAACTTCCCTGACTATTTCACGAATTTCAGTGCTTGAGACTTCAACCAGTGCTTTTGTAGCTTTGCTGCGCGCGGATTCTGGCGGCGCTTCAACCAGGCCAACAGCGCGTGCCGCAGCCGTCCATTGAGGACTGGCTCCACGTATAGCCAGTGCAACCAATCGGCAATTTCTCAGTACTTTAAGCAAGGGCACCAGATTTTGAACAGGTGTTGCTTCATCCAACTGAGAAAAATCGAGCACCAGCGGGTCATGGTCGAAAAAGTTGGGGGTTTCTCCACCCTCACCGTATTGGCTCGTCAAATCACTGGCCAGTGCCTCCCAATCCGTTGTTTTCAATATCAGTGCAACCAAAGGCAGTTGAGCACTTTTTATTTCGAACTTTTCACGTCCACGGTTTTGTTTTTCAACGGGAGGTGATACGGACATGGTCGAAGGGTGTTTTTGTAGATAAACAGTGCAATTTACTTTATTGCCACGGAGAAAGGTTTTAAAACCGATTCCCAATTTTACTTGATTGATTTCATCAATTTGTGGAAAACAGGAAAAGTGACTCTTGAAATTTGGACTTTTCAACAAGATTAAAGAATGGGTTCAAGTTCACAAAAAGTAGTTGCCTATCTCTCTCTATATTATTGATTATTAAGATAGTAGTAGTAGATAGGGGTAGCCAACTTCTGTTGATAAGTATGTTTTATTCATATAAATCAGATACTTACATTTTAGTAACTCTTGTGTGTGAGTCTGCTTTCGAGTTGCACTCAAATCTTGGATAACTTTTGTGGTACAAAAAAATCTGTGGATAAGTCTATGTTTATTAGAAAGTTATACACAGATTTATGCCTTGGTCTTTTCAGCTGCATTCGCTTTGCTTTTTAGCTAAGTTTGATACGCGTCAAGTTTCTTTTTCTCGTCCCGTGACATGCTCTATAAAACTTAGGAGACTTCACATGGTTCATGAAAGCATTCGGATAATTCGCGATGAGCACGCTGCCTTGGCTGCCATGTTGAAGTCAATGGGGTTGATGATTGCCCGTGGGCCGACTGACAATGCAGATGGATTTTTTGACGTTCTACGGGCCATGCTTTTTTACATCGATGAGTTCCCTGAGCGACTTCATCACCCCAAAGAATTCAACCTTTTATTCCCCAGGGTGGCTCGCCTGGCCCCCCAGACCATGCCGGCAATCGTCAAGCTTGAGCAAGATCATGCGAGTGGTGAAGTGGCGGTCAGGGAACTCCAGCATTTGCTGCTGGCTTGGGAATTGGTAGGGGATGCAAGGCGTTTGGCGTTTGAAGAGGCTGCCAAAAAATACCTTGATTTCTATCTGGAGCACATGCGGCTTGAAGAAAGCGTCATCCTTCCCGCTGCACAGGAGGTGCTCAGTGCTGCGGACTGGAAAGAGTTGGATGAGGCATTTGCCACCAATTGCGATCCCTTAACGGGTCGTTATCCGCGCGATCCGATCTATGACCGTCTTTTTACCCGCATCGTGATGCGTGCACCCTCACCGATCGGCTTGGGTGATGCTTAAGCACTGTTAAGGAAGAAAGGGGTAGTCGGTATACCCTTTTTCGTTGCCGCCATAAAAAGTGGCACGATCCGGTTTGTTGAGCGGCGCGCCTTCACGCAGTCGGCGCGTTAAGTCCGGGTTGGCAATAAAGGGCCGCCCGAAGGCGACCAAGTCGGCACCTGATTTCAAGGACTGCGTGGCCAACTCTGCGGTCAGATTGTTGTTGACCATCCAGGCGCCTTGGCCACCTGCACTTTTGTAGTGCTGATGCAGTTGGGCATAGTCAAAGGGCTGTTCGCCTTGTTGAAAATTACGTTCACCGCCTGTAGAGCCTTCAATGATGTGCAAAAAGGCCAGGTTTAAGGGCGCGAGTTTTTCCACTACGTATTCAAACAGGGGTTGCGGCAAAGAATCTTGCGCATCGTTGGCGGGTGTGACGGGCGACAGGCGCACACCGACACGGTCGCCACCAATTTCTTGCGCGACAGCAGTCATCACTTCCAGAAGCAAGCGCGATCGGTTCTCAATGCTGCCACCATAGGCGTCGGTACGGGTGTTCGAGCCTGAGCGCATGAATTGGTCGAGCAAATAGCCGTTGGCACCGTGTACTTCTACGCCGTCAAAACCGGCGGCGATTGCGTTTTTGGCTGCATGGCGGTAGTCGTTGACAATGCCGGGCAATTCATCAAGGCGTAGAGCCCGGGGCATGGAGGTGTCTTCAAACGAAGGCACGCCGTCCCGGATCAGCACTGTTTTGGTCTTGGCTTGAATCGCCGAAGGGGCCACAGGTGCTTGGCCATCTGGTTGCAAATTAACGTGGGAGACGCGACCGACATGCCATAGCTGCACTACGATCTTGCCACCTGCCGCATGGACCGCGTCCGTCACCTGTCGCCAGGCTTTGACTTGCTCTTCGCTCCAGATACCGGGTACGTCTGAGTAGCCTTGGCCTTGGTGGCTGATGGCGGTGGCCTCAGTCACGATCAAACCGGCGCCAGAGACGGGGTTGGCGCGCTGGGTGTAGTAGGTAGCCATCAGGGATGTGGGCAAGGCGCCTGGGGCTCTGTTGCGCGTGAGCGGGGCCATCACGACACGGTTGGCTACCTGAATGCTGCCAACTTGGAAGGGTTCGAACATTGAAGTCATTTTGTTTTAGCTTTACTTAATCAGGCCTTCGGCGCGCATGGCTTCTTGCACTGCAGGCCGTGCGCTGACACGGGCTCTGAATGCGGCCAGGTTTTCCAGTGCTGAGATGTCCACGCCGACAAATTTTGTCCAGTTGCTCACATTGAAAAGATAAGCATCGCCGACTGTGAAGGTGTCACCCATTAAATACGAGGTGTCAGCTAAGGCGTTGTTGACCCACTTCAGGCGGTCCATCAAGCGTGCTTTAAAGATGGTTTTTGCTTCGTCTGGCATACCAGGGGTGAATAGAGGAGAGAAGTTTTTGTGCAACTCGGTGCTGATAAACCCAAGCCACTCTTGCAACTTGTAGCGCTCAAAAGTGCCGTTGGCGGGTGCCAAATGTTTGTCAGGCGCTTGGTCGGCGATGTACTGAATGATGACCGCGCATTCACGCAGCTGGCTGCCATCGTCCAACACCAGCAGAGGCACGTAACCCAGCGGGTTGATTTTGTAGTAGTCGCTGCCATCGGGCAGTTGGTGCGTTTTGGTGGGCGCGCTAATCGCTTCGAAGGCGAGTCCGGCTTCTTTGAGCGCAATGTGGGGTGACAGTGAACAAGCGCCAGCAGAGTAATAAAGCTTCATTTTTTCCTTGGGTGAATATGCCCTAGTCAGGGCGGAGATGCTTAAATATTTATTGTGAGTTTATTTGACTATTCACTTCTGTCGGCCCGTCGCTGCGAGCGGAGCGCGGCAGTCCATCATGCCGAGCCAAACCCATAACAGCAACAAGAACTGTTGAAACTCAAAGATGGATCGCCGCGCTACGCTCGCGATGACGTGTTTGTGTGTCGCTAGGGTGTTGCAAAAATTTTCAACGGGTCAGATAAGCCAGGTATTTGGTGGCAAATTTTCCGTAAGGGGGCCATAAAAACTTCACGGCGCTCCAGCTTGCTTGGTAAAAAACGGGCCGCATTTTGGAGAAAGTCACAAAGCCTTCGTGCCCGTGGTAGTGACCCATGCCGCTGTCGCCTACTCCACCAAAAGGCAAGTCGTGCTGGCCCACATGAAACAAGGCGTCGTTGACGCTGACGCCCCCTGACATGACGCGGTCTAGCAGTGTTTGGATGTTTTGCGCGTGGTTGCTGAACGGGTAAATAGCCAGCGGGCGGGGGCCGTGGTTGATGGCCTTGATCGGCTCTTCCAGCGAGCTGTATTCAATGACAGGCAATATCGGGCCAAAAATTTCCCGGGTACGCAAAATGCTGTTCTCGGGGGCGTTAAGCACCAGATGCGGGGCAATTTTGCGGCTGGCCTCGTCCCAGGGCTTGCCGGGGATCAATTGCACCAGTGTGGCGCCTGCCGCTTGCGCTTCTTGCAGGGCCTGCGTCAGGCGCTGGAAGGCGCGCTCGTCAATGATGGCGGTGTAGTCGGCGGAGTCGAGTTGTGGGTAGCGGCTGCTGACAATCTGTTTGGCGGCCTCGACAAATTCTGCAGTTTTGCCCTTGGGCAGGTAGACGTAGTCCACGGTGGTGCAAATTTGACCGGCGTTGAGCAGCTTCACAAACATCAGGCGCTCGCAGGCTTTGCGAATGTCAAAGTCGTCACAAACGATGGCGGGTGATTTGCCGCCTAATTCGAGCGTGACAGGGCACAGGTTTTTTGCCGCAGCAGCCA
>CANBUY010000083.1 GCA_947372745.1 Comamonadaceae bacterium | reverse complement strand
CGGTGCCACGCGGTTTGTGATCAGGGGCGAACCACCTTCAATGGTTGCATAGGTTTTCAGTGGACCTTCGTGAGTGGCTGCAATGGCCACGCCTTTGGCACAGTCAATCGCGCTTCCGCCACCTAAAGCAATCAAACCATCGCAATGCTTGGCTTTAAACACGGCAGCCGCAGCACGTACGGCGGCTTCGGTCGGGTTGGAGGGCGTTTGGTCAAACACAGCAACCTGAATACCAGGCAAGGCATCCAGTGCTTTTTGCAAAATACCTGCCGCTTTGACGCCGGGGTCGGTCACGATCAGTGGGCGGGTGATGCCTGTGCGCTCGCACTCGGCCTTAAGCAATTTGATCGCACCAAAATCGAACTGAATTTGAGTCACATAGTAGATAAGTGCCATGGCGTTTTGCAGTGTAGGATTTAAAGGTTCCACTTTAACAAGAAGCCACCCGCCCATGAGTCACCACCGTAACCCGCGCGCCCTGCTAACGCCTGCCATGAGCCACGTCTTGGAGCGCATGGGCCGGGCTGGCCAAGTGCCTTTACATGCACTCACGCCACTTCAGGCCCGAGTGGCGTATGAAATTGGCGCCAGCATTTTGGATATTCCCTCGCCCAAATTGCACCGGGTTGAGAGCCTGACTTTTGAGGCTCGTGATGGTTTCGAGGTGCCCGTTCGTGTTTATGCCCCGTCTGATGACGTTTTGCCAGTGCTCATCTATTTTCATGGCGGCGGTTTTACCATTGGCAGTCTGGCCACGCACGACACCCTGTGCCGCACCTTGAGCCATCTCGCACATTGCGCCGTGGTGTCGGTGAATTACCGACTGGCACCTGAACACAAATTCCCTACCGCCCATGATGACGCGTGGGATGCAGTCCAATGGGTGTCGAAACAAGGCGGCACTTTGGGGCTAGATGCCACTCGTTTGGCCGTTGGGGGCGACAGCGCCGGTGGCACACTGGCCGCAGCCTGCGCCGTGCAGGCCCGTGATGCCAAGATCCCACTGGCCCTGCAGCTGCTCATTTACCCTGGATGCGCAGCCCACCAGGACACGCCATCGCACAAAACCTTTGCACGAGGTTTTTTACTGGAAGAAACCCACATCACCTATTTTTTCAACCACTACGTTCACTCGGATGCTGACCGGGACGATTGGCGCTTTTCACCCTTGAATGCGGCTGATGTCGAGGGCGTAGCCCCCGCCTGGTTTGGGTTGGCTGAATGCGACCCCTTGGTGGACGAAGGCGTCATGTATGCCGACAAACTGCGTGCTGCAGGCGTGGCGGTTGACCTCGAGATTTATCGGGGGGTGGTGCATGAGTTCATCAAAATGGGGCGCGCCTTACCAGAGGCACACCGCGCCCACGCAGACGCTGCCCGCGCACTCAAAGCTGCTTTCTCAATTTAAAATTTTTTGGAATACAACACCCTATGAGCGACACACAACGCCACGATTACCGTTTTTTTCACCGCCTTCGCGTGCGCTGGGTCGAGGTGGATATGCAGCGCATTGTGTTCAATGCCCACTATTTAATGTATTTCGACACCGCCATGAGCGACTACTGGCGGGCTCTGGCCTTACCCTACGACGCCTCCATGCATACGCTGGGTGGCGAGCTGTATGTAAAAAAAGCCAGCATCGAATTCCACGCCTCAGCCCACGCCGATGACCAACTGGACGTGGCGCTTAAATGCAGCCGCATTGGCACTTCATCGCTTTTGTTTACAGGGGCCATTTTTCGGGGCGAAGAGCTCCTGATCAGCGGAGAATTAATTTACGTTTTTGCGGATCCGGCCACCCAAACCTCAAAACCAGTGCCTACCGCCTTGCGCGACATCATGTTGGGCTATGAGGCCTTTGATCCGATGGTGCAAGTGACGATAGGAAGCTGGCAAACACTCGCAGGTGAAGCTCGTCAGGTGCGTACCGAAGTTTTTCTTGAAGAGCAGCGTATTCCCGTGGAGATGGAGTGGGACGAGTTGGATGATGTTGCCATTCACGCCGTCGCCCGTAACCGGCTGGGCTTGGCAGTTGGTACAGGCCGCCTGCTGCAACATACACCGGGTGTGGGTCGAATAGGTCGAATGGCGGTCACGCGGGTTTTGCGTGGGTCCAACGTTGGGCGCGATGTGCTGAGGGCTTTGATGTTGGCGGCCACCCAGCGCGGCGACCATGAAGTAGTGTTACACGCCCAGCGCACCGCCCAAGGGTTTTATGCTCGCCTTGGTTTTGTGTCACGCGGCGAGCCGTTTGAGGAAGCTGGCATCGTGCACATTGAAATGCACCGCACACTACCCGCCACGATCTAGTTTTAGATATCTGAGAGCAGCGGGTAGGGCGGGGCCGTGGCGCTCATGGCGGGGCCCGTGGCTGCGCCCAAGTGCAAATCACCCGCCTCAAAAGCGCTTACCTGCATCGACACCAAGGCGTCAAACCCGCCAAGCGGTGACGCGGCGCCTTGGACAACCGTGCCACAGGCTTGTTCGGCATCTGCTGCCTGAAAAACTTCCTGCCCAGCGGTCATTGGTGTATCTGAATGCACCAGATAAGCGCGGCGTTTGAGCGTACCCCGAAACTGACTGCGTGCCACCACCTCCTGGCCGGGGTAGCAACCTTTTTTGAAATTAACGCCGCCCACCGATTCGTAGTTCAACATTTGCGGCACAAAGGCTTCAACCACGGGGGCATTAATCAAGACAACGCCACTTCGAACCTCGCCCCAGGACCAATCTTCGGTGCTAAGTACTTGTCCCGCTGGGGGGGCATCAGATGCAGGCGCCAGCATCAGTGCGCGCCTGACGCCATCAGCCGGGTAAAGCATCACGATATTTGCAGAACCAATATCGACTCTAGACCATACAGAGCTAGCTTGAGAAGCTAATAAATCAATAGCATCGCCCGCCAAGCCAAACAAGGCAAATTCTTCGCTGGCGTCACTTAATTTGGCTTTGGCACGCATGACAAACATCGACAGACGTTTGAGTGTTGGAGCCAAAACATCTCGGTTGCAAATGAGCAAAATCTCGGTAGGGCTCCGTTTGAAGCCATAAAAACTGGCTTGGATACGGCCTTTCGCTGAGCAAAAAGCGGCCAATCGCGCCTCGCTGAGGCCCAGAAGTTCAAAATCCTGAGTCAATTGACCATGCAAAAATTTGGCAGCGTCTGCACCTTCAACTTTAATTACGCCCAAATGGGCCAGTGGCGTCACGCCGTTCAATTTGGTTTTCATGGCGTGAATTATCATCCTCAGTTGATTTCTTGGAAGGCTGTAGGGCTGTGCGTCGACTCTTATCTTTAATTTTGCTGGTTCTCACCTTGTCAGGGGGCACGGCTGCGTGGTGGCTTAACCAGCCACTTACCCTGTCTGCCGAGACCCTGGACCTGTCCATTGAGCCTGGAACTTCGGTTCGAGGCGTGGCCCAAGCGGTCAATGATGCTGGTGCAAAAGTAGACCCTGGCTTGCTGTATTGGTGGTTTCGACTCTCTGGTAAAGACCGCCAAATTAAGGCCGGCAGCTATGAGTTGGACGCTGAAACCACGCCACGCAGCCTGCTCAGACAACTGGTGCGCGGCGAAGAATCCTTGCGCGTCGTGACCCTGGTGGAGGGCTGGAACTTCACCCAAGTGCGTGCGGCGCTATTAAAAGCGGAGCTGCTTAAGCCTACCACTCAAGGCTTAGTGCCTGATTTAATCATGAATATGCTAGACAAACCAGGCGTCGCCCCGGAAGGCCGGTTTTTCCCTGACACCTATCTTTATGCCAAAGGCAGTACCGACTTGGCGGTGCTCAAGCGCGCTATGCGTGCAATGGATAAGCGCCTTGATGCCGCTTGGGCACAGCGCCAGCCCGGTACGGTGTTGAAGTCACCAGATGAAGCCTTGATTTTGGCCAGCATCATCGAAAAAGAAACGGGTCGCGCCAGCGATCGCCCCATGATTTCGGGTGTTTTTAACAACCGCTTGCGCATCGGCATGTTGTTGCAAACCGACCCCACCGTCATTTACGGCTTGGGCGAAGCCTTTGATGGCAACTTGCGCCGCAGCCACCTCAAGACCGACACGCCCTGGAACACCTACACGCGCGGTGGTTTGCCACCCACGCCCATCGCCATGCCGGGCAAAGCGGCCTTGATGGCCGCCGTTCAACCCGCTAAAACTCAGGCGCTCTACTTTGTAGCGCGAGGCGACGGCACCAGCCAATTCAGTGCGAACCTGGATGACCACAACCGGGCTGTTAACAAATTTCAACGGGGACAGTAATTCGTATGACCACAAGCGGCTTATTTATCAGTTTTGAAGGCATTGATGGCGCCGGCAAGTCCACGCACATTGATGGTTTAGCCCAAGCCTTCAGAGCGCAGGGCAGGGCGGTGACCCTGACACGCGAACCCGGCGGCACACCACTGGCCGAAAAACTGCGCACCCTAGTGCTCAATGACCCGATGGACGCAATGACCGAAGCCTTGCTCGTGTTTGCCGCCCGAAGAGATCATTTGCTGACCGTGATCGAACCTGCCTTGTCCCGTGGCGAGGTTGTTTTGTGCGACCGTTTTACCGATGCCACCTTTGCCTACCAAGGGGCAGGGCGCGGATTTAATCTTCAAATGTTGATGATTCTGGAGCACTGGGTTCAGGCCCTTCCCGCTTTGGGTGAACATTTCATACGCCAGCCTGACCTGACCGTGTGGTTTGATTTGCCCGCTGAAATTGCAGCCCAACGGCTGGCGGGGGCTCGGGTGCCTGACAAATTTGAATCCCAACCGGTCGAGTTTTTCAAACGCGTATCAAGTGGCTACCTGGCCCGCATGTCGGGTGAGCCTGAGCGATTTGCCCGTATCAACGCCGAAAACACCCGTGAGGGTGTCTGGCTAGACGTTTTCAACGCAATCAAAACGCGAGGTTGGCTGGGATGAGTGAGCCTGTTTTAGCACCCTGGATTGCGACACAAGCCACACAACTTCTGGCGCAGCGTGGCCATGCCTGGCTCTTGTCCGGCCCCTCTGGCTTAGGCCAATACAGCTTGGCACTGGCCCTGGTGCGCGCCTGGTTGTGTGATCAACCCACCGCCGAAGGCGCCTGTGGTGTTTGCGGCAGTTGCCACGCCATTGACGTACGCGCCCATGCTGACTTGTGCGTGCTGATGCCTGAGACCGTGATGATTGAGTTGGGCTGGCCCTTGAGTGAAAAAGCACAAGCTGATGTCGACGACAAGAAACGCAAAGCCAGCAAAGAGATACGGGTGGACGCCATGCGCGACGCCGTTGAGTTCTCACAACGTACCAGCGCTCGGGGGCGTGGCAAAGCCGTGCTGGTATTCCCAGCAGAGCGCATGAACAACATCACCGCCAATGCATTGCTTAAAACACTGGAAGAACCACCGGGTGATGTGAAGTTTGTGCTGGCCACCGATGCGGCGCATCAACTGCTGCCCACCATTCGCAGCCGCTGCCTGGGGCACACACTGGTTTGGCCCGATGAAGCCACTTCTTTGTCCTGGATGGGCACGCAAGGCGTACCAGCCGCCCAAGCCGCAGTCATGTTACGCGCAGCAGGCGGACGCCCAGCCGATGCGCTGCTATTTGCGCAGTCCGGACTGGATGCACAAACCTGGAGCAAACTGCCCAAAGCCATGGCCCGAGGCGATGTCAGCGTGCTCAAAGACTGGTCGCCCACCCAAGCAGTCGATGCGCTTCACAAGATCTGCCACGACGTTTTGGCTATTAAAGCGGGCGGGAAACCCAGGTTTTTTGAGGCGAGTGATTTGCCTTCTGGCGGCACCATGTCGTCTTTAACCAGTTGGTCCAAGGCTTTGGGAACCACCGCACGCACGGTCGAACATCCTTTTAATGCGGGCTTGATGCTGGAAGCCTTGGTGAGCCAAGCGCAAATTGCGCTGAAGTCGACCTAAAACGCTCTTTATTGCCGCAAGCAAACTACACCCTTTCTTCATTCCCATGTTTACAGATTCCCACTGCCACCTGAATTTCCCCGAGTTGCTGGCTGACTTGCCCGCCATTCGCGACGCCATGGCGAAAGCCCAAGTGACGCGCGCCCTGTGCATTAGCACTACGCTGGAAGAATTTCCCGCCGTCCATGCGCTGGCCACCCAATTCGACAATTTTTGGGCCACCGTGGGCGTTCACCCAGACAACGAAGGCGTCACCGAGCCCTCGCTGGAAACCTTGCTGACCTTGGGTAAATTGCCACGAATCGTCGGTATTGGCGAAACAGGGCTTGATTACTATCGTTTGGGTGAGCGCACCGTAGCTGACATGGAATGGCAGCGTGACCGTTATAGAACACATATCAGGGCAGCCAGACAGCTCGATTTACCACTGGTTATTCATACCCGCAGCGCTTCTGATGACACCTTGGCCATTTTGAAGGAAGAGGGTGAAGACGGAACTGAAGATTGCGCAGGGGGTGTTTTTCACTGCTTTACTGAAACAGCCGAAGTGGCCAGGGCGGCATTGGATTTGGGCTTTTACATCTCTTTTTCTGGTATCTTGACCTTTAAAAATGCCCAGCATCTTCGCGATGTGGCAGCCTTTGTGCCACTCGACCGTATTCTGATTGAGACCGACAGCCCCTATTTAGCGCCGATGCCGTACCGGGGAAAAACCAACAATCCATCTTATGTACCCCATGTTGCTGCCCAATTGGGGCTGATCAAACAACGCTCGACTGAAGACATTGCAGACATCACCAGTCGCAATTTTGATTGTCTTTTTAAATCGGTTTTGCGCTGAAATATCACTTTATACACATGAAGTTTTACTTTAAGTTAATTGCTTATCTATTTGTTTTAATTGTATTTTCTAATGCAAATGCTGGATCATATGACGATTTTTTTACGGCTGTTAGGCGCAACGATCCTGCAACCGTCAATGCACTGATTAAGCGAGGTTTTGACGTCAATACGCTTGGGCCAACGGGAGAATCCGGCTTGTTGATGGCTGTTCGAGATTCCACGGTTAAAGTTGTTGAAGTGTTACTCAAGGCACCAAAGATCAAGGTTGAATCCCGAAGCGCACAAGACGAGAGCCCCTTAATGCTGGCCGCCATCAACGGCTTGACCGAGATTTGCAAGCAACTTATTGCGGCCGATGCCGATGTCAATAAACCGGGTTGGACACCGTTGCATTACGCAGCGAGCAAAGGCCATCTGGACATCATGAGTCTTTTGCTTGAAAACCATGCGTACATTGATGCTGAATCACCCAATGGCACCACGCCTTTGATGATGGCCGCGGAATACGGAACGCCTGAGGCTGTGAAACTTCTGCTAAATGCCGGTGCAGATGCCATTATTAAAAACAGCCTTGGATTGACTGCTCTTGACTTTGCCACCCGAGCAGATCGCCCCGATGCCATCCGTTTGCTTAAAGACTTCATCAAACCGATGCCTGATCAACGCATCCCAAACGTCATCATTCGATAAAGCGGCTCCTGAAGCTCATGAGCCTATCGCAGTACACATTGACTACTTTATACGATGTATATTATGTTAAGTAATGTATTGAAATCGTGGTTCTGCATTAATTGCTAATCCAATCTTTCAAGGTCTTTCGTAGATGGCGAACTCAACACGCAGTGTTCGCCAACTTGCATCACATGTGTCCCCACACCAGCATCACATCACGCCCGTCAACCGCTAGATCGCACTTGGCGCCTACTGGCAACACCACTTTCGTTGCAACGTGCCCATAAGGCAAATTAGTCAACACGGGCACTTTGATTTGCTGACGTAGCCAGTCAGTCACGGCGGCAAGTTTGAATCCACGGTCATGTGGCACCAACTTGTAGTCAGTAAACTGGCCAAAAATAATAGCCTTTTGCCGGGCAAGCACGCCCGAATGTAAAAGCTGTGTGAGCATGCGTTCAATTCGATAAGGATGCTCTGCCACGTCCTCTATAAATAGCAGACCGCCTTTGACCTCAGGAAAATAAGGCGTCCCCATTAAAGACGTCAGCACGGTCAGGTTGCCGCCCCAAAGCGCAGCATTTTTTACATTGAATGGAGCGATAACATCCGCAGGATGTTCTTGAGCAGCTCCTTTTTCTATAGCAAAATTTGCAGCTTCGCGGTTCTGTCGCCACCCGGTTCCTTCGCCCTGTCCACTGATCAAATCGTCAAAACAAGCTTCCATGATGTCGTCGGGCACCAGCACCTGGTCTTTAAGAGCGATGCCCGGTTTGGGCTTTCCGCCGACACCAAAACCTTCACAAAGTGCGGGACCTGCCCAGGTTATCCGTCCAGTCTTGGCAAGCACAGCACTTTGAAAAGCAGTGAAATCACTGATGCCAACAAAACTCATCTCATGGTCAATGGCTTTGGCGACCGCTTTGTAATTAATGCCCGGCAAGATGCGTGTCAAGCCATACCCGCCGCGCGAGATCATGGCGACATCCGCACCACTGGCGCAGGCGCGATGAATAGCAGCCAGGCGCATTGCATCGTCACCGGCAAAACGCTGGTGGCTCGCCAACGCGGCTTCATCAACCTCCACCTCATGTCCGAGTTGGGTCAATCGCGCGATGCCCCGCTTGAACGCGGCTTTGTCTCGCACAGCGCCTGAGGGCGAATAAATGTAAATGTGTTTCTTGGACATAAAGTGTGATTCTATTTTTTTACTTTTTTACTTTTTTACTTTTTTACTTTTTTACTTTTTTCGCTTGCATGGCGCGTGGCCCTGCCCGATGTCCACGATCTGGAAATGGAGCCTCTAATGCCGCAGCACTGAGGCTTGTCGTCGGCTGGAACTCAACGAGCTCTAATTCGATGAACTGACCGTCCATGCGATCCACCAGAGACTGAGCAAGCATTTTTGCATTTCGGGTGTGAAGCAAAACGAGATTGTTAAGCCCAAGTTGCTCAATCAGTTCCAGCAACACTTGAACATGCCAGGCGAGCGTGTGGACGCCCTCCTTTTTGGGCTTGTCACTTTTTCCAAAACCAATCAGGTCGGGCACGATTACCCGGTTGCCAGAGGCAATCAGGGTGGGTATGTGGTCATTGAAGACCACACTCCATTGCTCAAAATCATGCAGGCATAGATAAGTCAGCTGTGCTTCGGCTGGACCCTCGTCCAAAAAATGAAGCCTCAGCCCACCCAGACTTGGCAAATCATGGCGGTAGTGCGTAGGCCAAGCCGAGCCAGGCAAATTGGCAAACCGATGGTCTGGCGTTCTGAGTGCATCTTCACGCAGGGGCGTAAATTCAGCTTTGGATTGCTGACGCTTGTCCTTGAAAAAAGACTGCAACAGGGCGCCACATTCTGCCGTCATCACCCTGCCCTGTACTTGCGTTTGATGGTTGATTTGCGGGTAAGCAAACACATTCAAAACAGAGCCAGCAGCGCCTGTTTTGGCATCAATAGCACCAAAAACCACGCGTTTCAGGCGCGCATGCAGCATGGCACCCGCGCACATGGCACAGGGCTCCAAGGTTACAAAAAGCTCGCAATCATCCAGACGGTAGTTGCCCAAGGCTTCTCCAGCCGCACGAAGTGCCTGCATTTCGGCGTGGGCGCTGGGGTCGTTTTTCGCTATACAGGCATTGAATCCCCGGGCAATAATGTGGCCATCTCGCACCAAGACCGCACCCACCGGCACCTCGCCCTGCACCATCGCGAGTCGCGCCTGTTCGAGCGCAACACCCATGAAATCGGAATCGTTCATGTCTGGCTTGGGGGCTTCCCGGTCATCCCCAAACGGTCCATCCAGCGAACCAGAGACTGCTCGTTTTCACCACCACGGGCGTAAAGCGCTTTTGTAGTTTCTGTTGCTTCCGGGCGATGCTGGTTAAGTTTCAGTTTGCACTGAACTTCAGATACCGTCAGTTCGAAACCCACAATACCTGCCAACATTTTCTGCTGGTAATCCTCACCTAAACTGCGCCATTGGGCGGCATAGGCGGGCTCATGTTCTCCAATCAGCTTTTTCAACAAGGTATCTTTTTCAACCGGATCTTCCACCAAACGAGCGCTGACCTTGCAGTGAACCGCGAGATAGTTCCAGGTAGGCACACGGGTCAAGTCCGGATACACGCGGGGCGACAAGTAGGCATGTGGACCCAAAAAAGTCACCAAGGCTTGAGGCCGCTCCAACAAATAACGCCAGTGAGGATTAGGTTTGGCGAGATGCCCCCACAGCACCAAACCAGAATCCCTCACTTCAAGATGAAGGGGGATATGGCTAACAAACGGAAAGCCCGCCTCGTCCACGCTGATCAAACTGGCAAAGGGATGCTGCCGCATCAAGTCAATGGCGTCTGAATTATTTTTTGAATTGAACTGCTGGGGTAAATACATGTTCCGCTCTCTTTATTCAGACGCTTGGGACCAGGCTGTTTATTGACCTCCAGGGTCTATTCCCACTCAATAGTCGCCGGTGGTTTGCTTGAGACATCATAAGTAACGCGGTTGATACCACGCACTTCATTAATAATTCTGCCCGATACTTTTTTGAGTAAGGCATAGGGCAGTTCAGCCCAGTCGGCCGTCATGAAGTCGCTGGTTTGTACGGCGCGCAGTGCCACGACGTAGTCATAGGTGCGGCCATCGCCCATCACGCCCACGCTCTTGACGGGCAAGAAAACCGTGAAAGCCTGGCTGGTCAGGTCGTACCAGCTCTTACCCGTCTCAGGGTCCATGAAGTTGCGAAGTTCTTCTATGAAAATATGGTCTGCCTGGCGCAACAAATCAGCATATTCTTTCTTGACTTCACCCAAAATCCGCACACCCAAACCTGGGCCTGGGAAAGGATGGCGGTACACCATGTGGTAAGGCAAGCCCAGGGCCACGCCCAGTTCACGCACCTCGTCTTTGAACAGTTCACGCAGGGGCTCCAACAGTTTCAAGCCCAATTGCTCAGGCAAACCGCCTACATTGTGGTGGCTCTTGATGACAACTGCTTTTTTGCTTTTTGCTGCACCTGACTCAATCACGTCCGGGTAAATGGTGCCTTGGGCCAACCACTTGGCACCTTGGGCGCCCTCGCCTTTGAGTTTGGCAGCCTCGGCCTTGAATACTTCTACAAACTCACGGCCAATAATTTTGCGCTTGGCTTCAGGCTCGCTCACGCCCGCCAGATGGCCCAGAAACTGATCTGCAGCGTCCACGCGAATAACTTTGGCGTGGAGTTTGCCGACAAACATTTCCATAACCATATCGCCTTCATTCAGGCGCAACAAGCCGTGATCCACAAAAACGCAGGTGAGTTGGTCGCCAATAGCACGGTGAATCAACGCTGCGGCCACGGATGAGTCAACCCCACCGGATAGACCCAAAATGACTTCTTCGGTGCCCACTTGAGCGCGAATTTTCTCAACCGCCTCAGCAATGTAGTCACCCATGATCCAATCGGCCCGGGTGCCGCAAATATCTAGAACAAAGCGTTCCAAAATGGCCGCGCCGCGGGCGGTGTGCGTAACTTCAGGGTGGAACTGAACACCGTAAAAGCGACGCTCTTCATCGGCCATGCCAGCAATGGGGCAGCTGTCGGTGCTAGCCATGACCTTGAAACCGTGCGGCAATTCGGTAACTTTGTCACCGTGGCTCATCCAGACCTTGAGCATGCCGTGGCCCATCGGGGTGGCGTAGTCCTGAATACCTTCAAGCAATGCGGTGTGACCGTGCGCGCGAACATCAGCATGCCCAAACTCGCGCTTGTGTCCGCCTGTGACCAAGCCGCCCAGTTGGTGCGCCATGGCTTGCATGCCGTAACAAATACCGAGCACGGGAATGCCCAACTCAAACACCACTTGTGGTGCTTTGTCAGTACTTTCTTCGTAAATGCTGGCATGGCTACCAGACAAAATAATGCCCTTCAGGCTACCGTCACGCGCATAAGCACGAATCCAGTCTTCGCTGACATCACAGGGATGAACTTCGCAAAACACATGGGCTTCACGAATACGACGGGCAATGAGTTGGGTGACTTGAGAACCGAAGTCAAGAATGAGAATTTTTTGATGCATTTTTAGTCCGTAGCAAACAGGCTGACAGGCTGCCTGACCTCAGGTCAGTGCAGCCGTATGGCTGACGTCATTCCGCTCTGTAATTGGGCGCTTCTTTGGTGATCTGCACATCGTGCACATGGCTTTCACGAATACCGGCTGAGGTGATTTCCACAAACTCAGCTTCGTTTTGCATGTCCACAATGGTGGCGCAGCCGCAATAGCCCATGCTCGCACGCACGCCACCCGCCATCTGATAAACGATGGAGACCATAGAGCCTTTGTAAGGCACGCGGCCTTCAATACCTTCGGGCACTAGCTTATCGGCGTTCGGGTTGCCGGTGGTGGCTTCCTGGAAATAACGGTCAGCACTGCCTTGTTGCATGGCGCCAATGCTGCCCATGCCACGGTAGCTTTTGTAGCTACGTCCCTGGAACAAAATGACTTCACCGGGCGCTTCTTCAGTGCCGGCAAACATGCCACCCATCATGACCGAGCTCGCGCCCGCTGCCAAAGCTTTGGCAATGTCACCACTGTAGCGAATGCCACCGTCGGCAATCAAGGGCACGCCCGTGCCGCGCAGGGCAATCGCCACGCTGTCAATCGCCATGATCTGGGGAACGCCCACGCCCGCCACAATGCGGGTGGTGCAAATAGAGCCCGGGCCAATGCCAACCTTGACAGCATCAGCACCGGCCTCAACCAGCGCCAAAGCAGCAGCACCGGTGGCAATATTGCCGCCAATGACATCAATGTGGGGGTAGTTTTGCTTGACCCAACGCACGCGTTCGATCACGCCTTTGCTGTGGCCGTGCGCTGTGTCGACCACAATGGCATCGACCCCAGCACGCACCAGCGCTTCAACTCGTTCTTCAGTGCCCTCGCCCACGCCCACGGCTGCACCTACGCGCAATTTGCCTTGCGCGTCACGCGCGGCGTTGGGGAAACTGGTTTGCTTGGTGATGTCTTTGACCGTGATGAGGCCTTTGAGCTCGAACGCATCGTTCACGACGAGCAAGCGCTCAATCTTGTACTGGTTTAAGAGCACTTTGGCCTGGGCCAGCGTCGTGCCATCGGGCACGGTGACGAGCTTGTCGCGCTGGGTCATGATGTGGCTGACAGGAAGGTCGTAGCGGGTCTCAAATCGAAGGTCGCGCCCGGTGACGATGCCGACGACTTTGCCCCCGTCGCAAACCGGAAAGCCGGAAACGCCGAGTTGCTCCGACAAGTCCATGACTTGGCGCACGGTGTGGTGAGGCGTGATGACGACCGGGTCGCGCAAAACGCCTGATTCGTAGCGTTTCACCTTGGAGACCTGAGCAGCCTGCTCTTGGGCGGTCATGTTTTTATGAACGATGCCAATACCGCCCTCTTGCGCGATGGCAATAGCCAAGCGAGATTCAGTGACCGTATCCATGGCCGCAGAGACGAGGGGCATGTTTAACTCGATATTGCGAGAGAAACGAGTAGCAAGTGAGGTGTCCTTTGGGAGGACTTGAGAGAATGCGGGCACCAACAAAACATCGTCGAAGGTGAGCGCTTTGCCGATAAGGCGCATGTCTGAGCTCCAAATCGTCGATTGTACCTTCGACGACTATTGCAAAGAATCGCTTCGATCCGCAGACTAGTAACCTGCCGCTGCCCCTGGACGTTTTTTTGCAAAAAGCCCAGTGCCTTTGCTGCCCTGTTTCACGAAGCGCTCGCGTCGCGCCACTTTGGGGTCAACGGTGAGTTCGCGGTAGATTTCAATTCTGTCCTGGTCGCGCAAGATATGCGAAGGCGCCACTTTGCGCCCCCAAATGCCGACAGAGGCATGCACG
>CANBUY010000082.1 GCA_947372745.1 Comamonadaceae bacterium | reverse complement strand
CTCCGTGACAGAAATAATGACCAGCAAAAAATCCAGGAGTAAAAAATGACCGAAGCCACCCTAAACATAGACACCCTGCGCATCAACGGAGATCGCTTGTGGGCCTCGCTCATGGAGTTGGCCCAAATTGGCGCCACCCCCAAAGGCGGCGTCTGTCGCCTCACCCTCACCGACCTGGACAAACAGGGCCGAGACCTCGTGACGCGCTGGGCGCGAGAGGCCGGCATGACCGTCACCATCGACAAAATTGGCAACGGCTTCATGCGCCGCGCCGGTCGCAACAACAGCTTGCCGCCCATTGCCACCGGCAGTCACATCGACACCCAGCCCACGGGCGGCAAGTTTGATGGCAACTACGGCGTGCTGGCTGGATTAGAGGTGGTGCGCACGCTGAACGACCACGGCATCAAAACCGAAGCGCCCATCGAGGTTAGCTTCTGGACCAACGAAGAAGGCTCGCGCTTTGTGCCGGTGATGATGGGCTCGGGCGTGTTTGCCAAAGCCTTCACGCTGGCGCACGCCTACGCCGCCACGGATACCGAAGGCAAAACCGTAGGTGAAGAACTTGCCCGCATTGGCTACATCGGCGAGCAAGAACCCGGTGACCACCCGATTGGTGCTTTTTTTGAAACCCACATCGAACAAGGTCCTGTGCTGGAAGACCACGACGTCACCATTGGCGTGGTGCAAGGCGTGCTGGGCATTCGCTGGTTTGACTGTACCGTGACCGGCATGGAGGCCCACGCCGGCCCCACCCCGATGGCGCTGCGCAAAGACGCGATGCAAGTCGCCACCCATCTGATGCAAGAAGTGGTGGCCGCTGCCCTGCGCCACGCCCCGCACGGTCGCGGAACGGTCGGCATGGTGCAGGTGCACCCCAATAGCCGCAACGTCATTCCAGGTCGCGTCAAATTCAGCATTGATTTGCGCAACGCCACCGATGCGCTGGTTGACCAAATGGCCGATGAGGTCAAGGCGTTTGCAGCCCAATTGAGTATCAAGACGGGCTTGTCGATACTGATCGAGCCGGTATCGAGCTACTCGGCTCAAGGCTTTCACCCCGATTGCATCGACGCCGTGGCGCGGGCCGCCAAAAAGCTGGGCTATTCCAACATGCCGGTGGTGTCAGGCGCTGGGCACGATGCGGTCTACATGGCCAAACTGGCGCCCACAGGCATGATTTTTATCCCCTGCAAAGACGGCATCAGCCACAACGAGATCGAAGACGCCAAGCCCGAGCACATCACCGCAGGCTGCAATGTGTTGTTGCACGCCATGCTTGAGCGGGCGATGCAACGGGCGTAAGTTTATGAAAAATTGAGCTTTAGGGCTTTAAATACGTGCTTAGTCAGCTATTATTTTTGTAGTGATTCTGGAGGGGCCGGGGCGACTACCGACCCAAGACCGGGAACAGCTTGATCAGTCCGTCCGACATCACCTCCACCGCCAGCGCCGCCAAAATCAGACCCATCAGCCGGGTCATCACGTTGATGCCGGTTTTGCCCAGAATGCGGGCAATCGGTTGCGCCAGTGAAAAACACAAGGCGGTCGCCAATGCAATGACCACGCCGTAGCTCACCAGCGTGCCCAGTTGCAAAATGGTTTTGGCCTTGTCGGCGTAAATCACCACGGTGGACATGGTGGCAGGCCCGGTCAGCAAAGGAATAGTGAGCGGCACCACGGCGATGCTGGCGCGGGCGGCGGCGTCATGCATTTCTTCCTCATTCGATTTGGCTTCGGCTGGTTGCGCGTTAAGCATGGCCAAGGCCGAGGTCAGCAACAACATGCCGCCGCCCACCTGAAAGCTGGCCAATGAGATGCCAAAGAAAGCCAGGATGTGCAGCCCCATCACCGCACTCACGGCGATCACCACGAAGCTGCTGAAGGACGCGATCCAGATCGTACGGCTGCGCTGCTCGTGCGAAAAATCCTGGGTGTAGTGGATGAAAAAAGGCACGATGGCCAAGGGGTTGACGATGGCCAGCAGGGTGACCAGAGGTTTGAAATCCATGTGTTCTTTCTTGTTTTTTTAACGTCCGCCCGCCACGTCGATGAACGACCCGGTGGTGTAACTTGACTCATCTGAGAGCAGCCAAACAATGGCTTGCGCTACTTCCAATGCGCTGCCGGCGCGCTGCACGGGCACCATGGGTGCCATTTGGCGCGCCCGGTCGGGCTGACCGCCCGAGGCGTGAATCTCGGTCTCAATGATGCCGGGGCGTACCGCGTTGACCCGAATGCCTTCTGTGGCCACCTCTTTGGCCAAGCCCACGGTGAAGGTGTCAATCGCGCCTTTGCTGGCGGAATAGTCCACATACTGCCCGGCACCGCCCAGCCTTGCAGCAACGCTGGAGACGTTGACAATCGTGCCGCCTTGACCGCCATAACGCGTGCTCATGCGTTTGACGGCTTCACGGGAGCACAAAAAACTGCCCAACACGTTGACGTCAAACATGTTTTTCAGGCGAGCCACGCTCATCTCGTCCACGCGGGCGGCCACGTCCACAATGCCGGCGTTGTTGACCAGTGCAGTGAGAGGGCCGAGTTTGGCGTCGATTTTCTCGAACATGGCCAGCACTTGTGCTTCGTCCTGAACTTGTGCCTGCACGGCCATGGCGCTGCCACCATTCGCCCTGATTTGTCGCACCACCTCGTCAGCGGCTAGCGAGTTGCTGGCGTAATTGACCGCTACGGCATAGCCTTTTTGAGCGGCAAGCAAGGCGGTGGCCGCGCCAATGCCGCGCGAGCCGCCAGTGATGAGGAGGGTTTTGTTCATGGGGGTCGGTGCAGCCGGGTTGGAATTAGGTTAAAGCCTGAAAAATGCTTGGCCCGATGGTAGCCGTTAGCCTGGCGAGCCAGCGCAACAGACGCCGCCTGCAGCATCAGATTTTCAATAAGCGCTTCATCAAAAGCGCCGGAAAATCCTGCCGGTGCGCCGCAATGGCGTAGACATAAACGTCCTCGTTGATGCGCCGATAAACCAACTTGTGATGTGAGGTAAAGACATTTTGGTATTCAAAGATGCCAACCTCTGCAAGTTCATGGACGTACGCCCCGGTTAAAAAACCCGTATCAACCAGCACCAGCTTTTCGAAAATTTCGTCCTCGGCCTTGAGCCAGTCAGCCTCGCTCCACTTGTCCAGCATGTACTCTTGAAGCGAAAGCAAGTCTTCCTGCGCGTCGGGAAGAATGATGACGGCCATTATTTGCGACTTTGGCGGGCAGCCAGCAACTGAGCCCGCGAGTCAGCAGCAGAGATGCCTTTGCCTTGGAAGCGGTCCTTTTCACCCAAGGCCATGATCTTCAGGGCGGCAATGAGGGATTCCTTTTGCTGATACTGCTTGAAGCTTTCAATCACCATGCTGGCATCCCCATTTTGGGTGATGAAGAACGGATTGCCATTCATTGCCAAGTCTTCGGAAATCTGGGCAGCGTGGCTCTTAAGGTAGGAGATGGACTTGATGTTGATGACGGATGGCATAGCGACCCTTGTGCAGTAATGGGACTGAATGTAGGCCTAAATTTAGTCACTGTCAAGCAATTTGCAAAACGCCATTCAACATTGGAGTTGGTAGCCATGCTGTACACCAGCAAACTGGCTTTGGTTGAAATTGGGTTTTAGGGCTATATCGGTTCAAGACCCGTACCGGTAGTAGCCGATTTCTCACCATCGTCCGCTCAAGGCTCATTTTCGGCCATTCACGCTGCACCAGCGTAATTCGGGGACTCAACAATGCCGACCTTCCCTAGGGTCAGCAAAAGAGCAGGCCAATTCCTTGCAAGCCGTAAAGTCTGACGAATTAGGCCAGTTGCTTATTGAAACGTTCTCGATACGCAACAGGGGGGATGCCAACTATCCGTCTAAAGTGGCGGCGAAGCGACTCCTCTGAGCCGAACCCTGTCGTTTCCACAATACTTGAAATCGAAGCCTTCGAAATTTCCAGTAGTTCCTTGGCGATTGAGATGCGCTCTTGCACGACCCATTCAATTGGCGTCATTCCGGTATTGCTACGGAACTGACGTTGGAGGGTTCGCACTGTCAACGAAGAAAGAGCGGCCATCTTTTCGAGTGAATACTCGTCAGCTGGCCTGCGACGTACCCTATCCATAAGCTTGGATAACTGACGTTCATCTGGACGTTGAACTGGACGAGATATGAACTGTGCCTGGCCTCCATCCCGATGGGGTGGGATAACCAACCTTCGAGCAACAGAGTTGGCAACTTTAGTTCCATGGTCTGAACGAACAATATGCAACATCATGTCCAGTCCCGCAGCCGAACCAGCTGAGGTTAGTAAATGCCCTTCATCGACGTACAGGGCATCTGGCAAAACATTGATGGATGGGTAGCGCTTTGCAAGGTCGTCAGCAAATTTCCAATGAGTCGTTGCGCTCTTTCCGTCTAATAGCCCCGTAGCCGCAAGCAGAAAGACGCCGGAACAAATTGAACATATACGTGCGCCACGAGAGTGGGCATAGCGCAGCGCGTTCAGCAAGTTCCTTGGTGGCGGTGCTGTCAAATTACCCCAGCCTGGAATGATGATGGTGTCAGCACTATCCAGTATTGCTAGTGAGTTGGGCGCCTTAAAGGTCAATCCACCCGAAGCTCGCAAGCTGCGTCTACTTGTGGCGCAGACGTTGAATTGGTACCAATTGATCTCCAATTCCGGTCTTGGTAAACCGAATATCTCAACTACGCAGCCGAATTCAAAGGTGCAAAGTTGGTCATAGGCGAGTGCAACAACAAGGTGGCGTTTCATGTCGCAATCTTACCGTTTAATGTCATTATTGCCACTCGATTTATTTTAGAAAGGCAATCAAAATACAGAGGCACGTTATTCATTACCTCTAACTTTTTTAGATCAAAAAAATGTCAAATGTATCAATTCAATCAGTTGAATCAATCAGCCAGGCAGTTGAGCTGTACTTCCAAGCACTGCATGAGTGTGACCTTGCGAAATTTGATCAAGTATTTCACCCGTGGTCTAGCCTGTTCGACTCAACCACTGGCATTTTCACAGCGATGCCAGTGGCCGAGTACCGCGAAGTAATTTTGAATCGCCGCTCGCCAAAAAGTGCCGGTCAGGCACGCGAAGACCAACTCATTTCAATAGACTTGTTGTCATCTGATGCCGGTGTTGCAAAGGTTCAACTTCGCATTCATGACAAAGTCTTTGTTGACCATCTCAACTTTGCGCGTGTAGACGGCAGGTTCATGATTGCCGCCAAAATTTGGCATGAAGTGGTCTAGTTAACTCGGCATTAGGGCAGAACGAACTCTGCCGGTGACCGCTTTGCGGCAGACTGGTTCGATCGTCGTACGACTGCAGTCAGCATCTTGGCGTCATCTGTCTCCACTGCTGAAAGTCGGCTCCTGACAGAAGGAGGCATTCGCGGACTCAAACCCTAAGACTGCAACCGCTGCCTTGGCACCACAAACAAGCTCAGTCCAGCTGCGAAAAGCTCGAAACTGAAAATTGATCTGCGCCAGCCTTAGATTGCAAAATAAGGTGACTTTTTAATAAATTCCGGGGTTGAGTTTTTCAACTGCAAAATGTCATTAAACGTTTTAAATATCAAAAGGAGACGATGTGAATAAGACCATTGACTATTACTTTGCCCCGCAAAGCCCCTGGACTTACCTGGGCCACGCCCGCTTGCTGGCCATGGCCGAGGCTGCACAAGTCAAAATTCGCGTGCTGCCCGCTGATTTTGGTCAGATTTTTGCACAATCTGGCGGCTTGCCTTTGCCCAAACGGGCGCCGCAACGCCAGGCTTATCGCCTGCTGGAATTGGCGCGCTTTCGGGATGCTTTGCAGCTGCCCTTGAATGTGCAGCCCCACTATTTCCCGGTAGCCGCTGACCCTGCAGCCCGGCTCATCATTGCAGCCGATTTGCAACACGGGCCACAAGCCTCGCTGCGACTTAGCGGCGCCGTGTTTGCCGCCGTCTGGGCGCAAGAGCGTGACATTGCCAACCCCCAAACCCTGGCCGAATTGCTCGATGAATGCGGTTTGGCGCCTGAACTGCTGGCGCACTCCCGCAGTGTTGTCGTGCAAGACCAGTATGACGCCAACACCCGGGCGGCGATTGAAGCCGGGGTTTTTGGTGCGCCCAGTTACTGCCTTGGGAACGAGATTTTCTGGGGTCAGGACCGGCTCGATTTTCTTGAACGCAAACTCAAAACCCTGTAATCACTCTTCTGAAAATAAACAATATGTCCAACTTCATTGAACTCACGGCCGCCGACGGCTTTAAATTTCCCGCCTACGAAGCGCACCCCACCGGACCCGTCAACGGCGCCATTGTGGTGCTGCAAGAGATTTTTGGCGTCAATGCCCACATTCGCGCGGTGGCCGATGGCTATGCCGCGCAAGGCTATTTGGCGATTGCGCCGGCCACTTTTCACCGGGTCAAGCCGGGTGTTGAGTTGGGTTACACACAAGAAGACATTGGGGCTGGCGTCGCTTTGAAGTCAGCGGTTGAAGCCTTGCCCGCCCCTGGGGTGATGCAAGACATTCAGGCGGCGGTGGACTACGCCGCCCAAGCGAGCGGGACCTCTGGCCACCTTGGCCCTGTGGGTGTGGTGGGCTACTGCTGGGGCGGGCTGCTGACCTGGCGCGCCGCTTGCCTGCTTACTGGCGTGCGTGCGGCGGTGCCGTACTACGGCGGCGGCATGACCACCCCCGCTGAGATCGCCCGCAGCCCCCAATGCCCGGTGCGCGTGCATTTTGCCGACAACGATGCCTCTATTCCGCTAGACGGCGTGGCCGCATTCAAACAAGCGCATCCCGAAGTCGAGGTGCTCATGTACCCCGCCACCCACGGCTTCAACTGCGACCACCGCGGTGCTTACGATGCTGCCGCCGCCGCTTTGGCAAAAGAGCGCACGCTGGCGTTTTTTGCGCAGCATTTGGGGTGATGGCGCTCTCAGTTAACGACCGCTCTCAGGACAACGTTGGCCAAAGGCAAATTAGCCGCTTTCCAGCTTTGCATGCCGCCCCGGTACCAGCCGACATGGGTGTAGCCCAATTTTTTTGCACGCATCGCCGCATTGGCTGACAACCAGCAATCGCGGCTCATGCAATAAAAAATAACTGGCTTTTCAGGGTCTGGACTGAGAAGTTTTAATAAGGCGGAAAACCGCTTTTCGTAAGCAAGGTCAACAGTTGAATCGTCAAAGGCCAACCCGCCAAAGAGCAGCGTCAAGGCGCTGGGTATAGCGTCATTCACGCCGGCCCAAACATCAATCAATACGGGCGCTTGTTCACTTTTTAGCACGGTAGCAAGCTCTTGCGTGCCATAGGTTTTAATGCCATCAAATGTCTGTGGCGTGATGTCGTGCACGGTTTGCACCCGCATGACATTGGATCTCGTCATGCTGCCTCCATATTCTTCATTTCCATAGTATTTGTCGGGCGGTGGGTTCAGCTTTGTCAGCGCAAGTGCGTGACTCTCCATGCCCGTTGAATAAAAATTGCGAACGTCAAATCCGTTGACGGTCAGGGTTTCGCATAGTCGAGCAGGTTTTCCCTTGACGTGATTGCATTCATAAAGGGCTCGAACGAAGGCGGCGGTGGCTGAGTCCTTGTTGCTTGATGTTCCCAATCCGAGCACCGACTCGATGGGCATTGCAAGGGCTTTGTGTTCTTCACCATTAATAAAGTTATAGACGAGATTGCGGCACAAAATGGTAAGGCATTTTTCCTCCGCCATATTTTTAAAATAATTCGCAAAATCTGTGAATGGGATATTAAGTTCTTGCCCCATGACTGTGGGGATTTCTTTGTAACTTTTTGGCAGGTCAAGTTTGGTCAACGTGTTCGTCGTGACAATACCGACGTTAAGGGCATCAAGATCCTTGAGTTCTGTGCAATCTTTGCGTGCCGTCTGCGCGGACTTGCAATGGTGGGTGACGCGAACTGGAGTCCTTGCGGCGTCAAATAACTTGAGCAGTGCGCCTGCATCCTGCATGTCATAAAAGGCCTTGTTCATGGCCTCCGCGTTGAATCGCTCAGCCATTCTGGACTTGAAGAATGCATAAATTTGCGGATTCAATTGCGCGTTAACCTTCCCCGTGTCTTTGTTGTGGGCGCCATGAATGCCAATGTAGGTCAGTGCGGGTCGAAAGGCGTCACTGAACGTGCGCTCTTTACCGCCCATGAACATGATGGAGCAAGACGAAATGCAGTAGCCTGCAATCACTGTGTTGAGACCTTTGTCTTCAATCAGCCGGCCTACCCGCATGCCCGTCCAAAGGTCGCCGCCTACTGAGTTGACAAGCACAACCCTGCTCACGCCGGGTTTGGCCAACGCCTCTTGAAATTTCGCTATGTCGTCCTCAACCGGGCCGCTTGCATAGGCCGTGTCGCCATGCACCTCGACCTTCATGGCATGTGCACCGATGGCGATAGACATCAGGAAAATCAGGAAAAATGTACGCATTAAAACCTTCGTGATGGCTGGATTTAAAGCTTGACTTGAAAAAGAAAGCCTTGGCCAGCGCCCATCATAAAGTTGATAAACGACATTTATAGCTACTAATTAAAATTTATGACTAATTTTTAAAACTAAAAACAAAATGTTTTTTTGTTTAATCACGCGCTTCGCTTAACTACCGCGCCAGATAGTTTTTCCGCCAGAAATAAAGCACCAAACTCACGGCAACGAAGACCATCAGGCCCATTGCAAACCAGAAACCATTGGCTTGGTGGAGCAAGGGGATGTACTCAAAGTTCATGCCGAAAATGCCTGAAATCAGGTTCAACGGTAAAAAGATGGCGGTTAGCACGGTGAGCACGCGCATGATTTCGTTGGTGCGGTGGCTTTGGGCGTTGAAGTGCATTTGCACAGCAGTCTCTACGCTTTGTTCCAGCCGGCGCACATGGTGCACAACGCGCTCGATGTGTTCGAGCACGTCGCGGCTGCGCACTTGCAACAAGTCGCGCTCGCGCTGCCCCTCCAGGGTGCCGGTGTCGGGCCAGGTTTTTAGAGCTTCGAGCCAGTCTTGAAGGGCTGAGCGCTGGTCTTCGCAAATCTCGTCCAGGTGGTGCAAGGAGAGTCGGGCGTCCAGCAAGGCGCCCCAGTTGTTGAAACGGGTACGCGGATTGATCAGCTCCGACTGCCAATGGTCGAGTTGGTGCGTGAGTTCGCGTCTTAATTCCAGGTAGCCGTCCACCATGTGGTTGACGATACGCAGCATCAGGTCCGCCGAACTGCTGGGCAATCGAGCGCCCGCGCTGTGGGCTTGCGCGGAGGCGGCGCCCAGCAGCTTGCTGGCATACACATCACGCACAGCGCAGTCGGTGGGGTGCACCGTCAGCAAGACGTGGTCAAACACGGCAAAGCCCACCGGACTGGTGTCAATGCGCCGCAAAATCGGCGGCCCGGTTCGGGCGGGGCGGTGGCCCAGTGGCAAACCGGGCTGCGTCAGGTCCGTCTCTGAGTTGCCGGCCGCTAGCCGCCGAAAAACCAGCACGTCGTATTGCGAGGTGTAGTCGTAGTGCGAGGGCAACTGGTTGCTGAGCAGGTCTGAGATGTGTAAATCCACCAGCTGCATGCCGCAGAGCGTTTGCAAACCGGCCTGAATTTGGGCCTGCATGACCTCAAACTCACGCCTGGCGCAGGCCACCCAGACAAAACTGTGCTCAGGCAGTCCTGCATTGACCAGAGCAGCATAGCTGTCGGTTTCTACAACGCTGTTGCCAGTAAGGGTGAAAATTCGCATACTAAATCGGATCTTATTTTTATATTGGATGGCGTGCTAATTCATGCAGGCATTGCATGACCAGCTATTATTTCTGAAGCAATCTGGCGGCATCCAAAGCAAAGTAGGTCAGCACGCCATCAGCCCCGGCGCGTTTGAAGGCGAGCAAGCTTTCCATCATGACCGCATCGTGGTCGAGCCAGCCATTGAGCGCTGCGGCTTTGAGCATGGCGTATTCACCGCTGACTTGGTAGGCGAAGGTGGGCACTTTGAACTCGTCTTTAACGCGGCGCACGATGTCCAGATACGGCATGCCGGGCTTGACCATCACCATGTCGGCGCCTTCAGCGATGTCCATCGCCACTTCGCGCAGCGCTTCATCAGAGTTGCCGGGGTCCATTTGGTAGACCTTTTTGTTGCTCTTGCCCAGGTTGGCCGCCGAGCCCACGGCATCACGAAACGGGCCGTAAAACGCCGAGGCGTACTTGGCGCTGTAGGCCATGATGCGGGTGTAGATCAGGTTCTGCGATTCGAGCGCCGCGCGGATGGCGCCGATGCGGCCGTCCATCATGTCGCTGGGCGCCACGATGTCAACGCCCGCTTCGGCCTGTGTGAGGGCCTGCTGCACCAGCATTTCAATGGTGGGTTCGTTCATGATGTAGCCGTTCTCAGCCGGGTTCGGGTCAGGAAGCCCGTCTTGCCCGTGGCTGGTGAAGGGGTCCAGCGCCACATCGGTCATCACACCCAAGTCAGGGAATTCTTTTTTAAGCGCTCGCACCACGCGGGGGATCAGACCCTCGGGGTTCAGGGCTTCGCGCCCGTCCCAGGTTTTAAGCGCGGGGTCAATGACCGGGAACAAAGCCATGACCGGAATACCCAGCTTGACGCACTCCTCGGCCACTGGTAGCAGCAAATCCAGGCTCAACCGCTCCACGCCGGGCATCGACGCAATGGTCTCTCGGTGTTGCTTCCCATCCACCACAAAAACCGGATAAATCAAGTCGTGCGGGGTGAGGGCATGCTCACGAACCAAGTTGCGCGTGAAGGTGTCACGGCGCAAGCGGCGTGGTCGGCCCATGGGATAAGGTGCAAAGTTTGTCATACCCAAAAGTGTAAGGGGTGAATGAATTTGTAGGGATAAGGACGATTTATTCTTAAATAGATAAAAAATATTTCAAGGGATTTGTTGATATGGGTGCATTTATTTGTTAAATTCGGCACGGGCAGTTCGCTGCCTCCTGCTTTTCCTCCCTGAGCAGGGCCTTGATGTGTGACAGCAAACAGGCTTACCGCCCCGGCCTTCGTGCTGGGGTTTTTTTTGCCCCGAATTTCTGCCGACGTGGGCGATTAAACTTCGCACCATGCTTTGGATTAAATCGTTACATATCGTTTTTGTGGCCAGCTGGTTTGCCGGCTTGTTTTATTTACCCCGCATTTTTGTCAATTTGGCGATGGTGCCCGAGGGCTCCACGGCTGAACGTGCGCGCTTGCTCTTGATGGCGCGCAAGCTGCTGAAATTCACCACGATTTTGGCGGTGCCGGCTCTGGCACTGGGACTTTGGCTTTGGATGGTTGTCGGCATTGGCTGGGGTCCAGGCAATGGTTGGATGCATGCCAAGCTGTTCGTGGTGGCCTTGGTGCTGGGTTACCACCACGCTTGTGGCGGTTTGCTGAAGAAATTCGAGCGCGGCGTCAACCAACGTAGCCATGTTTGGTACCGTTGGTTCAACGAAGCGCCTGTGATCATGCTCTTGGTGGTGGTTATTTTGGTGGTCGTCAAACCTTTTTGACGGCAACAACGCCATGCATAAAACCTCCGCATGGCCGCTTGCCTTGGTTTATGCCGGGCTCATTGTTTACGCCAGCCTTTTCCCCTTTTCGGACTGGCGCTACCAAGGGCATTCCCCTTGGGCATTTATAAGCAGTCCGCTGCCCAAATACTGGACGGGATTTGATGTCGCCATCAATGTAGTCGGCTATGTCCCAATGGGTTTTTTGCTCACCCTCACGGCTTTTCGAACAGGCCGCAAGCGCTCCACCGTGGTTTTGAGCGTCTTGATAGCAGGTCTGCTGTCCTTCGTCATGGAGTCTATTCAAAGTTATTTACCCGCCCGCGTAGCGTCAAATGTTGATCTGGCGCTGAACGTCTTGGGTGCCTTTGTGGGCGCCTGGGTGGCTTGGGCTTTGGGCGCTTTGGGTTGGCTTGAGCGCTGGAACCTGCTGCGCGCGCGCTGGTTTGTGCCGGAAGCGCGGGGTGGATTGGTTTTGCTGGCCTTGTGGCCCATGGCGCTGATATTTCCGGCAGCAGTTCCGTTTGGGCTCGGGCAAGTGTTTGAGCGCGTGGAGGCGGCTTTGGGTGAGTTGCTGCAGGACACGCCTTTTCTGGTTTGGTTGCCCCTGCGCGACATTGAAATGCAGCCGATGGAGCCGATCACCGAGTGGTTGTGCGTGACCTTGGGCTTGTTGATTCCCTGCTTGTTGAGCTTTTGCATCGTGAAATCGGTGTGGCGTCGCGCCTGGGTCGCCTTGTTCATTTTTTTTGCTGGGGTTGCGACAACTGCGCTGTCCGGCGCATTGAGCTACGGTCCTGAGCATGCCTGGGCCTGGTTGGGATTTCCTGCTCAGAGTGGGCTGGTTAGCGCTTTTTGTATGTTGTTGACCCTGCTTTGGTTGCCCCAAAGGGTGAGTGCTGCGTTGTTGTTGCTGGCTTTGGGCACTTGGCTGAGTTTGCTCAATCAGGCCTCTGCCAGTCCGTATTTCGCACAAACACTGGCGACTTGGGAGCAGGGCCGCTTTATGCGATTTAATGGACTTGCGCAGTGGTTGGGGTGGTTATGGCCTTATACCGCCTTGATTTATGTGTTGATGTTGGTGGGTCACGACGATGCCAAAAACTAGAATCTCTTCCATGACTGAAATAATCAACGTGATCGATCAAGGCGCAAGCCCTGCGGCTCAGCCCGCCAACTCTTACTACGAACGGCATATTTTCTTTTGCCTGAACGAGCGCAAAAGTGGAGAAGCCTGCTGCGCACAGTTCAATGCGCAAGCCGCCTTCGACCGCTGCAAGATCCAGATCAAGGCCGCTGGCCTCTCTGGCCCTGGCAAAGTGCGCGTGAACAAAGCCGGTTGTCTGGACCGCTGTGCCGCAGGCCCTGTGGCCGTGGTTTACCCGGAAGCCGTCTGGTATTCGTTTGTGGATCTTGAAGACATTGATGAAATCGTTGAGTCGCATCTGAAAAACGGCAAAGTCGTTGAGCGACTCCTGACGCCCGAGACTTCTGGTCGATAAGTCGATTGTTGGCCTCTGGGCCTTATATAAATTGCTTAAGCAGCTATTTAATTAGTAGCAAATCCTCTCTTTAATCCTGCCAAATAAATTGGCATTCTTTATTTCCATGAAAAAAATACTTAGCCTCCTTGCGCTGGTTATCGCTTTTGCCGCGACCGCCCAAACGCCTCAGCCGCCTGAAATTGCCGCCCGTTCTTATTTGCTGTTCGACGTGACGGCCAATCAATTTTTGGCCCAAAAAGACATTGATGTTCCGATAGAGCAGGCATCCCTGACCAAGTTGATGACCGCCTACCTGGTCTTTGATGCGTTGAAAAGCAAGAAAATAACTTTGCAGCAAACCTTTGGCGTGAGCGAGCGCGCCTGGAAAATGCCAGGCTCCCGCATGTTCATTGACCCCAAGATGAAGGTGCCCGTAGAAGATCTCATCAAGGGCATGATTGTGCAAAGTGGCAATGACGCCACCATGGCCCTGGCCGAAGGCGTGGGCGGCACGGTCGAGCGCTTTGTGCAAATGATGAACGAGCAGGCCAAAGTCCTGGGCATGAAGTCAACTGCCTACAAAAACCCCGAAGGCCTGACAGAAGCCGGTCACACCACCACAGCGCGTGACCTGAGTGTTTTGTCCACCCGGCTCATGCGAGACTTCCCGGACTATGTGGCTTATTACGCCATCAAAAAATACCGTTACCCGGGAACACCGGCCACCAACGACAGCAACCGTAATTTGCTCTTGTTTCGTGATCCATCGGTTGATGGCTTGAAAACGGGGCATACCAATGCGGCTGGATATTGCCTGATTGCCACCGCCAAGCGTGAGTTTCCAGGCCTTGGTCCAACAGGCGCAGCGGG
>CANBUY010000081.1 GCA_947372745.1 Comamonadaceae bacterium | reverse complement strand
TAACCTTCGGCATATTTGTTGGTGAGTTGGGTGCCCTGGGCCGCCATCACGGCTGGAGAGGCGTAGTTTTCGCTAGCGATCAGCTCAATGTGGTGTTCCTGACGGGCGTTTTCGGCTTGAATGGCCGCAAAAATTTCAGGGTCAGTTTGTTCAATCAGAATATTACGGTCGTACATGGCAGTCCTAAAAGACAATGGGCCTGGGGTTCAATAATGAAAATCCAGGGCTGCCCAGGCGAACGGCTAAACGCACTTGCCAGATTAGCAAGGCGGTACGCTCCCCTGTGGTTGTCCCACTTCAGCAACCCAAACCCCTGAGGGTAGGGCGCCTATCGCCAGTCGCGTACCCAAATGATTTTAACTGACCAAACAGCAGACCTTTGAAACCAAGGTTTTCAGGAATTAAAGAGTGAGGCTACTTTGGCATTGCCATTTTCAGGCTTGACTTGCGTACTCACAGCCGGAACGGTTTGTGGTGAGTTCATGGGCACAACCTGACCTTTTGCGACCAATTGAAGCCGCGAGTGTTCAGCAAGCACTTTGCCTACATAGCCACTGTCGTCGTCAATATTGGCAGCGCCGACATAAGAGCGCAAGCCACCTTCCGTAGAGCCCGCTTTGGCAATGCAGTCTTGCAAAACTTTTGCGCCGACCCGAAGGTTGGTCAAAGGGTCGAAAGCAGCTAATTTTCCGCCAAAGTTCTCATATTTGTCGCTGTGGACCGTCGTCATGACCTGCATGAGGCCTTGAGCACCCACGGGACTCTGGGCGAATGGATTAAAACCAGACTCAATGGCCATGACGGCAAGAATCAAAGTAGGGTCAATTTTGGTGTGGCTGCCAATTTCATAGGCTTCCGCAACCAAAGCGCTGAGTGGTTCTGGCGCCACGCGGTATTTTTTACTTAGCCAAAAAGCAACAGATGCCTGTTGTTTGGGTAAATCTTTGGGGTTGCTGGCCGTGGCGCGGTCATTGGCATCCAGGTCGTTAACCCAGCCAGTGAGGGCGACCTGGCGTGTTTGAAGCCAGCTAAAAAGCTTGACTTCACCCACTTCGCGCAATTCTGGACGCGCTGTTAATGTAATGGCTGCAAACATGACGGCAAGTCCGACAAGTGCAAAGCCGTTGTGTGTGATTTCAAAGAAACCTTGGGCGATATCGGTTGCGAATGTTCGCAGACCACGGGTAAATTTTTCTGACGCTGTCATAGCTCTTCCTTCTTGCGCTCGGGTTCGCATGTTGAACTGAGAACAGTCCAACAGGTTAGTCCCTCGTTTGGGTTGGTACGCTATCAATATCCTGCGAGATGATGTCTTATTGGCAGAGATTTGAATATGCCGGGATCGGCAGCGGATGCGGGTTGTCCCTTGCCTTGGCTTGGGAAACCGGATTCTAGGTTGACTTTATATGTCTGGTCAACCATATCATTTAATATTGTTATTCTTTATAGGAATAAAGAATTGCTCGTTCTGAGGCCTGAATTTGAAAAATAAAGCGGTATCTAGGCTGATATTTCTTAAATATGACTTCGTTTGTTGGACATTTTTGCCTATTGGCGAAAATGCGGCGAAAATAGCTGTTCTGCCTTGACTGTCATTCGTCCGGGATCCTCCTCTTAGTTAGTGCGATTCATGTTTCCCTTTTCTGCTCTAAATAAAACTGCTGAAGCTTCTACAGTGACACAAACCCCAGCCAAAATTAACGAACCCCATCCTCTCGATACGATGACAGGCGGGGCTTTTTCTGCTCAAACCTCCAGTGAGCGCACGCAGCGAATCCGTGATTGGCTGGCTGGTGCGCCTACTGCAGAGCAAATGCAGGCGGTGTTCAAGGAACTGAGCGGTAAAGACAAAGGCGCATCAAAGTTGTTGCGTGAAAAATTGGATGAGATTAAGCGCAGCAAAACCCAAGAGTCCATTGCCTTGGAGTGGGCTGACAAGGCGCAGAACCTTCTGGCCGTTTCAAAGCTCAATATTGCCGATGCATTGGCTTGGCAGCGTGACGCGGCCAAAGCGGGTGCCCCTTTGAGCAAAGAACCTTTGGCTACGCTAAAAGGTCAACTCAGTGACCGGGTGAAAGTGATTGAAGATTTGCAGCACCGGGTTCAAGTGCAGCGCGAGGCTGCCGTTTTGCTGGCGCAACGTATTGAAGTTTTATCGACCAAATCATGGCGTGATGCACAAGCCGTGCTTGCAGCACTGCATGCAGATGTGGACCATTGGCAAGCCCAGGCGGCTTCGCTTTTAAGTGACACCAACTGGCTGAGTGTTGATGCCAAGTTCCCACCACTTTTGGATGCTTCGCGCGCTCAATTACTGGTGGTATGGGATGCTTTTAACGCAGCTTTAGCCATGGCCGCCGCCGCCGCTGAGGACGTGTCGGCTAGCCTGCCACCTGTGCCCGTTTGGGCAGATGAGTTGCGCTTGGCCCGTGGCGTGCCCGCAGAGGCGGTCGCCAAACCCAAGCGTCCTGCCATCGATCCTGAGTTGAAGGCCAAGGCCATGTCAGTAGTCAGCGATGCACTCCTCAAAGTCGAGCAAGAAGTGGCTGAAGGTCATGGCAAAGCCAGCGCCGGTGCTGCAGCTGCCTTGCGCAACGCGTTGAAGGAATTTGGCAAAATCATTGACGACAAGCTTGAAAATAAAGCACATGCCGCTTTATCCTCTGCTGGAGAGCTTGAGGGCTGGCAGCGTTGGCGCGCCGACCAATTGCGTGAAGAATTAGTTGCCAAAGCAGAAGGTTTGCTTAACCGTCCTGAAGGCCAAGCCATGGGTGGGCGCAAGATGCAGGAAAGCCTGCGCACCTTGCGTGACCAGTGGAAGCAGACTGATCAAGGCGGAGTTCCTAACCACGGTTTATGGAAACGTTTTGACGATGCTTGCAACGAAGCCCACAAAGTGGTGGAGAGCTGGCTTGAAAAAGTCAAAGCCGAGTCCGCAGAGCACCGCGCACAGCGAGTTGCCTTGATTGACGAGGTGAACGCTTGGGCCGCCGCCAATAAGACAGCTCTTGATGGCGATTGGAAAGGCTTCAACCGGATTCTTCATCAATTTGGTGACCGCTGGCGTGATGGTGGTCATGTGGGTGAAAAAGTGTTTGCTGAGTTGCAAGGCCTTTGGAAAACGGCAATTAACCTTGCGGCTGAACCGCTTGAAACTTTGCAAAAATCAAGTATTGCTTCACGTCACGCAATGATTGAAGAGGCCAAAGTGTTGGGTGCGCAGTCCGAGCTCCGCATTGATGCTGTAAAAGCCTTGCAGCAACGCTGGCAAGCCGAAGCCCATGCGGTGCCGATTGATCGCCGACTTGAGCAAAAGCTCTGGGATGCATTCCGAAAACCCATTGACGACGCCTTTAATCGCAAAACAGCTGACCGTGAAAAGGCCGATGCTGCCTTGGGTGAGCGTGACCGCACAGTGCTCGATGCGGCCAAAGCATTGGAAATGGCCAACGCCTCTGGCGATGCCCAAAGCATTCGCAACGCGATGAATGCCCTTGAAGCAGCCTTGCGTGGACAAGCACAAGCCAAGGCCGCCGTTCAAGTCGCTGCTGAAGAAGCTAAATTGGCTGAAAGAACCGCTGAAATTGCTGCGCCAGCTATTGAAATAGTAGCAGATGAGGCTGCTGCAACCGTTGAAGGCGAAGCCGCTGAAGTCACCCAAGCGGTGGAACCTGTCGCACCAGTCAAGCCTGCGCGTAAACCTGTTGTGGCAATGCGCGGTGATGACCGTCCTGGTATGAAAAAGACAGAACCTGTCGTCCCAGGACGTGGTGGCAAGTTTGGTGACCGAAAAGATGGCGGTCGTGATGGTGCCCGTGGCCCTCGTGAGGGTGGTTTTTCAGGCCGTCAGGATGACCGTGCGCCAAGGCGTGATGGACGCGACAGTCCAGCACCTTGGAGCGATGCACCGCGTTTGGGCGACACAGCCTTCCGTGCCCAACGCGATGCGCTTGAACACGCCCAGTTTGCCCTGCGCAAACTGGCCGCACAAGCGCATGGCGAAGCCCTGACGCAAGTACTGACGGCGTGGGAGCACCGCGATGCGGCGCAAGTTCCTTCGGTTCAAGATTTGGGTAACCAAGTGAATGCGGCAACACGTTCAGCTTGGGTTAAGGCTATCTCCCAAGCGCCTGCTGGTGATGCCAGTGTTTCTCTGTTAAGACTGGAAATGGCTTCGGAATTGCCAACGCCAGCAGAACATTTGAATGCACGTCGTGCGCTTCAATTGCAGTTGCTGACCAAGCGCAATGACCCCACGCCAGCCCAAACCTGGGGTCAGGATGCCGCGACTGTTTTGAGCAGCAACTTTGACGCGACGGTGGTTCGTCGCTTCCAGAACGCGCTGAAAGCCTTGCTCAAGCCTTGATTCGACGGGGTGGGTGGTTCACACCCAGCCTAAGAATTTCTGTTCTCGGGGGCGTTGCAGAGGCATCCCAATCACTCAAAACCATTCTCAGCAAAGGGGTGGTTTGATTGGCGTTCTCTGCGCTGTTGACCAAGACATGGTCAGCTGGTTTATGCGTATGGCCATGAATCAATGTGCGTGCACGGTGGTCTGATAGCCACTTGATGGCTTCAGCTTCATCGACATCGGCGTAAGCCAATCCACTTTGTTTACGTAGCTCGCTTTGCGCTCGGAGCAAGCGCGCAATGGACTGCCGTTCAGTCAGTGGTTTGGCCAGAAATTGTTGTTTCCACTCGGTGCTTCGAACCTGCGCTTTAAAGGCAAGGTAGTCGGTATCGTCCAGGCAAAGTGAGTCCCCGTGCGAAAGTAGCCAAGACTCTCCCGCAAACTCAAGGCGTGTCGGATCGTTAATCAGCGTCGTGCCGCTGGCTTTTTCAAAATCGCGGGACAGTAAAAAATCACGGTTTCCGTGAATGATGAAAATATCAAGCCTTTGCGATGCTGTTTTTAAAACATCAACGCAACGCCTTTCAAACGAAATTTCATCCTTGCCGGGGAGGGCATCGTTGTTTCGGCCACCCAACGAACGGGATTCGATCACATCATCACCAACCCAGACCTCGAACAAGTCGCCCAGGATGAAAACGGCATCTGCCGGTGTGTTTTGCATGAAAGACTGCCACGCAGAAAAAGTGACAGGTTCCTCATCCTGTAAATGCAAGTCAGAGATGAAGTCAATTTCGCGCCAGTGGTCTGGCGCTGTCAGTACCGATGTGTCGAACGCCGTTAAGGGTTCGGTCGTCATCGGCACTGTTTGTGGCATTTCAGAGAGCCACAGCCTTTTCAATGATCACGTCTTCAAGGGGGACGTCATCATGGTGACCTTTGCGACCAGTTTTCAGGACTTTGATTTTGTCAACAATTTCTGTACCTGAAACGACCTTGCCAAAGACGGCGTAGCCCCAGCCTGAGGAAGAAATCGCGGTGTGATTCAAAAAGCCATTGTCAGCAACATTGATGAAAAACTGGGCTGTTGCAGAGTGGGGTTCGCCAGTGCGAGCCATCGCGACGGTGTAATTCAAATTTTTGAGGCCGTTATTGGCTTCATTGTTGATTGGCTTGTCGCCACGCTTTTCTTTCATGCCAGGCTCCATGCCGCCACCTTGCACCATGAATCCGGGAATCACGCGGTGGAAAATGGTGTTGTCGTAATGGCCTTTTTTAACGTAGCTCAAAAAATTTGCGACGGTGTTCGGCGCTTTTTCTTCATTGAGTTCGAGGGTGATCACGCCGTAGTTGGCGATATGGAGTTCTACTTGCGGGTTGCTCATGGTTTTACTTTACTAGGGTTGCAGAGTTGATAAGAATAGGAGTTTTGGGTACGTCCGAAGGAAATGGACCGCCAGAACCTGTGGGTGTTGATTTTATTTTTTGAATGGTATCCATACCCGAGACCACTTTGCCAAATACGGTGTAACCGGGTTGCTGTGCATTGGGATCCAGAAATGAATTCTCGTTGACATTAATAAAAAACTGGGCTGTGGCCGATTGGGGGTCATTGGTGCGTGCCATCGCCAGCGTGCCCACTGAGTTTTTAGGGCCGCCTTTGGCCAAGGCTTCGCGTCCCTCGTGAATAACGGGAGGGCGTGTTTTCCTCTGAGCGAACTTGGTGTCAAACCCGCCGCCCTGGATCATAAAATTTTCGATTACGCGGTGAAAAATCGTGCCGTCGTAATGCTTATCCTTGACGTACTGTAAAAAATTTTCGACCGTTTTGGGCGCTTTGTCTGGATAAACCTCAACGACAAATTCACCCGCAGTCGTGGCAAATTTCACCTTAGGTGCGTCCTGAGCGATGCAAGTGTCTGCTATAAATAAAATAGCTGCACTAGCAAGCACTAGGCGCAGGAGAGGCTTTAATCGCTTAAAAATCATTAGATAACACCTTCAAAAAATATTTTCCATTGCTGGCTCTGTCTTGTCCAATACTGCCGCTTCATGGGGCCCGTTAAACGTCCTGCAGAAACCTCGCCAAAGGTGACAACCATGGTTTCCCCTGCATCAGTCCAGTGCAGCATCGATAGATCTTTTAGATCGATGTCGCGCCCTTTCGCCTTTTTCAGATCGTTACGAAGCAAAGGCGTCCATTGTGGCAAGTTCATGCCGTAGGCAGTGAAATCAGGGCTGTAAAAGCCCAGAACTTTATCTAGTTCACCCTTGGATTTGGCCAACTTCCACGCATTCAAAGCTTCCTCAAATGGTTTTTTCGTCAGTTGAGCTGTACCAATGGAGACCCAATTTAGCCTTTTCGAGATAACAACCGGTGTTGTCCGAACTTCAACAGATTTGATGATGTGCATCAAATCTGGGTTGGCCAACACCACGCAACCATCGGTCGCTTTGGGTGGGCGAGAAAACTGAGCGGTGGGCGTTCCGTGTAGCCAGATGCCCTTACCTGTTTTTCCACGCTTAGTGTCCAAAATATTGGGATAGTTGATAGGGAGAGCCCCAGAACCATAAATATCCTTAAGGGATTTTGGGTCGAGATTGCTTGTAATGAAATAGACGCCGAGTGGGGTCCGGAAATCACCTTCCATCGTTTTTTCCAACCCTGATTTGCCAATTGAGATGTAAAAATCATTGATCAGCACGAGTCCTGCTGCGCGATTTTCAAATAAGTACAGTCGCGAGCGAGAGGCATCAACGGCAATGGCGTGCTTATTGGCAGGCGATAGCGTTAAAAATTCTGAGGGAATTGCTCCGGTTTGCGGTCTTTCAATGAGCGCTTTTAATCTGACTTGCGATTCATCCCGCAACTGTTGCAGCGTTGCTTCAGACCCTTTGAGCTGAGCTTCGGGAATATCCCCGAGCGTTTTGACTGGACGAACCCGTGAGGCAAGTAAATCGCCATAGACGAGTTGAGCCAATTGAAAGTTGGGAAAATCTTTCGTTAAGGCGTCTGCTTTTGCTAAAGCCAAGCCACCTTGTGACTGTGCAATTAACTGATAAATATCAATTAATCGAGCTTCTGCCGAGCCTGGTGGGCTTGTAGAACGCTGTGCATTTGTGGATGGCGTTTGAGGCGCGCTTGCAGGTGTTTTTTTTGCATTAGCCACATTTGCCAAGCCAAAGCAAAGTGTGAAAATAATAGATGCGGCGAAAAAATGAAGCCTCATAAAGCAATCAAAATGCATTTATTAAAGATAAGACCTGATCAATATAACGAAATACATCAGTTACCAGTGGATTCTTTCGTGATGAACCATTGCTCACCATTCTTCACAAAATCAATGGTTTTACGGCTTGATACGGATAACGAGTTAGCTCGGTAGTCCTGGTGAAATTTGGCAGTTGCCTTGTTTCCATTAACCGAGATGGTCAGATTTTGTATTTTTAACACAATATTCGATTTTCCGAGAATTCGTTTTTTTCGTTCCTGCTCCCAGACTGCACGTGTTTGGTTCCCTGGTGGAATGAATTCCTTGCCATAAGCGCCTAAATAATTCACCATGTCCTTAGCTTCCCAAGCTTTGGCCCAGGCATTCAAAGCAGCTTCAACATCCTTGGATGCTTTGTCAGAAATAACCGGTTTGATTTGAGCGGGCGGAGGCGGTGCCGTCGCTGCGGTCTGAACTGGTATTGGTGCCACGACTGCAGGCTTTGCCGCAGGGGCCGGCGCTGTTGGCGCTGGCGGGGTCGGTACAGGCGTCACGGCTTTAGGTGCGGCTGAAATGACAGGCGCTACAGGAATGGAGGCACTTACAGCAGGTTGTGCTTTCAAGTTAGCCTTGAATACTTCTTTAATGATGGCCAGTTTTGGTGCCGCACCTGCACTGTTTGCGTCAATTTGAAGTGCAGAGTTGTAAGCTTGGCTGGCCAGTCTTGAGTAAATGTCCCCCAAATTTTCGTGGGCCGTGGCATAACTGGGGTTGGTTCTGATGGCCATCTCAAGCGCGGTGCGCGCCTTCTCAAATTGCCCTTGACTGGAATACAAAACCGCCAAATTGTTGTAGGGCTCAGGGAGTTCTGGAAAGTCTTCGGTGAGCTTGGTGAAAGTCAAAATAGCTTCAGCCGATTTCCCAGCACTCCTTTGGATCACGCCTTTTAGAAAGCGCATTTGGGGATCACGTGGTTTGGCAGCGAGATACGCATCAGCTTTGGCGGCTGCTTCGGCAAATTTATCAGCGCGAATTAATTGGCTGACATCACCATATTCATCAGCTTGTGCTGATGAACTAATCAATAAAGTTGCGGCAATTAACAGGCGAAAGGCAGATGCCAAGGTTATTTTTGAATGTTTCATAACGCTTTTGGATTTGCAATTCGTAAATCTAGGCCAAAAAACCGCTCTTAAGGCCATATACTGAACGTGATTGTAGCTTAGGGCCCACTGTTTTGCCCTCTTGGAATCCCTGACTTTCCCCCTGTGAATTTCTATTTGTATCGAGATTGATACGTCTTTATTGTTTTATTTCAGTTCATGAGTTTGCGCATCTACAACACGTTGTCACGTGTCACCGAACCCCTATCCCCCATTGATCCCGGTCACGTCCGGATGTACGTGTGCGGAATGACGATTTATGACCTGTGCCATATTGGTCACGCCCGCATGATGATGGCTTTTGACGTGGTTCAGCGCTGGCTCAAATGCAGTGGTTATCAAGTGACCTACGTTCGCAATATCACGGATATTGACGACAAAATCATCAAACGTGCCGTCGAACGGGGTGTGACGATTCGCGCACTGACCGATGAAATGATTCTGGCGATGCACAGCGATGTGGCCAAACTCGGTATCGAGCCCCCCACAATTGAGCCTCGCGCGACCGACTACGTGCTTGATATGTTGGGTTTGATTGGTCAACTTGAAGCCAAAGGGCTGGCCTACAAAGCCTCAAACGGGGATGTTAATTTTGCCGTTCGCAAATTTCAGGGCTACGGCAAACTGTCGGGTAAATCATTGGATGATTTACGTGCCGGTGAACGTGTGGCGGTGCAAGAGGGCAAAGATGACCCTCTGGACTTCGTACTTTGGAAATCCGCCAAACCAACAGAGCCCGTTGATGCCAAGTGGGACAGCAAGGCCCTGGGCTTTGACTACGGTGTTGGCCGTCCTGGTTGGCACATTGAGTGCTCTGCAATGAGTTGCAAAACCTTGGGCGAGACTTTTGACATCCACGGTGGTGGTGCAGATTTACAGTTTCCACATCACGAAAATGAAATTGCCCAAAGCGAGGGCGCCTCGGGCAAGCCTTTGGCGAACCTGTGGGTTCACAACGGATTTGTTCGTGTTGATAACGAAAAAATGTCAAAAAGCTTGGGGAATTTCTTCACGATTCGTGAGGTTTTGGCCAAATATGCACCTGAAACAGTTCGCTTTTTCCTGGTACGGACTCATTACCGGTCGGCTCTCAATTACAGCGACGTTCACCTTGATGATGCGCATAACGCGCTTAAACGCCTTTACACCGCTCTGGAAGGCGTCCAGTCTGAAACTGTCGCTATTGATTGGGACGAGCCCTTTGCCGTACGGTTCAAAGCGGCCATGGACGATGATTTTGGAACCCCTGAAGCCGTGGCTGTCTTGTTTGACCTGGCAACGGAAGTTAACCGAACACACGACCCCAAACTAGCAGGCTTGCTCAGGGCACTAGGCGCTTGCATAGGCTTGCTCCAAGACAATCCCAAGCACTTTTTGCAGGCTGGTGCGTCTTTGGATGATCAGGCTATTGAATCCAAGATCGCCCAGCGTGCGCAAGCCAAGGCATCCAAAAACTTTGCTTTGGCAGATCAAATTCGGCAAGAACTACTGAGCCAAGGCATTGTCCTTAAAGATAGTGCTTCTGGCACCACCTGGGAGACGGTTCAGTGATCGCGCTTGTACTTACTAATTTCCATCTGAACTTGACATGGTAGTGGCTAAAACCAAGGCCGAACCTGCTGTCGTGCCGAGCTATTGGGCAGACGCCTGCGCGCACCTGATGAAAAAAGACCGGGTGATGAACCGGCTTATCCCGCAGTTTGGCGATGCCTGCTTGCAAACGCGCGGAGATGCCTTCATTACACTGGCGCGAAGCATTGTTGGGCAACAAATCTCAGTCAAGGCGGCCCAAACCATTTGGGATCGCTTTGCCCTGTTACCCAAGAAGTTAAGCCCTGCCAACGTCCTTAAACTTAAAGTTGACGACATGCGGGCGGCCGGCTTGAGCGTCCGAAAAGTAGAGTATCTGGTTGATCTGGCTTTGCACTTTGACAACGGAGCCGTTCATGTCAAGGCCTGGGAGGCGATGGACGACGAGGCTATCATTGATGAATTAACCGCTATTCGCGGCATTGGGCGGTGGACGGCTGAGATGTTTTTGATCTTCCACCTCATGCGGCCGAATATTTTGCCGCTGGACGATGTGGGCTTGATTAACGGTATCAGCAAGAGCTATTTTTCAGGTGATGTCGTCAGCCGAAGTGATGCCCGAGAGGTCGCAGCCGCGTGGGCACCTTATTGCAGCGTGGCAACTTGGTATATTTGGCGCTCCCTGGATCCCGTTCCTGTGGAATATTGAAACTTAGTAGGAGTCTTCGTGGCTAAAAAAACTTTCCTTGATTTCGAGCATCCAATTGCTGAACTGGAAAACAAAATTGAAGAGTTGCGCTACGTTCAAACAGAATCTGCCGTAGATATCTCAACGGAGATTGAGCAGCTGGCCAAGAAAAGTCAGCAACTGACCAAAGATATTTACAGTGATTTGACCCCTTGGCAAATTACCAAAATCGCACGCCATGCGGAGCGTCCCTACACGCTTGATTACATTGGCGAGCTGTTCACGCACTTTGTTGAAATGCATGGTGACCGGCATTTTGCGGATGACTTGAGCATTGTGGGCGGCTTGGCTCGTTTTAATGGCACGCCCTGCATGGTGCTGGGTCAGCAAAAAGGGCGCGACACCAAAGAGCGCGGCTTGCGCAACTTTGGCATGAGCAAGCCGGAGGGCTACCGCAAAGCCCTGCGTTTGATGAAAACGGCCGAAAAATTCAAGTTGCCCGTCTTTACTTTTGTGGATACGCCAGGCGCTTACCCCGGGATTGATGCCGAAGAGCGTGGGCAGTCTGAGGCCATTGGTCGGAACATTTTTGAAATGGCACAGCTGGAAGTCCCCATCATCACGACCATTATTGGCGAAGGTGGCTCGGGTGGTGCATTGGCCATTTCCATTGCTGATCAGGTGTTGATGCTCCAATATTCCATCTACTCGGTGATCAGCCCTGAAGGCTGCGCCTCCATTCTGTGGAAAACGTCAGACAAAGCGCAAGAAGCCGCTGATGCGCTGGGCATTACCGCGCATCGCCTCAAAGCGCTGGGCGTGATTGACAAAATTGTGAATGAACCTGTGGGCGGCGCCCACCGCGACTACAAACAGATGGCCTCTTTCCTAAAGCGCGCTCTGACTGATGCGTACAGGCAAGTCAGCGACCTCAAAGTGTCCGAGTTGCTCGATCGCCGTTACGATCGTTTGCAAAGCTATGGTCGCTTCATTGACACCAAGGCCAGCGCCAAATAAATCCAGCCTTTGGCTTTGTTGACGGAGTTCGCATGACCGCAACAATGGCTAAAGCCATGGATGCCTTTGCGCCGAGTTTGCCCTTGGCTGTTGCTTACAGTGGTGGGGCAGACTCAACGGCTTTGCTGGTGGCTTGCCATGAAAAATGGCCAGGGCAGGTGAGTGCCATTCACGTTCACCATGGCATTCAGGCTGCGGCCGATGATTTTGAATCCCATTGCCGATCTTTTTGTTTGCGACTGAATGTGCCTTTGCATGTCAATCGTGTGGATGGGCGCCATGCGCCAGGGCAAAGTCCTGAAGATGCAGCACGCCTTGCACGTTATCAATCTTTTTCAGCGCTTAGTTATGATGGGTGTGCTAATACAGCTATTAAAAATATAGCGATAGCCCAACATGCTGACGATCAAATTGAAACCATTTTGCTGGCACTAAGTCGTGGCAGTGGTCTCCCCGGCTTGAGTGCCATGCCTGCTGCCTGGGTGAAATTTGGGATTTCGTATTACCGGCCGCTGTTAAATGTCAGGGCATCCGACATCAGAAGCTGGCTGATTGAGCGCAAGCATCGCTGGGTGGAAGACCCGACCAATGCGGATGAGAAATACACGCGAAATCGCATCCGCGCCCGACTATTGCCCGCTCTTGAGGCCACGTTCCCCCAGTTTCGAGAGACCTTTGCCAGAAGCGCCTTGCATGCGGCGCAAGGTCAGAGCGTGCTCAATGAAGTGGCTGAGCAAGATTGCCTGGCATTGGGTACGCCACCCTCGATTGTGGCTATTCAGGGGCTCAGCCGTGCGCGACAAGCCAACGTGCTGCGGTTTTGGTTGCGCAAGTCGTATGCGGCCGTGCCCAGTACGGCCCAAATGAATGAGCTACTTGATCAAATTTCCGCCTGCACTACTCGCGGACACAAGATTCGGATCAAGGTGGCCCAGGGCTACGTTGAACGCCGGGGCGCTCACCTTGATTGGTACAATCCTTAGGTTTTTTGTCTATATCTCTTTAAAAAATGGCACTGATTGTTCATAAATACGGCGGCACGTCGATGGGTTCTCCTGAACGCATCCGCAATGTCGCCAAACGCGTCGCCAAATGGGCGCGTGCCGGTCACCAAATGGTGGTCGTGCCTTCCGCCATGAGTGGTGAAACCAACCGTCTTTTGGCCTTGGCCAAAGAGTTGGCACCCAGTAAACCGACCGATGCCTACAGCCGTGAACTCGACATGTTGGCTTCAACTGGCGAGCAAGCCTCAAGTGCTTTGTTGGCGATTGCCTTGCAGGCCGAGGGCATGGAGTCTGTCAGCTACGCAGGCTGGCAAGTCCCCATTCGCACCAACAGCGCCCATACCAAGGCCCGCATTGAGTCTATTGACGATGCCAAGGTTCGCCTTGATTTGCAAGCGGGCAGGGTAGTGATCGTCACGGGTTTTCAAGGGCTTGATGAATTGGGCAACATCACGACTTTAGGTCGTGGTGGCTCCGATACGTCAGCTGTTGCCGTCGCGGCAGCCATGAAGGCTGAAGAATGCCTTATTTACACCGATGTCGATGGTGTTTACACCACTGACCCCCGCGTGGTGCCTGAGGCGCGTCGGCTCAAGACCGTGTGCTTTGAGGAAATGTTGGAAATGGCCTCGATGGGCTCCAAGGTTTTGCAAATTCGCTCGGTCGAATTTGCTGGCAAATACAAGGTCAAGCTGCGTGTTTTGAGCAGTTTTACCCCCTGGGACATTGATATCAACGAAGAGGCTGCCTCAGGCACCCTGATTACTTTTGAGGAAGACGAACACATGGAACAAGCTATTGTTTCGGGCATTGCTTTTAACCGCGATGAAGCCAAAATCTCAGTCCTGGGCGTACCAGACAAGCCCGGTATTGCCTATCAAATACTTGGCGCCGTGGCTGATGCCAACATCGAAGTTGATGTGATCATCCAAAACATCAGCAAAGACGGTAAAACCGACTTTAGTTTTACGTGCAATCGCGGTGATTACGCTAAAGCCATTGAGCTGTTGAAAGAACAAGTTCTTCCAGCG
>CANBUY010000080.1 GCA_947372745.1 Comamonadaceae bacterium | reverse complement strand
GAAAAATTAGCCCATTCCACAGTGATCGCGGGCAGTTGAGGTACGATTGCAAGCGTCACTCAGGACACCAGCGAAGGTGTCCGCCATCGCATGGAACTATGTCCGCGATCAACGTGGAATGAGTGTCCGCCATCAATGGAATACGCAGGTCAGTGGGTCACCACGTCATCGTCTTGCATGCTTGGGCGCCACTGTCCCCGAGATTCTTTGACCACGATTTTTTGCTTGTCCAGGCGCTCGACGGTCTTGAGCCGCTCAACTGCCTTGGCAATCGGTTCGTTACCTTCTGCTTGAGCCATATAAAGCAGGCGCACCAGCTTGTCCGCCCAGCGCGGCACCTTGCTGGTTTTTTCCCAACGGGCAACCGACTGACCGTCAATCCCCATCGCTTTTCCTAAGGCTGGCTGCGAGAGAAGCATGCCCGCACTTCGGATGTAGCGAAACTCGGCTCCTGTGAGCAACGATGCCTTGCGGGTCAGTGCAATGCAAATGGAGCGAGCGAGGCCATCGAGGTTGTGAAAAGCCACCCCCTCGCCGCAGGGGGTCTTCTTGATTTCGTATCCATTGACCAGCCACACGTTGCGTAGCCCGCCGTCTGTGTAGTGATACATCTAAGTCCTTCTTGACGTCTATCTCGGTCACATCGATCAAATCAGTTGCGGGGTATTCCACGGACACCACAACCGCTATGGACGGCTTATTTCAATGAGTGTTTGTTGTCCAGTTGATACCCCCGGCGGCGTTCGAACTCCTGGTATTCCTTTGTAATAGCCGGGTCGGAATAACCGGCTGAGACATCTGTTTGAGCGTCGATGCCGTCCAGGCCAGGTAGGTCAGAGACAGACTGCAACCAGTTTTCGCGCGGAATTTGGGGTGCAATAAACGGTTTCAGATACGCATCCAGATGGCCATCGTTGGGGGCCTGAATTTCTTTGGTGAGTGCATCCAGATAGGGTTGCTTGCTGGTGCGCATCCAGTTCACCGACATGTTCGCGCGAAAGCAAAGTTCAGCATGAACGAGCAACATCGTTCGCCCATTGCCATCAAGAAATGGGTGGCCGTATGCAAACATGCCCATGATGAAGCCGGGGCGTTTGTCCATCTGCTTTTTATCTTGGGCAACTGACAACCCCTCTAAAACTGCCAGCCGGCAGTCGCGTGGGTGGCAGAAATAAAGCGCTCCCTTTTTGACAGCGCTGTCAGGCAAAACTTCTGCCCGGTCTTTTCCGGCCCAAGGGTAAAGACCTTCGAACAAGATGCGGTGTACCTCTAAGAAATCGGCGTACTCAATCCGCTTTCTCTTGGCCAAAAAATCCAGCGCGGCTGGAAGCTGTGCACGAAACAGCTCATGCTCAGCGATCTTGACGATCTCCAGATCTTTTTCTTTGTCGAAGTTGCGCAGGTACCCTTCGGTCGCAAAGTCACCAAACGGGTCAAACACGAGCCAGATTCCGATGGTGCGCGATGACCAGCCGGGTCATGTCGCGCGGAGTGAGCTTGCCTGCACGTGTCAGTGCAACCAAGAGGTCATCTGTTTTGTCGCTTTTGACCTCGTCGCCAGCCAGCTTCGTCACGGCTTTGGCCCAAAGGTCCGCAAAAGTTGGAGCAAACACAATGCCCTCGCGCTTGGCCAGTTGACGCACATAAATGGCGGTGGGGTCGCTGCGACGTCGCCGTGCTCGCTTGAGGTCTTGAGTTCGCTGATGCGCCATTTTGGCCATGGCCTGCTCAAGCAACGCCTGTCGCCCGATCTGCTCGACCTTGTCAGGTTTGGCATAGACGCCGCGATCAAGTCGGGTAATGAGGCCCTTTTCGACCAAAGCTTTGAGGGCGGCAGAAACCTGGGTGGGGCTCCCGAAGTCATTGACGTCTGAGCGCAGCAGAACACCATCCCGGCGAGGGCGGAGTGATTGCAAGATGCGTCCTACGATGTCCATGTGGTTCATTGTACAGAGCAATGAAAATCCATGCAAATCAATTAGTTATGCAAGATTCAGTGCCGGTGTCCTGAGCCCTTGTGGACGGTTCAGCGTCATTAGCTACAGATTGGTGAAATTGCTGAAACGTGGAATCTGAGATGATGCGGCTTCATGAGCCATGACACCGGCATCCGCACGCCTGGGCAAGAGCCACCACAGCCGACAAGCTTTTCCACTCGGCGCTGTGCGATCTATGCGCGGGTCTCGGTGAGCAGCCCTGAGACTGGTTTGAATTCGCTGCAGGCGCAGGTCCAAGCCTGCGAGGCCTACATCCAATCCCAGCGTGACACTGGGTGGGAGTTGGTTGCTCCAGCCTACATCGACGACGGTTACTCCGGGGGCAATCTAGATCGCCCTGCTCTGGGACAGCTCATAAAGGACCTGAAAACGGGTAAGTTTGATGCGGTCGTCGTTCAGCGTCTAGATCGTCTGAGCCGCAGTATCAAGGACATTTGCGATCTGCTGATTACGTTCAACAGCACCAATACCGCCGTGGTCAGCATCACCCAAACGCTGGACACCGCGACTCCCACCGGCCGACTCACATTGCACTTGCTGACAACGTTTAGTCAATTTGAGCGTGAAATTGCTGGAGAAAGAACCCGGGACAAATTTGCGATCACACGCTCCAGTGGCAAGTGGCAGCGCAACGGCATCCCATTGGGCTACGTACTCAATGATCAGCAAGAGTTGCAGATCCACGCCAGCGAAGCGGCTATGGCGCGCGACATTTTTGAACGCTTTCTGAGCGCTGACTCCATGGCCGCCTTGATCGAGGATCTCAACGCATTAGGCTACCGAACCAAGCTGCACATCAGCCTCAATGGCAATCGGCATGGCGGCAAACCTTTCGATCGCAATACGCTCAATCAGCTGCTCAGAAACCGCGCATACATTGGTGAAGTCTTCTACGGCGACGAATGGCACCCCGGTCATCACGAGCCCATCATTGATCGCGCTCTTTGGAACCAAGTCCAAGCCATCAGAAGTGATCGTGCCAGGCGCACAGGGATCCCAAGCTCCAAAATCGACGAGAGAAATTTCCCGCTCGAGAGTCAGGTGTTTTGGCACGATGGCCGCGCATACACAACATTCGAATCAAGCCTCAGGGGCAATGGACGTCGCTACTGTTATTACAAGGCGCCCGCCCGTAGCAAAGAAGATGCTTCGTCCCCGGTGACATTATCAACAGCACAGCTGCACAGATTGGTCATCGACTATCTGATGGCTTGCTTTGAAGACCCTCGGCCTTGGCTGGAGAACTTGTCCGATGAATGGAAAAGCAGGCCCGAGTTCGACCCCACCCATGTCAAGCGATGTCTGCACATGATGCACACAGTGCGGCAGTATTTAATGGCGCCTTTGATCGCGGAACTGTTTCAGCATTTGATTGATCGCGTGATCGTCTATCCCAGCCAGGTGCAAATCGTGCTCAATTTGCCGGGACTATCCGAACTTTTGCGGAGCTTCAAACCCATTGCCGCCAGCCTCTCCAAGCCCCTCACAAAGCCCCAAAAACCGGTTAAAAAACTTGAGGACATCTCAAAACGAGTTCGCAGGTAGCTTAAAAGAGCTACAAAAATCATTGCAGTCAACTATGCCACCCATCAATCACATCAAACCATCGCGCTGGAACCCGCATGAATCCTAGGTTCTTCTTGAGGATCCGTCCTCGAGAAAACAGAGAAAACGTAGGAAAATCCCAAAACGCGAGGCCGAAAAATGAAACTTTCGGAGAGAAATTGACACTCGGCATCCTCAAGACAAATGCGAGGAATGGCGCCATTACTGGGCTGTAGCCCAATGGAAAAAGGGGACAGAGAAAATCTGTCCCCTTTGTGAATGGTGGTGGGGTGCTACCAGAGGGCAAACGGTCTGGGAATAGCGATCCCCGGTCTTGACTAGGCACAGCTAGCTATCCCCAATTCAGCGCCGTCCCCCAATGGGAACGCCTCCATCGAATACGTCCAACTCTACAGAATTGCGGACGGCGGTTCAAATCCGTAAATCACCCTTGAACCGGCGTCCACATATCGATCACCGACACCAACCCAGCTAGTTGCCATACGTAATCAGCAACATAACCAACTCAACAATATCTCTGGATGGCTCCTTGTTTAGATCCTAATCAGACAGGGGCCCGAGCAAGTCCTGAAGCACCGTCAGAACTTGACTTGCGGCCAGATGCACGCCTTCATTGGTTTTTAGCCAGAACGGAGAAAACCACCATGCAAGTCATTCACCTGGGTCAAAAAGAGCTGGCCGAACGCTGGCGGATGAGCGAGGCGACATTAGAGCGCTGGCGCAGCGACCGCATTGGCCCTGCATTTTTAAAAATTCGGGGCCGTGTGCTCTATCGGCTTATCGACATTGAGGCGTTTGAATTTGACAGCACAAAAGGCAGCTTTGTTGAGCATTGCACCCCACAGCCGCTGGCGTCGAGCATTCCGGACTAGCCACAGCTAGGTAGAGCGAAATCGCTCGCCATTTTTCCAGCGAAAACTATCTGTTGAATGCAAATAATTTTATCGATTTCCGGACGGCGGTTCAATTTTTTCACAGATTTTAACTCTCGCCCGCACGTCTTCTTCAGATCACTTTTTAGGGCTCTTCACCGCCACCTTCTTTTGGAACGCAGCCAGGACCTTGGTCGTGATGAACATCGGATTGACTACATGAATAGCTCGTGCCGCATGGATAGCGGCTGCTGCAGTCAGGTGCTTGCCCTCTACCAAGGCCAGCATGATCTCAAGACCCCAAACTACCGGAACGCCTTGAGCTTTACAGGCCTCGCGTAAAGGCCCATCGTTGGACAGGCAAGCCCAGCCATTGTCCCTTGCAAGTACCAAGCAAAGCTTGTCCTCAAACGACAGGGGGCCGCCACGCGTTGAAGCCTCGGTCAGTTGTACCAGATTACCGTCGACAATTTTTAAACCGATGGCCAGGCACTGCGCCACGTCGAGCTGGTCAACCTCTTCCAGAACATCTGCCGCCACATAAACCGGCCCCACATGTTGGGCCACCAGTCCCAAAATGGCAGGCGAGGTCTTTGCGTAGTCGATCAGAACGTTCGCGTCGGCAATGAACCAAGCTTTAATCGTTTTCAGTTTACCCACGATTCAGCCAGGTCCCGCATGTCATTGAGCTTGATGCCGAGTATCTCGGCACCACGCGCCAGGGTAATGTCGCCACCGAGGGTGGCCTGACGTACCAGACGCCACAAACGATCACCTTGAAAATCGTGTTTATCCATGCCCGCTGGCTCCGGCCCTGCTTTGTGCAAGTCAGACAGGGCGCGGTATGCATCTGCCTCCACACCGTCTGGTTCGTCCATTTTCAGGAGCACTTTGCTGTTGATTTGCTTGTATGCGTTGGCAAAGTGAATCCACAGGCCCCTGCGCTGGTTCGGTTCAGACATACCCTCACTCAGGCGAAAAAGCACAGTTCGCCAGCTCACTCGAAACACCCGTTTGACCTTGAGTACGCGATCAAACAGAGGCAGCCCGACAGTGTCATCCCACTCACGGCGGAACACCACCTCAGGCATCAAAAAGTGTGAGGCAAAAGCATCAGAATCACGCTCCTCGTCTTTGACCTCCAACTCTTCATCTACCTGATAAGCCTTTAGGTGAAGCAGCAAGTGAGCCAGCTCGTGCGCTGCGCTGAAGATCCAGTGCTCAACAGGCAGCCTCTCCCAAGTGTTAACAATCACGGCTGGACCACCGTCCTCTTCGGAAACAGACAAGCCCAAGAACGCATCGGTGGCCATATTGACCGACAACACCTTGATGCCTTGGTGCTCCAAGAGACCGCAAATGTCGTGCACTGGCTCATGTTCGCCAAGTCCGAAGTAAGCCCGCATGGCTGCAGCCACAGCGGGAATGCCCTGTCCACGGGCCTCTGCGGCCACAACGCGCAACGCATCAAAGTTTTTGAGATCGCTGACTTTAAGCTGAGTTTCCAGTTCGACAAAGTCACGAAGTTTTTGCCCCACCTCAACCAAGACTTGCTCGCGCCGCTTCAGGCGCTTGAGCGAGCGAAACCGCACCCGCTTCAGGACAGGCGCATCCACCAACAAATCTGGGACACGGACGTGCAACGCTTTGGCCAGCGCCCGCACAGTCTCTGCACGGGGCTCTGCTTGGCACCGCTCGATATTCAAATAAGCAATACGGCTAATACCTGCAACCGAGGCCAGTTTGTCCTGCGACAACCCTTGGGCGTGACGCAGTCGCTGCAAGTTGCTGCTCAGAATGTTCAGGCTCATGTTTGGTCTCCGTTAGCCTACTATTATAACATAAAAACAGTTATTGTTTTTATGTAAAGTTACATGTAAGATTACGTTCAGACAGCAAAAAGCCGAAGCTCCATCCTCGGCTTTTGCCCGAACCGCTACCGGGCCGGTAAGGTGCAGATCTTAAAACTGAACTCCAACAAGCGCAGTTTGCCACGATTTGAGCTGTTTTTTAGTCCGCCCGGGATTCAACGCCTATGGCAGAAAGAAATACGATCATGAAAATCGGTCGCAACGCAAAAACCGGGGAATTCACCACGGTCAAACAAGCTCAGCAAAGGCCCTCCACTCACGTGGTGGAAACCGTGAAGCGCTCAACGCAACCGGCTAAGCCTGCTCCGTCAGGTCCAGGAGGACGCAAGTAAAGCGTGAGCAAGGCACGCCTCAGCAATTTGTTGCATCGGCGTGCCTTTACCCACCTTCAATTACCCTGGCCACAATGCAGTGACATTTGCTGCAGTGACTGATCAGGATCAAGTCCCCACGCTGAATTCTGCCGGTAAATTGGCCGACACACTTGGGCTAGAAAAACGTAAAGCATAAAACCATATTAATCATACGATCGTATGATTAAATTACACTCAATGGCTTTATCCTTCGGGCATGGACTCTTTCATACCATCTGCCATGCGTCGCCAGCGCAATCAGCGCCACCTCACGCTGGACGATGTTTCGGCCATGACCAGGATGTCGCCCCAGCATTTGTCTGAAATCGAGAGTGGCAAGCGCGATCCGCGTTTGTCGTCCATCGAGCGAATGGCCGATGCCATGGGGTTAGCGCTGTTGCTGGTGCCCGAGCACATGGCGCCTGACATCCGCCGCTATATCGCCACCAATGGTCGGGTGTTTGTGGCCCCCACTCATTTCACCGCACTCAACTCTCCTAGCCAGGTCTCTGCCCCATGAGCACACCATTGACTTTCACCATCAGCGAAGGCTTTGAGGACGACAGCGACTACCCCGTCCAGTACGGCACGTTTTCTCGAGATTGGGATGATGAAAAAGAGCTCGACACCCTGATGGACCGCGTGGACTGTGGTGCCATCAGCCCCAAGCAAGCAATCTTGCACGCTCAAAAGCTTCTCGCACAATCCCCAGAAAACCTCGAACTCCAAAACTACCTAGGCAACCGCCTGTGGGCTTTGGAGATGCGCGACGAGGCTGCCGAGGTTTGGGCCAAGGGTTTTAAGCAGGCTTCGCGCCTGATCCCCAAAGGCTTTCAAGGTTTGATCCCTTGGCTGGAAACCGACAACCGGTCGTTTTTGCGGCTGTGCCATGGCCACTTGCTGGGGCTCATGCACCAGCTTGACGGCAAAGCAGCGCACGTGCTTGCCAAGAAAATGCTGGCTTGGAACCCCAATGACAACACAGGCGTTCGCATGCTCATGGGCGACATCAGCCTTATGCAGGGCGACAGCAAAGCCGCTCTTAAAAGCTTTTTAAAAGAAGCCGAATCTTCACCAGCGCACTGGTACCAGGCTGGACAAATTGCGTTCAGGGATGGGAATTACGTCTCTGCCTGCACTTACATACGCCGCGGGATCGCGGCCAACCCCTACATTGCGGAGGGGCTCACAGGCAGAACGGTTTTGAATGAGCATCTGTACTGGCATGGCAGCAGCAGATACGGCCCAGAGTGGGCGGTGGACTATTTGAATGCGACCCCAAACAAGGGCGCTTTCGAATGGACGCCTGAAGAAGTCGACTTCGTGGACTGGGTGTTCAACTCAGCCAAAGTGCTGAAAGAGCGCGCCAAAATCGCTGCGTTGCGCGAAGGGCTGACCTGCGAACGAGTCCCTGAACAAAGACAGCTGTATGCCCACAAAAGCAGCTTATTTTTGGGCACTGTCTCTGACACACTTTCTAAAAAGCTGGCCCGCAAAATCCATAACCGGTATGGGGTAGAGATTTGGCCTTGGGACCGAGCGGGTTTTCAGCGCAGTGTCTAGCCAGGCTTCAGTAGCCCACTTCTTTCTGATACCTTACCGCCAGAATCATGACAACTTCTGAGTCTATGCGGTACCGTGCGACATAGCCGCTGTCCCCAAAATCGATGATCCACTCGCGGAACTCTTCGGGCATGTCATCAATGGGACGACCTATTCCAGATTGCAGCTGCAACACCTTGACACCTTTGCGCAAAGCCTTCACCGCTTGCTTGGCTGCATCGATATTCTGAGGTGCTAGAAATCGGTACAGGCGCTGCACATCCAGCAGCGCCGCTGGGGACCAAATTACACGTGGCATTTAGGAGGCTCGATGTCATTGCCTTGTTCGAGCTCAGCCAACCAAGCATCGGCCTCATCGGTGTTCACATGCAATCCAGTGGTGCGGAAACCTTGCCAAGCTTTGAGCGTGTCCTGCCGAAACGCCTCTCGCTTTTCTTCGCGATCTACGTATTGGGTAATGGCCTCACGCATCAGCCAATGCGAGGTGCGATGGCGGGCTTCGGCCAAGCGCTTGATGCGGACTTTGATATCTTCGCCAATCTTGATCGCCACAGGTCGAACGGCTGCTGCAGTCATGGTCATCTCCAAGCCTTGAATCTAAGGTATTACCTTAACATACCCAAGTAAGAAGCGCCATAGTTTTCAGGTTCTGTCATTTTCACGTCATGCATAGAAACTAAAATAGAACTCAAAACTATAGCGAAATGAGCTTTCTATGAGCAACTGGTACCTGATCCACACCAAAATCCGCCAAGAACGGGTTGCTCTGGAAAACCTTGAGCGCCAGGGGTTTGAGTGTTTTTTGCCCCAAATCAATGCAGAAAAACTGCGCCGTGGCGCTTTGCAGGTGGTTCAAGAGGCGCTGTTTCCTCGCTACCTGTTCATCCGGCTGGGCAGTGGGCTGGAGTCGCAAAGTTGGTCGCCGATTCGATCAACCGTTGGGGTGAGCCGCTTGGTCACTTTTGGCCAAATTCCAGCAAAGATCAACGACGAACTCCTCGCCGAAATTCGTATAAAGACCGATTCCAGCGAAGTGCAGTTGCGTCACTTTGCTCATGGCGAGCAAGTCGTGGTGACTGATGGGCCGTTTGTGGGGGTGGAGGCCATCTACCAAATGGCTGATGGTGAGAGCCGGGTGATGGTGCTGCTCAACCTCATGAGCCAGCAGGTCAAGATGACGGTGTCTCCTGCCAGCATCCGCAAAGTCAACTGAGCCATGCCCAAAGGCAAATCCCGTTCAGCGCCGACCTGACGCCAGCTTCAATTCGATATTTTTCTGAACCCAATCGGATACGTTTTTGTATTCGATCCGCTGGTAGCCGCTGGATTGGATCTCTTGCCAATACTGGCCAATCAAAGCCTCGATGGCGTCGGTATTGGGTGCAGCCAAATCAATGTCTTCGCTGAAGATCAGCTTGTTGCCCACAATGAAGTCCACAATGCCCCAATCGCGCGGGTTGGGCAGCTCGTCAATGGTCACGAAAAGTACGCCCGGATCCCGCTTAGGACTGAGCTTTTGAACAAGAGCTGACAAGAACTTCAATGGTCAACCCTCAGATTGGGCAGGAAAAAGAATCGGAGTCTGACCCCAATTTATTTGACCCCAATTTATTCATTGCCCACCGCCTCTCGCTCCAACGCCAAATGCACCCAATCCACAACTGCCCCACTGGGCTGATAGCCTGCAACCAGTTGCTGTAAAAAGCCGCGCAGCACGGGCACGTCGTTCACGCTCATGGCCAGCTCCAAGGAGTTGAGCTTGCCTTGCAACTCGTACATCGGCAGAAACGACTCATGCGCTTTCATGATGCGGGGGTGCTGCGTGAGTTTGGGGTTGTCGCCAATCAAGAGCTCTTCGTAGAGCTTTTCGCCGGGGCGCAGACCGGTGACTGACAGCTCGATGTCACCCTCCGGATTGCGTTCATCTCGCACCGTCAAGCCAGACAGGTCCACAATACGGCGGGCTAAGTCGATGATCTTGACGGGCTGCCCCATGTCCAGCACAAACACGTCCCCCCCTGTGCCCATGGCCCCGGCTTGAATCACCAGTTGCGCGGCCTCAGGGATGGTCATGAAGTAGCGGGTGATGTCGGCATGCGTGAGGGTGATGGGCCCACCGTTTTTAATCTGCTCGCGAAAAAGGGGCACCACTGAGCCACTGGAGCCAAGCACGTTACCAAAGCGCACCATCGAGAACACCGTCTTTGCACGCGGGGTTTTGCCCCCCTGCGATGGCGCAGACTGGTTTTGCTCGGCCAAGGCTTGCAGCACCATTTCAGCGAGTCGCTTGGTCGCGCCCATGATGTTGGTGGGCCGCACGGCTTTGTCGGTGCTGATCAGCACAAAGTTGCGCACGCCGTTGCGCATCGCGGCTTCGGCGCACACGCGGGTTCCCCAGACGTTGTTGCGCACGCCCTCTGCCGGGTTGTGCTCCACCAAGGGCACGTGCTTGTAAGCGGCTGCGTGGTAGACCGTCTGGGGCTTCCAGGTGTCCATGATTTCGTGCATGCGCACCTCATCACAGACGGAGGCCAGCAAGGGCACCACTTCTAAGCTGGTGATTTCTTCGGCCGCCAAAAACGCCTGCAACTCTTGGTGAATTTGGTACAGCGCAAACTCGCTCATCTCCACCAACAGCAATTGGTTAGGCTTGGTTTTGATAATCTGGCGGCACAGCTCGCTGCCAATGCTGCCGCCGGCCCCGGTCACCAACACGGTTTTGTTGTGAGTATTGAGGTTGAGCAGCAAGCCATTGGGCTTAACTGGCTCGCGGCCCAGAAGGTCGTCAATCTCTAAGTCGCGCACATCACTCAAACTCACCTTGCCCGAGGCAAGGTCGCTCAAACCTGGCAGCGTTCGCACCGCCAACTTGTGGGGCGACAGGGCTGCCAAAATGTCGTTGCGCCGTTGACGCGATACCGAAGGCAGGGCCAGCAGCACATCGGTCACGGGCACATCAAGCAACAGTTCTGCCAAATCAGCTGGGTTGTGAATGGGCAAGCCATTCAGCACATGGCCGTGCAGGCGGTCGTCGTCCTCCAAAAAACCCACCACGCGCATCTCGTGGCTGTTGGCCATGGCTGATGCCAGCTGCCTGCCTGCACTGCCCGCGCCATAAATCAGCAACTGTGGCAAGGCAGATTTTTTGATCTGGTTTTGGTACAAACCGCCCAGCCAAACACGGGCCGCAGCGCGCGATGCGCCCACCAACACCAAAAGCAGCAGGGGCTGAATTAAGCCTACCGTGCGGGGCACACCCTGAACACCATAAAAAGTAAACACCCCCGCAAAGATCACCCCATACAGCAGCATGGCGCGGGCCATGGCCATCATGGCGGGCAAGCCGCTGTAGCGAAAGATGGCGCGGTACAGGCCAGACGTTACAAAAATGGGAATGGCCAACAACACCGACGCCAAGGCCGCGATCAGCACAGGCGAAAACACCAGCGAGAACACCAGCGACAAGGGCTGGCCCACCATTGAGAAAAATTCACCCAAGCGAAGATAAAAAGCCAGCCAAACACTCAGCACACAAAGGGCAGCGTCTGCCACCGCCACAAGGGCGCGCTTGGCAGGGCGTGGCAGAGCCAGAGCAGGTGCAGCAAGGCGACTCATCAAACGGATCATGACTTCACCCATAATGTGAAATGGTCCTGAGTCCCGAGTCCCGAGTCCCGAGTCCCGAGTCCCGAGTCCCGAGTCCCGAGTCCCGAGTCCCGAGTCCCGAGTCCATTTTCTTGTTGTTATCCATGCTATGCAAAAACCTCTGCCTCACCCAAAACCTTAGCAGCAGCATCTTTCGCAGCCAATTTAGGTGCTCCATCAAGTGGCCACTCAATACCTACTCCTGGATCGCTCCACAGCAAGCTGCGCTCATGTTCGGGAAACCAATAATCGGTAGTTTTGTATAAAAATTCTGCGCTTTCACTGGTGACAACAAACCCATGCGCAAAACCCGGAGGAATCCACAGCTGGCGCTTGTTATCAGAAGTCAGCTCAACTCCAACCCACTTTCCGAAATTGGGTGATGAACGTCGCAGATCTACAGAAACGTCGAACACAGATCCACTGATCACACGAACTAATTTGCCTTGCGGGTGCTGAATTTGATAGTGAAGTCCGCGTAGCACATTTCGTTGAGACCGACTGTGGTTATCCTGCACAAACTTCACATTCAAACCTGTAGCAGCCTCGAAATCGCGTTGATTAAAGCTTTCGAAAAAGAAACCTTCTGCGGCGTCTAAGACCCGAGGCTCCAGCATCAGTACATCTGGCAAAGCCAGCTTTGTGACTTGGTAGGGCATAAGTTAAATAGTCCGTGGGTTATCAGTACTAGCCTTCATGGCACCATGAAAACCAATCAAATTATTCCCATGCTGTCGGTAAAGCGCTAGCGGTTCGGAAATCACAAAACATGATCGTTGCTCGCATGCCAACTCGCAGATCAACTCATCATGGGCGAATTTTTCGTCATGAGATGTTTGAATCTGGCCTAGTTCTGAGTCAAGCACTCTTAACAATGAACGGGAAACAGTCAATGTGAACCCAGGCCAAAAGCGACTACTACGCATTTCTTCTTCGCCCAAAGGTCTGGTGGACTCGATATCCGGAAAGTTCACTCCAAGCCAGTTCAGGCTTCTATCAACGACTTTTGCGCTGTGCGCAACCAAGTCATAGTCACTCTCTCCCAGTACAGCACTGACTTGACTCAATTTATGAGGCAACCAAACATCATCTTGGTCGCAAAAAGCCACGTGCGTACCTTCACACATGGATGCTGCTTTCAAAAAGTTTCGTCCGTACCCCAGGCGCTCGGTGTTTTGCTCAACATGGACTGGAAAGGGGGCATGCAGAGCAAAACTTTTGATCAGCGAGACGGTATCATCCTTGGACCCGTCGTCAGTGATGATCAATTCCAACGGTGACCACTCCTGCGCCGCAAGACTACTGAGCTGATCCTGCAAATATGGCCCTCCGTTGTAGGTTGCCATGGCCACTGATATGGTTGAACGTACTGTCATCTCTTTGCCCAAAACTTGAACATCGTTTTTATTTGATTAGATTAAGCAAATACTGCCCATACGCATTTTTTTTCAATGGCTCTGCCAATTTTTGCAACTGATCCTCATGGATCCATCCCTGCCGATATGCAATTTCCTCAGGGCAAGAAACCATCAAACCCTGGCGCTTTTGCAGGGTTGCAATAAATCCGGCAGCTTCTAGCAAGCTGTCATGCGTCCCCGTATCCAGCCAAGCATATCCACGCCGCATCATTTCAACGTTCAACTGGCCCATCGCAAGATAACGCCTGTTCACATCGGTAATTTCAAACTCACCACGAGCTGAGAGCCTCACTTCGGCGGCAATGTCGCAAACCTGCTGATCGTAAAAATACAAGCCCGTCACAGCATATTTGCTTTTCGGCTTCTGTGGTTTTTCTTCGATGCTGATGGCTCTAAAAGCCGAATCAAACTCCACCACACCATAACGCTCCGGGTCGTGCACATGGTAGGCAAACACGCTGGCCCCCACTGCCCGCGCATCAGCACTGGCCAGCAGGCTACCCAGTTCATGCCCGTAGAAAATGTTGTCACCCAAAACCAGAGCGCTGGGCTGGTTACCCACAAAATCGCGGCCAATGATGAACGCCTGAGCCAACCCGTCTGGGCTGGGCTGCACCGCGTACTGAATGTTCATGCCCCACTGGCTGCCGTCACCCAACAGCTCGGTGAAACGCGGTGTGTCTTGCGGTGTGCTGATCAGCAACACATCCCTAATGCCCGCCAGCATAAGCGTCGTCAGCGGGTAATACACCATGGGCTTGTCGT
>CANBUY010000079.1 GCA_947372745.1 Comamonadaceae bacterium | reverse complement strand
TCGCTGATCATGCAGCAGTCGGACATCGGCGACATCGCCACGTCCATGAAGGACTGCCTGCGCTGCGGCAAGTGCAAGCCGGTGTGCGCCACCCACGTGCCGCGCGCCAACTTGCTCTACAGCCCACGCAACAAGATCCTGGCCACCTCGTTGCTGGTTGAGGCCTTCTTGTACGAAGAGCAAACCCGCCGGGGCATCTCGATTCGCCATTGGCAAGAGTTCGAAGACGTGGCCGACCACTGCACGGTGTGCCACAAGTGCCTGTCGCCTTGTCCGGTGAATATCGACTTTGGTGATGTCTCCATGAACATGCGAAACCTGTTGCGCAAAATGGGCAAGAAGTCGTTCCGGCCTGCTGGGGCTGCCGCCATGTTCATGCTGAACGCCACCAACCCCGAGACCATCAAGTTGGCGCGTACGCTGATGGTGGATGTGGCGATCAAGGCGCAGCGCATTGCCTCGGATGTGCTCAAAGTCATTTCGCGCAAGCAAACCAAGGCGCCGCCCGCCACGGTCGGCACGGCGCCGATTAAAGAGCAAATCATTCACTTTGTGAACAAAAAGCTGCCCGGTGGTTTGCCCAAAAAGACGGCGCGTGCTTTGCTGGATATTGAAGACAAAGACTACGTACCCATCATTCGGGACCCCAAAAGCACCACGTCCGAGACGGAAGCGGTGTTTTACTTCCCCGGTTGCGGCTCTGAGCGATTGTTCAGCCAGGTGGGGCTGGCCACGCAGGCCATGCTTTGGCATGCGGGGGTGCAAACCGTGTTGCCGCCGGGTTATTTGTGCTGCGGTTACCCCCAGCGCGGCTCGGGTCAGTTTGACAAGGCCGACAAGATCATCACCGACAACCGCGTGCTGTTCCACCGGGTGGCCAACACGCTGAATTACCTCGACATCAAAACCGTGGTGGTCAGTTGTGGTACTTGTTATGACCAGTTGCAGGGCTATGAATTTGACAAGATATTTCCCGGCAGTCGCATCATCGATATCCATGAATTCTTGCTGGAGAAGGGCATTACGCTGGATAACGCGGGCTCATTCCTTTTCCATGACCCCTGTCACAGCCCGATGAAATTACAAGAACCCATCAAAACCGTCAAGGCTTTGCTGGGCGATAACGTGATTCAGTCTGAGCGCTGCTGCGGCGAATCGGGCACGCTGGCTTTGAACCGGCCCGATATTTCCACGCAAGTGCGCTTTCGCAAAGAAGAGGAAATACTCAAGGGTGAGAACCAGCTGCGTGAAAAAGGCCTGTTGGGCGCCAAGGAAAACGTCAAAATTTTGACCTCCTGCCCCGCGTGTCTGCAAGGCTTGAGCCGTTTTGGTGATGATCTGAAAAATGGCCTCTTGGAGGCAGATTACATTGTGGTCGAAATGGCCAACCAGATTTTGGGTGACCAGTGGATGCCCGATTACGTCAACAAAGCCAACAACGGCGGCATTGAACGCGTGCTGGTTTAAGGTTTAAATTTAAAAGGTGCTCGCTATGGCAGGTTTAAAAGCAGGCGCTCCCACGCCACAGGACATCACCGTGCACAGCCAGTCGCGGGTGCTGCAGGTCAGCTTCTCTGATGGCGCCGATTTCCGCATCCCCTTTGAGTTGATGCGGGTCTACTCGCCGTCAGCCGAAGTTCAGGGGCATGGGCCAGGTCAGGAAGTGTTGCAAACCGGCAAACGCGATGTGGAGCTGTCCGGGCTGGAGCCGGTGGGAAACTATGCGGTGCAACCGGCGTTTTCTGATGGGCACGACACCGGCATTTTTTCTTGGGAGTACCTCTACTTTTTGGGCTCCCAGCAAGCTGAGCTCTGGGCCGCCTATGAAGCGCGCCTGAGCGCTGCAGGTGCCACGCGCGATACGCCGATGCCTGAGAAGGCGGGACACGACTGCGCCAGTCATTGAGACTGCTATTTAATTGGTAGCTGGCTAAGCACGTCGAACGTGCTTTAAATCAATATTTCATCATAATTACAACAAAATGTCCGGGGCTAGGGGAAACCTCATCGCCCAGCGGACATTTCATGTTTAGTATCCACCCATGACAACAACACATTTTGGTTATCAATCGGTCGACGAAGCCGAAAAAGCAAAGCACGTCAGGGGCGTGTTCGACTCCGTGGCCCCCAAGTACGACCTGATGAACGACCTGATGTCGATGGGTTTGCACCGCGTCTGGAAAGCCTTCACGGTGCAGGTGGCCAACTTGCGCGAAGGCTCGCAGGTTCTGGATATCGCCGGTGGCACGGGGGATTTGGCCTTGGCTTTCTCCAAGAAAGTCGGCAAAACCGGGCGCGTGGTGCATACCGACATCAATGAAGCCATGCTGCGCACCGGGCGCGATCGCCTGCTGGATGCCGGTGTCGTCTTGCCCACGCTGGTGTGCGATGCTGAAAAACTGCCTTTCCCCAGCAATCACTTTGATGTGGTTAGCGTAGCCTTTGGCTTGCGCAACATGACGCACAAAGACGTGGCATTGGCCGAGATGAACCGGGTGCTCAAACCCGGTGGCAAGCTGCTGGTGCTGGAGTTCTCCAAAGTGGCGCCCCCCTTGGAGAAGGTTTACGACTGGTATTCATTCAAGGTGCTGCCCAAACTGGGGCAGCTGGTGGCGGGAGATGACTCCAGTTACCGCTATCTGGCTGAGTCCATCCGCATGCATCCCTCGCAGGAAGCGCTTAAAACCCTGATGAAAAATAATGGCTTTGGGCATGTGGATTACCACAACATGACCGGCGGGCTGGTAGCCTTGCATGTCGGAATTAAATGTTAAGAATTTTTTAGGAGACATCATGAAGTTTTGGTCTTTGTTACTGGCTGTTTTTTTGATGCTTGCGGGCATCAACGCTGAAGCCAAGCGCATGGGTGGCGGCAAGTCCGTCGGTCAGCAGTCCGGTAATGTGACGCAACGTCAAGCCGCGCCGCCTGCCCCGGGCGCTGCCAAGGCCCCCGCTGCAGCCCCTGCACCTGTGGCGCCTCCTGCTGCGGCGCCAAAACGCCCTTGGGGCGCGATGCTGGGCGGTTTGGCCGCTGGTTTGGGCTTGGCTTGGTTGGCCAGTTCGATGGGTATTGGTGGCGGTGCGATTGCACAGTTTCTGATGTTTGGTTTGATCGCCCTGGCCATCATGATGGCGGTGGGTTGGTTCATGCGCTCACGCAAAGCAGCCTCATCTGGCGCGACGGCTAATTCACCCTTTGCATTTCAGGGCGCGGGTGGCGCGGTTCAAACGCCCACGACCTACCGCCCGGAAAATGTCGGTAATGACGCTTCTGCCCGTCCCTATGAGCAAAACAGTGCGGCCTTTGAAGGCTTGAATGCCACGCCCAATGCCTCGGGTTCCATGATCGGTACGGCTTTGGGGGGCTCTCAAACCTGGGGAATCCCTGCCGGTTTTGATACCGAGGGCTTCCTGAATTCGGCCAAAGCCAATTTCATCTCCCTTCAAGCAGCTTGGGACAAGTCTGACATTGCGGCTTTGAAAGTCATGATGACTGACAGCATGCTCAAAGAGATTCAAGCGCAACTTGCTGAGCGTGAAGTTCACACAGGCGGCCCCTTGAATCTGACCGAGGTGGTCATGATTGAAGCGCAGCTCCTGGGTATTGAAGACTTGGGCGATGACTACATGGTGAGCGTCGAGTTCTCCGGCATGATCCGCGAAGAAGCTTCTGCCGGCCCCAATCCATTCCGCGAAGTCTGGAACATGACCAAGCCTAAAAGTGGCAACAGCGGCTGGCTGGTCGCTGGCGTTCAAGCACTTCAATAAAGGTCTCCTGCAGACGCCCTGAGAACTCAGGGAAATTCAGGGAATAATCGGGGACTATGGCAACACAGTCCCCTTTTTCTTTTTTGGAAGGTTTTATTCAAAACCTTCCCCTTCCCCAATTTCAGCCGCCCGCTTGGGCTGTTGACGAAGTTCAGCGGCGCATGGTGCTGCTGTTAAACCACATCCTCAGTCAGGAATCCGAAGCGACCAGTCGCTTGGTGCGTCAAAAAGGCCGCGTCATTCACCTGCAGTGGCGTGAATTCACACTTTTCCTGACCGCCACACCAGCTGGTTTGTTGGACCTGGCGTCCGCAGATGCCAAGCCCGATCTGGTGCTGTGGGTCACCGAGGCTTCTCCGGTCGCATTGGCGCAGGCCACCTTGCGTGGCGACAAGCCGCCGGTTCGTGTGGAAGGTGATGTGCAACTCGCCGCAGAGGTGAACTGGCTGGCCGACCACATTCGCTGGGATATCGAAGAAGACCTGGCCCGCTTGATGGGGGATGCCCCTGCTCACGCCCTGAGCGCGGCAGCCCGCAGCCTGGCGCAGGCGGTGAAGCAGTTTTTGACCAGCCGTGATGCCACTGGGCAAGACAAGGCGTCCTCATGACGCGCTTGTTTCGCGGCGCCTTCATTATTTGGGTGATGTTGCGTTACGGTCTGGATGAACTTTTTTTAACCAGTTTTCAAAAGCCTTGGCTCAATGCCTTGTCGCGCGTCTTGACGGTAGGGCGAAATTTACAGGCGCCTCGCGGCCAGCGTATTCGCGAAGCTTTGGAGCGATTGGGGCCGATTTTTGTGAAGTTTGGACAGGTGTTGTCCACTCGGCGCGACCTGATGCCCTTGGATGTTGCCGATGAACTGGCACTTTTGCAGGACCGGGTGCCTCCCTTCAGCAGTGCGATCGCCATTGCCACCATTGAGCGTTCGTTCAATAAAAAACTGAGCGATATCTTCGTCTCGTTTGACCATGAGCCAATCGCCAGTGCCTCCATTGCACAGGTTCACTTTGCGGTGATCAAGGACCGCACGGGCAAGATCCGTGATGTCGCCGTCAAGGTGCTGCGCCCCAACATGCTCAAAGCGATCGAAAAAGACCTGAGTCTGTTGCGCATGATGGCGGGTTGGGTGGATGGTTTGTCGGCCGATGGTAAGCGCCTGAAGCCTCGGGAAGTCGTGGCAGAGTTTGATAAGTACCTGCACGACGAGCTCGATTTGGTGCGGGAGGCCTCAAGCGCCGCTCAGTTGCGCCGCAACATGGATGGGTTGAATTTGGTGCTAATTCCCGAGATGTTCTGGGACTACTGCATGACCGACGTCATTGTCATGGAGCGCATGAACGGGGTGCCCATCAGCCAGGTTGAGAAACTCAGGGCTGCAGGGGTCGACATCCCCAAGTTGGCCCGCGATGGGGTCACCATCTTCTTTACTCAGGTGTTTCGGGATGGTTTTTTCCATGCCGACATGCACCCCGGCAATATTCAGGTGAGCCTGGAACCGGCCACCTTTGGTCGCTATATTTCTCTGGATTTCGGTATTGTGGGCACCCTGACCGAAGTGGACAAAGAGTATCTAGCGCAAAATTTCACAGCCTTTTTCCGTCGCGACTACAAGCGGGTGGCCGAGCTGCACATTGAGTCCGGTTGGGTGCCCGCTGCCACGCGGGTGGACGAGCTGGAGTCGGCGATTCGTTCGGTGTGTGAGCCTTACTTTGACCGCCCTTTGAAGGAAATCTCTCTGGGTTTGGTGCTGATGCGCTTGTTTCAGACCTCGCGCCGCTTTCAGGTCGAAATTCAGCCGCAATTGGTCTTGCTGCAGAAAACCTTGCTCAATATTGAAGGGCTCGGGCGCCAGCTTGATCCCGATTTGGACCTCTGGAATACCGCCAAACCATTTCTTGAGACCTGGATGATGAACCAGTTGGGGCCCAAGAAGCTGTTGGAACAATTGAAAAATGAAGCCCCCCGGTATGCCAAGTTACTCCCTGAGCTGCCACGCCTGCTGGTTAATTTTTTGCAAGCCGCCAAGCCGGGTGATGACCGACTGGCTGCACAATTGCTTTTGGAGCAAAAGCGCACCAATCGCTTGCTACAGTCGCTGATCTATATCGCTTTCGGGTTTGTGTTGGGCTTAATCGCCATGCAGTTCCTTGCCCATGCTCAGGTTTTTTAGCTTGCTTCGCTTTATAATTAAAAGCTTTGCAACTTGAAATCCAAGCCTTATCGCCATGCCAATTTATGCTTATAAATGCGAGTCCTGCGGGTTTGCCAAAGACGTTTTGCAAAAAATGTCGGATTCTCTGCTGACCGATTGCCCGTCTTGCGGTGCCTCCACCTTTAAAAAACAGCTCACGGCTGCGGGCTTCCAACTTAAAGGCTCTGGCTGGTACGCCACCGACTTCAAAGGTGGCCCTGCAGCCACTTCAAGTACCCCCACAGGAATAGATTCGGCACCCAAAGCGGCTGAAAGTACCAAGTCCAGTGACGGCACGTCAACCCCAGCTGCGCCCGCGCCTGCTGCGCCTGCGGCTTCTGCTGGATAAGGGGGTTTTGTGCCTATAAAAAAATACCTTCTCACCGGGCTTCTGGCTTGGTTGCCCTTGACGCTCACCATTTGGGTCTTGCTGTGGCTGGTCGGATTGCTCGATTCCATCTTCGGCAGTTTCCTGACGGGCCTGGCCGCGCTGACACCTGATGCTTCCACGGGTGAGTTGATCACTCAACTTCGCCATATTCCCGGTTTGGGCGTCGTACTGGTGTTCTCAGCGCTGCTGGTCACGGGTGCCTTGGTCTCCAATGTGGCCGGCCGCTGGTGGCTCAAGCAGTGGGGCAAGCTGTTCACCAATATTCCGGTTTTTAAGTCGATTTACAACAGCGTCAAAAAAGTCTCAGACACACTTTTTTCCAGCAATGGCAACGCTTTCCGGACCGCGCTTTTGGTTCAGTACCCGCGCGCAGGTGTCTGGACTATTGCGTTTCAAACCGGTGCGCCGGGCGGTGAGGTGGCTGGCCATTTGGGCGCAGATTTTGTCAGCGTTTATGTGCCGACCACGCCGAACCCGACCAGTGGATTTTTCCTGATGCTGCCACGCGCTGAAGTCATTGAACTCAGCATGAGTGTTGACGAGGCACTCACCTACGTGATTTCAATGGGTTCTGTTGCCCCCACGGCAAGTCCCACCGTTTCTTCTTAATTCATTTGACAACCTGCGCCGCCCCATTGGGCGGGCTCTGAAAGCACTCTATGGCTATGCGTTCCCACTATTGCGGTCTTGTGACCGAAGCCCTGTTGGGCGAAACTGTGACTTTGTGTGGCTGGGTCAACCGTCGCCGCGACCACGGCGGCGTCATTTTTGTCGATATCCGTGACCGCGAAGGCTATGTTCAAGTGGTGTGCGATCCTGATCGCGCCGACATGTTCAAAACGGCTGAAGGCATTCGCAACGAATTCTGCATTCAGGTCAAGGGCCTGGTCCGTGCGCGCCCTGAAGGCACCACCAACGACAACCTCAAAAGCGGCAAGATCGAAGTGCTTTGCCATGAGTTGACCGTGCTTAACCCCTCAGTCACACCACCGTTCCAGTTGGACGACGACAACCTGAGCGAGACCACCCGCCTGACGCACCGCGTGCTCGACCTGCGTCGCCCCTACATGCAAAACAACCTGATGCTGCGCTATCGCGTGTCCATGGAAGTGCGCAAGTTTTTGGATGCCAATGGCTTTATTGACATCGAAACCCCGATGTTGGGCAAGTCCACCCCCGAGGGTGCGCGTGATTACCTGGTGCCAAGCCGGGTTCACGAGGGGCACTTTTTTGCCCTGCCACAAAGCCCTCAGCTCTTCAAACAGTTGTTGATGGTGGCCGGTTATGACCGCTACTACCAAATCACCAAGTGCTTCCGTGACGAAGACTTGCGCGCGGATCGTCAGCCCGAATTCACCCAGATTGATATCGAGACCTCGTTCCTGAGCGAGCAAGAGATTCGTGACATGTTCCAGGGCATGATCACCACCGTGTTCAAGAACACCTTGAACGTTGATTTGGGCGAGTTCCCGGTGATGACCTTCCAGGAGGCTGCGCACCGCTACGGCTCTGACAAGCCTGACTTGCGAGTCAAGTTGGAGTTCACCGAATTGACCGATGTCATGACGGATGTGGACTTCAAGGTGTTCTCTGGTGCTGCCAATATGAAGGATGGCCGTGTGGTGGGCTTGCGTGTACCAGGTGGTGCCCGTGAAGTGGGTGGCCTGAGCCGCAGCGAAGTTGATGGCTACACCGAGTTTGTCAAAATTTACGGCGCCAAAGGCTTGGCTTACATCAAGGTCAACGATCTGGCCAAAGGCCGCGATGGCTTGCAGTCACCGATTGTTAAAAACATCCATGACAAAGCGCTGGCTGAAGTGCTGTCCCGCACCGGTGCCCAAGATGGCGACTTGATCTTCTTTGGTGCTGACAAGGCCAAAGTGGTGAACGACGCTATTGGTGCCTTGCGCATCAAGATTGGCCACAGCGAGTTTGGTAAAAAGAACGGCCTCTTTGAGAAATCATGGCGCCCACTGTGGGTGGTTGATTTCCCGATGTTTGAGTTTGATGAAGACGCACAGCGCTTCACAGCGGTTCACCACCCGTTCACGGCGCCCAAAGAAGGCCACGAAGACTGGATGGTCACGGCCCCTGAGAAATGTATTTCCCAGGGCTACGACATGGTGCTCAATGGCTGGGAAATGGGGGGCGGATCGGTTCGTATCCACCGCGCAGACGTGCAGCAAAAAGTGTTTGATGCCTTGAAAATCACGCCCGAAGAAGCGCAAGACAAGTTTGGCTTCTTGCTGGATGCCTTGCAATATGGCGCGCCTCCCCACGGCGGCCTCGCATTTGGTCTTGACCGCATCGTGACGCTCATGACGGGTGCAGAGTCTATCCGCGACGTGATTGCGTTCCCTAAGACCCAGCGTGCCCAGTGCTTGCTGACGCAAGCCCCTTCGCCAGTTGAAGAGAAACAATTGCGTGAACTTCACATCCGATTGCGTCCCACAGAGCTGGCGAAGCCGGTTTAATCAAGTCAGCTGCTGAGAATCAGGCAGAATAAAAGGACGCTAAATTAGCGTCCTTTTTTTTCGACCGCAAACCTGACCATGTACCCCAAAATCCCTCAATCAGTTTTGGTCGTGATCTACACCGAGGCGCTTGACGTCTTGATGATCAAAAGAGCCAATGCGGAGGATTTTTGGCAATCCGTGACGGGCTCCAAAGACACCATGGACGAGTCGTTTGTCCAAACCGCCATCCGTGAGGTGTTTGAAGAAACCGGCATTGACTGCGGATCCGGCTCTGAGTTGAATGAGTGCCTGCTGGATTGGCAATTGGAGAATATTTATGAAATTTACCCCCAGTGGCGTCACCGCTACGGTCCGGGTGTGACGCGCAATACCGAGCATTTGTTTGGTTTGAGGGTGCCAACCGGCGCAGCTGTGCATTTAAGTCCACGAGAGCACACCGCCTACAAGTGGCTGCCTTATCTGGAAGCCGCAGAGGCTTGCTTCTCTCCTTCCAATGCCGAGGCTTGTCTGATGCTGCCCCGATTTGCCAATAACCAGATTCCCTTATGAATATTGTCCGCATCGCGACCTACAACATCCACAAGGGCGTGCAAGGCATTGGACCGGGGCGCCGCCTGGAAATTCACAACCTGGGGCATGCGGTGGAGCAGTTGGATGCCGACATTGTTTGCCTGCAAGAGGTGCGCAAGATGCACCGACGTGAGGAGAAACACTTCGCTCATTGGCCAGAGATGCCGCAAGCCGACTTTTTAGCCCCGCTAGGCTTTGAGGCCATTTATCAAACCAACGCCACCACCCGCCACGGTGAGCATGGCAACGCCTTGTTGTCACGTTGGCCAGTCATCACCCATCAGCATGAAGATATTTCAGACCATCGCTTTGAGCAGCGTGGACTCTTGCACGTAGAAGTGCTGGTTCATGGGCAGGCGGTTCATGTGCTGGTGGTTCATTTGGGGCTTATCCGGTCGAGTCGCACCCGTCAGGTCGCGCAGTTGCAACGGTTCATTGAGCGGGAAATTCCCCGGGACGCCCCCCTCTTGGTGGCCGGTGACTTCAATGATTGGGGCAGTTCGGTGCAACATGCGATGGAGGCTGAAAACCTAAAAGCCTTTGGTGGCGCGCCGCAAGCCACTTTTCCGTCACGTCTGCCGCTGGTGCAATTGGATTATGTCTATGCCCGAGGCTTGACGCCCTTGGGCACCGAGGTGCCGCGTGGTCGCATTTGGTGGCGCATGTCAGATCATTTACCCCTGATCGCCGAGTTCGCGCTCCCCATTCAGTAGCTGCACGATGGCGCAACTACGGTCAGGTCATCAGGTTCAGTTGCTTCAAGGCGGCCAGGAATTCTTTGCGGCGCTCATCGCCGACATTGACCGCAGCGTGCACGAAGTGAGGTTTGAGACTTACATCTTCAATACCCAGGGCATGGGCGCCCACATTGCGCAAGCGCTGGAGCGTGCTGCAGGGCGCGGCGTGGCGGTCTTTTTGGTGATGGATGGCGTGGGTACCCCTGCAATTACCGATGAATGGGCTCGGCGCTTTGATGCCGCCGGTGTGAAGTGGCAAATTTTTTCGCCCTTGGGGCGCTGGGGCTTGCTGATCCCCAGTCGTTGGCGCCGCTTGCACCGAAAGCTCTGCGTGGTGGATGGCCGTGTGGCTTTTTGTGGCGGCATCAATGTGCTGGATGATTTTTTTGACCCCAACCACGGTACCCTGGAATTTCCCCGGTTTGACTTTTCCGTGCGCGTCATGGGTCCCTTGGTGCAGACCGTGCATGAGGCCGCGGCCCGGCTTTGGTGGCGGCTGCAAGCCGTGCGCACCATGACTGAGAGTGACTTCAGGGCGGCGTGGCTTGCGCTTCAGCAGGCCGTGAAAGCGACGCTGGCATCGCATCGCTTGGGGGAGATTGAAGAAAACTGGGCTCTGAACCCTCTCGCGCCGGCCAAAGCAGCGCTGGTGCTGCGCGATAACCTGCTGAATCGAAGCCGCATTGAGCGAAGCTACCGCAAAGCCATTGGTGAGGCCCAAAGCGAAATAATCATTGCCAATGCCTATTTTTTGCCGGGTCGAAAACTGCGGAAAGGTCTCATTCATGCAGCCCAGCGGGGGGTTCGGGTTCGTCTCTTGTTGCAAGGGCGCTATGAGTATTTCATGCAATTTCATGCGACCCGGCCGGTTTATGGCGCCTTGTTGGCCGCTGGGGTCGAAATTCACGAATACTCAGTTAGTTTTCTTCATGCCAAAGTGGCGGTCATCGATGGTCACTGGGCCACGGTGGGTTCCTCCAATCTGGATCCATTGAGTTTGCTGCTTGCGCGTGAAGCCAACGTGGTGGTGGATGATGTGGTTTTCGCGCAGCTCTTGAGGTCTCGTTTGCTGAATGCGATGGTGAAGGATGGCCTTCGCATCGAGCCCGAGGCTTACACCCACCGACCCCTGAGGCAACGCGCACTCGATTTGCTTTCGCTGGGTTTGGTGCGCATCATGTTGTTTCTGTACGGCAAGCGCTACTGATTAAAGAGCAGGCTGATCATAATTACGGGTATTTGCTCTGAAAAACCATGCGGCTCAAACGCTGATAACATTATTGGATGTTAATGAAAAGCAGAAGCACCATGATCCCAAGCGATGCCGACGAAGGCACCCCCGTATCCGTCAAAATTCGTGAGCGCTTGCAGGCGGCAAAAAAGCGTTTCAATGCCAACGACAACATCGCGGAGTTCATCGAGCCCGGTGAGCTGGAGAAGCTGCTGGATGAAGTCGAAGACAAAATGAAGGGCGTGTTGAGCAGCCTGGTGATCGACACCGAGCGTGACCACAACACCGACAAAACAGCGCGCCGCGTGGCCAAAATGTATGTGAATGAGGTTTTTCGCGGGCGCTATGTCCCTGCGCCACCGATCACTGAGTTTCCCAACGCCGAGCACCTCAATGAGCTGATGATCGTCGGCCCCATCACGGTGCGCAGCGCTTGCAGTCACCACTTGTGCCCGGTGATCGGGCAAATCTGGATTGGCGTCCTGCCCAATGAACACACCAACGTAATTGGCTTGTCCAAGTACGCACGCCTAGCCGAATGGGTCATGGGACGCCCCCAGATTCAGGAAGAAGCTGTGGTTCAGTTGGCCGATTTGATCCAGCAAAAAACCCAGCCTGACGGTTTGGCGATTGTCATGGAGGCGAGCCACTTTTGCATGGGCTGGCGTGGTGTGAAGGACATGGACAGCAAGATGATCAACTCGGTCATGCGCGGCAGTTTCCTCAAAGACCCCAATCTGCGCCGCGAATTTCTCGCCCTGATTCCAAAGAAAGCCTGATCATGTTGGTTCGTTTACTTTACGCCAGTCGTGCCATCGACACCAGTCCGGCCGCCATCGATGCCATCCTGTCGCAATCCCGTCAATTCAACCCCAGCAGCGGTATTACGGGCATTCTTTGCTATGGCGGCGGCATTTTTCTTCAAGCGATTGAAGGTGGACGCGCAGCCATCAGCGAGCTCTACGGCCATATTCAGCGTGATGCCCGCCACAAGGACGTTGAGTTGCTCCAGTATGAAGAAATAACGGAACGCCGGTTTGCTGGTTGGACGATGGGCGCCGTCAACGTCGCCAAGATCAATGCCTCTATTTTGCTTAAATACGCAGAAAAGCCTGAGCTCAATCCCTACACCGTCTCCGGAAAAGTCTCTTTGGCTTTGCTCGAAGAGTTGATGGCCACCGCCTGCATTATTGGCCGCTCGTGATCGTTCAACGGGTTCCGTGACACCCAGTACGCAGGCAGTGGTAGAAAATGTTTTGCTGGTGGGGTGTGATTTTTCCAGCCGCCCCACGTCAAAAAAACCTATCGTTATAGCCACTGGTGCCTTATCTGGCGGGCGTATCCAGCTATCGAAACTGGAGCGTTTAACTTCTCTGGAATTGTTCTCTAAGTGGCTGGAGCACCCAAGGTCTTGGGTTGGTGCGTTTGATTTGCCCTTTGGTCTGCCCAGAGAATTGGTGCAAACCTTGGGATGGCCATCGAACTGGCCTGACTGCATCGCGCATTATTCCTGCCTAAGCAGGGAGCAAATTCGCGCCACGTTCGCCGCTTTTTGCAATGCCCGTCCTGTGGGGGGCAAATTTGCCCACCGTGCCACGGATATTCCCGCCGGCTCGAGTCCCTCCATGAAGTGGGTCAATCCGCCGGTGGCATATATGTTGCACGCCGGGGTGCCGCTCATGGTGAAAGCGGGCGTCAACCTGGTCGGTTTGCATCCGGGGGGGCAGGGCGAAGGTCCGGATGAAGGACGACCACCTCGATTCGCTTTGGAGGGCTATCCTGGTTTGTTGGCTCGGGAAGTTTTGAGTAACCGGAGTTACAAAAGTGACGACAAGGCCAAGCAAACTCCGGAGCGGCTAATTGCCCGTAAAGACCTGATTACAGCCCTGGAACATGGCCAAACCCGATTGAATTTGCGGCTCAAGCTCACGCATGCTCAGCGCGATGTGTTGGTCGATGATGCCAGTGGCGATTCGCTGGATGCGGTGCTGTGCATGGTTCAGGCCGCTTGGGCTCAAACCCGGCATGCTCAAGGCGCAGCCCGCTATGGCTTGCCAGACCACATGGATCCGCTCGAGGGCTGGATCGTCACGGTTTGATTAGGGCGCCTTCTATTTGCACCGCAATCTGCTGAATCGCCAAGGCGGCTGGGCACCCTGGCGTGGTTTTCATCAGCAACTGGCGTCGCATGACGGCCTGGCGGACACAGGGGTCGGCTGGAATTTCCCCCGTGTAAATCAAGCGGACGGGCTGTGCCAGTTCGGGCGTGATGAAGCGGTCCACGACTTGCTGCAGTTGGGTGGTGACGATGCGGCCATCGCCTTGGCGAGCGGTCTGGTTCACCACGATTCTGATTTTCTGGCGTCTTTGTTGTTTGGCGAGTACCTTGATGGTGGCATAGGCATCGGTGAGTGAGGTGGGCTCAGGGGTTACCAACACCAGGACTTCAGAGGCTATGGAGACCGCAAAGAGCACGACTTCGGAGAGCCCTGCGCCGGTATCCATCAGCACAATGTCGTAAGCGGGGACCAAGAGGCTGATGGTTTCCAGGAAATTTTTAGGCAAATCTGGTGCCAATCTAGCGTATTCCACACGGGATGATCCCGCGAGTACGACGTCAAAACCTCCTGGCGCCTGAATAATTGACTCGTCAATTTTTGCTTTTCCGACAAAGACATCATGCAACGTGAACTTGGGGTCCAGGTTCAGGACCACGTCCAGGTTAGCCAGTCCAAGGTCAAAATCCATCACCAACACACGCAGGCCAAGCTTTGACAGTGCCGCCGCCAAATTGGCGCTGAAAAAGGTTTTCCCAACACCGCCTTTACCGCTGGTCACCGCAAATACCTTGCTCAAAGGTTTGACAAGTGTCGGTAACGAGTCTGCCAGATTAGGTCTTGTTGGCATGGTGTCGATCACCATTGATGAAACCTTGCCATTCGGAATTCGTTGGAGTTAAAGAGTAAAAATAGGGTTTCAGAACGCACAAAATATCTTGGTTATTTAAGATAAAGTCTAT
>CANBUY010000078.1 GCA_947372745.1 Comamonadaceae bacterium | reverse complement strand
CAGCACAGCTTACCAGTCTCGGCATTGCCACCAGCTTTAATGTTACCGATGGAGTTTTCATTCCAAATTCGTTGTCGGCAACGCCTTCAACTGAAAACGGAAAGCTAATTCTGTCCCTTTCAGCCGCGCAGTGGGCGACCTCAAACAGCTCTCTGGCATTTAGCCTCTCCTACGACAGCTCGATTGTTCATTTTGATTCGTGGCGAGCTGGCAGCTCTGGCAGCTATGCCGCAACCGCTTCTATTTCAGAAGTTGGTGCGAACGGCTCAGTTGGCATTTCGGCCAGCATAAACAACGCCGGAGACAACACCGATTTTGTGCAGCTTGTTTTTTCGACGTCTGCTCAAATGGGGAGCTTCAAGTACAGTTTTTCGTCTGGAACTTTAAACTCACAATCCTTACCAAATATATTTGGCGATTATTCGTTCATTACAGCCGATATCAGTGTGCCTAAGGTCGTCACGTTCAGCCCGCTTGACGAAGCTACAAGTGCTGCAATTGCCAGCAACTTCATCATTACCTTCAGTGAGTCCATTGCCAAAGGCACGGGCAGCATCACCCTCAAGGATACAAGCGGCGCCACAATTGCCACCTACGACGCAGCTACCAGCTTCAACCTGACAATCTCAGGAAACACCCTGATCATCAATCCGTCCAAAGACCTAGGCATCTTCACCGGCTACAAAGTCGAAATTGGTGCCGGCGCCATCAAGGATTTGGCTGGCAACAACTACGCCGGGGTAGGTGACTACAACTTCACCACCGCGACGGTTGACAGCCTCTACCACTTCTTTGTCGTGGCCTTCAATGCAGCGCCCGGCAAGGAGTACATGAACCAATTAGCACAAGCCTACAACTACCCCTTGACGGTCAAGGAAATCGTCAACATCTTCACCACCAAGGCCCAGTTCACTGACATCTACCCTGTCAGCCTGAGTCACGAAGAATTGGCAACCAGCCTAGTCGCCAACATCGTCAAGAACAGCGCCACAGCGCAGGCCAAGCAAGAAGCCATTAGCGACATCAAAGGTGCCTTGGATATCGGCTGGACGGTAGGCGACATGATCTTTACGGTATTTGGCAACCTGGCAAATAAATCGCTAACTGACCCTACCTGGGGCGGTACCGCACAGCAGTTCATCAACGAGACGGCAGTGGCGCGGTACTACACCGAAGTAATGGGCGCAGGCGGCACTGATCTGCCAACGCTGCGGGCTGTGATTGCAAGTGTGGACAACCATACCGATGTGTCAACGCCAGCGGTGATCGCTACGCTCATTGGGGTGGAGTTGGCAGGGGTGCATTGAGGTTGACCTGCCGATGTGTTTCCTCAGGATATTAATTCCTGATTTACTGAGGTGATTAACTGCTGGGCAGCGGACTTCAACGGCTTACCGCCCCACCCCCGCCACCTGCGGCGTCGGGCGAGGGGGCGGGGCACTGCAGGGTGAAGGTGCGCTGGGCAATCAGTTGTTGACCTGTGGGGCTGATTTGCGTGAGGGTGGCGCGCAGGCGGAGCAGGCCGGTGCTGTGCTCGGGGGTGTCAAACAGTTGACTGAATTCTTCAAGCTCAAGGCGCAGGTTCAAGACGGGTTGGGGCGGCGTAGGCGGCGAAGTCGGTGTGGCGGTGGTTTTAACGCTGTCGGGCAGACGGTCGCCCGCATTGAGCAGCAGGTGGTGTTCGCCCAGGCGCGCGCGCAGGCCCTGGCGCAGCAGCTGGGCGGGAGGCATGCTCCAGCGCGCTTGCGTGTAGAGCTGCAGTTAACCGACGACAATTTGTCGACGGTTGATGTTGTGTAGCGTCTCAAGTTAAAAGGACGCCAACTGGTGACAAACTGTCACCAGTTGAAAGTAGCTGATGATGTGTCAAACGTGCGCAGCACTTCGAAGCACGTTTGCAGCCCATTGGTTCAGACTTTTACCACTGGCTTGGGCGGCTATCAGGGCGGCACTGTGCACCTCGGGCGCAACGCGAAGCATCAGCTTTCCACTGGCGGGCTTGAGCGCCTCTTTGCCATTTTTTGCGCAGTCTGAAATGTAGAAATCAATCGCATTGTGAAAGTCTTGCGTCAACTGCGCGACCGTTTCACCTTCAAAGCTAATGCTGGTGCTTGGCGGTAAGCCGAGCACTTTCCCCCAAAAAACGCCATCACTCTCAGAAAACTCAAGCCGGGCGGTGTAGCCCTTGTAATTCATACTGCTCATGCCTTCACTCCTACTGCTGTAAGCCATTCTTTGATCTCCTTGATTTGGTATTGTTTCGCTTCTTTGCCAGGATGCGGGCGGTGGGCATGCTTGGTTCCACCTTTTAGCAGCAAAGCAACCCGTGAACCGTCACCCTCCCGCACCTCACCACCCAGCCCAGTGACCAACGCCTCGATGTCCGAAAACTTGATATTGCTTGCAGCAGGCTTTGCGAATATCGCCTTAAGTGTCTTTGTGTGCTTGCTGTTCATGCAAACAATTGTACTGAGTTGCTTAATTTATGCAATCACTATTAGATATCAGAAATAATGCCATGATTTTAAAACCGCGTGACATGCTGCTGACCTCAGCCTCGGTTAAGTGCGCTTGAGTTCTAAGCTTAAAAAGCTACCTCCCCACCCCCGCCACCCAAGCCCCCACCTCCAGCGCCAGCGCCTCACTCGCCTCGGCTAGCGCCTGCACGCCACCGGGGGCGTCGGGCGAGGGGGCGGGGCGTTGCAGGGTGAAGGTTTTTTGGGCGATGAGTTGTTCGCCGGTGGGGCTGGCTTGCGTCAGGGTGGCGCGCAGGCGGAGCAGGCCGGTGCTGAGCTCGGGCGTGTCAAACAGTTGGCTGAATTCTTCTAGCTCAAGGCGCAGGCTCAAGGGCGGTGTGGGCGCGTTTTTCGTGCCGCTCAACAGGCTGTCGCCCGTATTGAGCAGCGCGTGGTGTTCGCCCAGGTGCGCGCGCAGGCGCTGGCGCAGCAGTTGGGCGGGCGGCATACTCCAGCGGGCTTGCGTGTAGGGGCGCAGTTGCTGGGGGTTGGCGTAGCTCAGGCGGTAGAGCATGGCGCTGCTGTCCAGCGCTGGGCTGGCTTCTATCTCGCTCACGATCAGTGGGGCTTTCACGAGCGGACGTGTGGCGGTGGTGGGCGTTGACTGCGTGCTGCCTGCGCCAAAGTCATAGACGGCGGGGCGCGCTGGCGCGGTGGGCAGGGCGCAGCCCGTCAAACTCAAAAAATAGGCAATAAATAAGCTTCTAGCGCACGCTGGAATAGCTTGAGTAGCTATGGATTCAATAGTGTTTTTCATGGTTTGACTGCCTTGGCTGAAAAGCCGGGTTCGCCGGGGCCGGGCGGCTGGATGCCGCTGCCAAAAATGAGGGATTGGGGGTTGTCGCGCAAGGTCTCAGACGCTTGGCCCACACGCCGCACGGTGCGCGCGGTGTCGTCCAGCGCTTGGTTGAGGCGGGGCAGCGTGGCCGTATTCAGGGTTTGGCCCGTGGCGGCGAGGGTGTCCACGCCTTGGGTGAGTTGGTCCAGCGTGCCGCCTTTCTCGTTCATGCGCTCGGTGACCACTTTGAAGGCTTTGGCCGAGGCGCGGGCCTCATCGGCGCTGTCGCCCACGCGGTCTGAGGTTTCTTTCATGGTCTGGAGCGTGGCGCTGGCCTCCTTCACCAAGGGGGCAAGGGCTTGGTTGGCCTCGTTTGAGAGTTGCTGAAGTCGGGTCGCGGCTTGGCCCAGACTGGTCACGGTGCCAATCAAAACCTTTTGGTTGTCCGTGCTTAGCAGCGTATTGAACCGTTTGCTGGATTCCTCCAACTGGCTCAAGAGGCCCATGCCTTGGTCTGACAGTTTGGAGATCAATCCCGGGCGCAAGGGGATTCGGGTCGGGGGTGTGCGGCCATCGGTTAGCCGAGTGGTCGATGTGCCGGTATCGTCCAGCGCAATAAACGCCAAGCCGGTGACGCCTTGAAAGCCCAGCGTGGCAAAGGTTGACTCGGTCAGGGGCGCTTGCTCGTCCACCGCAATGCGGATCAGCACATGGCCCACCTGCAGGGGGTCAAAGCCGATGGCGGTGACTTTGCCCACATCCACACCCTTGAAGCGCACCGACGCCTCGGCTTGCAAGCCCGACACCGCGCTGGCGCTGGACAACTCGTAGGTGCGCATGGCGCGGTTGTCGCGTGTGAGCCAGACGGCCAAGGCGATGAGAACGGCCAGCAGCGCCAACACAAAAGTGCCGGCAGCAAGGGCGTGTGATTTGTTTTCCATGGAACTCCGTTTTCTACCGGGCTGGCCCGGGCGGGTGCAAAAGCGCGGCAGCGCGTTGTCCGCGCGCGCCTTGAAAAAAATCGTGAATAAAGGGGTGTGATCCGGCAATCACCTCGGTCGGGGCACCGCAGGCCACAATGTGTTTATCGGCCACCACCGCCACATGGGTGCTGAGCTCAAACAAGGTGTCCAGATCGTGTGTGACCATCACCACGGTGAGCGCCAGTTCGCGGTGCAGTGAGCGCAGCAGCACGCAAAACTCGTCCGCGCTGTCGGGGTCCAGCCCGGAGGTGGGCTCATCAAGCAGCAGCAGGGGCGGGTCCATCACCAGCGCCCGCGCCAGGGCCACGCGTTTGACCATGCCGCCGGACAAGGCGGCGGGCATTTTGTGGGCATGCGAGGGGTCGAGCCCGACCATCTGGAGCTTGACCATGGCGACATCCCGGATGAGCGAGGCGGGTAAGGTGTTGAGTTCACGCAGGGGAAACGCGATGTTTTCCAGCACGGTAAAGGCTGAAAACAGGGCACCGTGCTGAAACAACATACCCACCCGGCTGGCTGCGCCCGCGCGGCCCAACTGAGAGGCCGGTTTGCCCAGCACCGTGACGCGGCCTTGCGTCGCATGCTCCAGCCCCAATATTTGACGCAACAGCACGGTTTTGCCGCTGCCAGAGCCGCCCACGATGGACATTAGCGCGCCGTTGGGGATGTCAAGGTCGAGCTGTTCGTGGATGATGAACTCACGCCCGGCGACGGTAAAAACCGATCTGAGCTGCCTGATTTCAACCGCGTTGGTGCTCATAGGCCAGTATGCTGAAAGACCACCGCAAACAGGGCGTCGACCAAAATGACCATGGTGATGGAGGTGACCACCGAGGCGGTGGTGCCCTTGCCCAGGCTTTCGGTATTGGGCTGAACGCGCAAGCCGTAATGGCAGCCGATGAGGGCAATCAGCAAGCCAAACACGACCGATTTGCCCACCGCCAGCGTCAGGTTGGACAAGGGCACGGCTTGCGGCAGAGCGGCCAAAAAGTAGGCGGGGGTGACCCCCATCGTCAGGTCGGCGGCGAGCACGCCACCAAACAGCGCGGCAATCGTGGTCCAGACGCTGATCAGCGGCATGGCCAGTGCCATCGCCATCGCACGGGGCATGACCAGGCGGTAGCCCTTGGGGATGCCCATCACGCGCATGGCATCGAGCTCTTCGGTGACGCGCATGACACCAATTTGCGCCGTGATGGCCGAGCCTGAGCGCCCGGCAATCAAAATGGCGGCGAGCACCGGACCCAGTTCGCGGATGAGTGAGATGCCCAGAATGTTGACGATAAAGGCATTGGCCCCAAACTGGCTCAACTGCTTACTGATCAGATACGCCAGCACCACGCCAATCAAAAAACCCACCAGCGCAGTGATGGGCAAGGCGGTGGCGCCAATGCGAAAGAGGTGGCCAGAAAAATCGCGCCACGGACCACGCCTTGGCGCGCGCCACAGTTCAATACTGTCGAGCAGCAACTGGCCGGTGAGTCGCACCATGCCTTTGAGGTGGTCGATCAATACCCAAACCAGGGCGCCAAGCGACAAAAAAACAGCCCAAGCCGACAGCCGCGTGACCGCCGGGGCGGGGCTTGAAAAGCGGGCCACACGCGCCAGCATGGGGCGGTGCGCCTCCAGCATCTGTAGCTGGGCGGGCCATTGGTGACCCCAGGCGTTCCAAAGGGCTTGGGCGCCGGTGTGGTCCAGTCGGCTGAGGTCACGCAAATCCCAGGGGGTCGCTGGGGCCAAGGCGGCACAGGCTTCAAGTTCAGTTTGAATGCGCGGCCAAGTGCTGGGCTCGGCCAGTTTCGCGGCCGTCCAGTTGCCCGACAGGCGCCAACCCCCGCCAGCAGGCAGGCTTTCGCGGAAAAGGCTTGGCGGGGTGTCCGGCATAAAAATTGGTTAAAGGGTCAAATCTGTAGCCTGTGATCGTAACGTGAAGAGGTGCTGGGGCCGCTGACATAAAACATCATTCGGCATTGCGGCAAAATGCCTGCAACAGGAGACAACATGACCGAGCCCATTTTTACATCGACCCCCGAGCTGAGCGTGGTCCAAAACGGCCCCGTGCTGTGGCTCACCATCACCCGTGAAGAGCGGCGCAACGCCATGAGCCACGGCGTGCTGGCCGGTATGGCGCAGGCCATTACAGCCGCTCAGAGCCAGCGTGACATTCGCGCCATCGTCATCACCGGCGCGGGCACGAAGGCGTTTTGCGCCGGGGCAGATCTGCAATCGGCTCAAGCTTTCACCACCGATTATTCCGAACCCCACGGCCATTTGGCCCAATTGCTGCGCGCCGCCCGCGCCAGCTACATTCCGCTGATTGCCCGTGTGAACGGCGCCTGTATGGCCGGTGGCATGGGTCTGATGTCGATGTGCGACATGGCCGTGGCCGCGCGCCACGCGGTGTTTGGCCTGCCAGAGGTCAAGGTTGGGGTGTTTCCGGCGCAGGTGCTGAGCGTGTTACAGCATTTGATTCCCCGGCGCACCCTCAATGAGATGTGCCTGACTGGTGAGCCCATCACCTCGGCGCAAGCGCTTGAGGTGGGGCTGGTGAACTATGTGGACGACGATGTGGACGCCAAACTGCAATGGCTGCTGGACCGCATGCTCGACAAATCTCCCGCCGCGATTCGCCGGGGTTTGTACACCTTGAAGAAGGTGGAGGCCATGGCGTTTGAAGAATCCATGTCGTTTACCGAGAGCCAGATTGCCCTGTTCACCCTGACCGAAGACGCAAAAGAAGGCCAAAAAGCCTTCCAGGAAAAACGCAAACCCCTCTGGGTGGGGCATTAAACATGAGCACCACGTTTGACTACATCATCATCGGCGCCGGCACCGCTGGTTGCCTGTTGGCGAATCGCCTGTCGGCTGACGCCACCAAGCGTGTCTTGCTGATTGAGGCGGGGCGGCGCGACGACTACCACTGGATTCACATCCCCGTGGGCTACCTGTATTGCATCGGCAACCCACGCACCGACTGGCTGTTTAATACGGAGCCCGAAGCTGGTTTGAATGGCCGCTCTTTGCGCTACCCGCGTGGCAAAACGCTGGGCGGATGCAGCAGTATCAACGGCATGATTTACATGCGCGGCCAGTCGCGCGACTACGACCAGTGGGCCAAGTTAACTGGCGACGACACCTGGGCCTGGGACCAGTCGCTGCCCTACTTCAAGCTGCACGAAGACCATTACAAAGGGGCCAACGCCCATCACGGTGCGCGAGGGACAGCGCCCGAGTTGATGGCGGATGCCAGCACGCCGTACCGCCAGGTGCTGCGCCACCGCAATTCAGGCGGTGAATGGCGGGTTGAAAAGCAACGCCTGCGCTGGGATGTGTTGGACGCTTTTTCAAGTGCAGCGCAGCAAGCCGGTATTCCCGCCAGCGATGACTTCAACCAAGGCAATAACGAAGGGGTGGGCTACTTTGAGGTCAACCAAAAAGCAGGCTGGCGCTGGAACACGGCCAAGGCCTTTTTGCGGCCTATGTGCTATGCCCGGCCCAACTTTGAATTGTGGACATCGGCCCAAGTGGCCAATCTGGTGATCGAAACCCAGCCCGATGGCAGTCAGCGTTGCACCGGCGTGCAGGTGTGGGCCAGCCCGGGCATGGTTACCGCCACCGCTTTGGGGGAGGTGATTTTGAGCGCCGGCAGCATTGGTTCGCCGCAGATTTTGCAACTCTCGGGCATCGGCCCCGCGGCTTTATTGCAGAAGCACGGTATTGAGGTCAAGCACGACGCACCGGGCGTGGGCGCCAATTTGCAAGACCATTTGCAAATTCGGGCTGTCTTCAAGGTCGAGGGCGTCAAGACGCTCAACACGCAAGCCAATTCGCTTTGGGGTAAGGCCAAAATCGGGCTGGAATACGCCCTCAAACGCACCGGTCCCATGAGCATGGCGCCCTCGCAACTCGGTGCCTTTACCCGCAGCGACCCAGCCCAGCCTTACCCCAATATTGAATACCATGTGCAGCCCTTGAGCCTGGATGCCTTTGGCGAGCCGCTGCACAGCTACAATGCCTTCACCGCCAGCGTGTGCAACCTCAATCCCACCAGTCGGGGCACGGTCACCATCAAAAGCGGGCAGTTTGATGTCGCCCCGGCCATTGCGCCCAACTACCTCAGCACCGAGGTGGACCGCAAAGTGGCGGCTGACTCGCTGCGCATCACCCGCAAAATCGTCGCGCAGCAGGGTTTGCAAAAATACAAGCCGCAAGAAGTCAAACCCGGCATTCAGTACCAAACCGATGACGACCTGGCCAAGTTGGCCGGTGACATTGCCACCACCATTTTTCACCCGGTGGGCACCACCAAAATGGGCCGCGATGACGACCCGATGGCGGTGGTGGATTCACGCCTGCGGGTGCGCGGCCCCGGTGGCCTGATTGCCGGTCTGCGCGTGGTGGACGCCGGGGTGATGCCCCTGATCACCAGCGGCAACACCAATTCCCCTACTTTGATGATTGCCGAGAAGGCCGCGCAGTGGATTGTGGAGGACGCGGCCCAACGGGCTTAGTGTCGAAGTTTTTTACAGCGACCCTTTTTCAAGTTCGACAGTTGAATGCCTTCTTGGTGTAAGTCATTGATTTAATTAGATTAAATTGTAATATTGTGTTTTTGGCATAGTCTCTGCGTTAGGTTCACAAGTCAGCAATGACTTTGTCCTTAACTCTTGGAGAATGCATATGAACTTACTAAAGAAAGTGGCCCTGGTTCTGGGATCGGGCCTTATTTCCATCGGAGCGGCGCAAGCGGGGCCGCTAGTCACCTTGTGGGATTACACATTTAATAGCCACTGGGAGTCTTATTTGCCGAGCGCTGGCGTCACCAATAACGGGACCTTGGGAACCCCCTCGGCCACTATTCTTTCTTGGGGAACCTCCACAGGCCCAGGGCAAAGTAGCCTGAACATTATTGCCCCCACCATCTCAACCCAAGTCACCACCAATGGCCTGCAAGCCGATGGCAGCTTGTTGCAACACATCAATAATCCCATTACAGGAACGACTTTGGGCTCGGCGGTCTTGCACTCGACTTTGGTGTTTACGCCCAATACGCCGGCTGGCAGCACGATTTCACCTGCGTTTGAAATCAACACCGGCATTGCCTTCCTGGAGACGCCTAATTCAATCCCTTGTGCTTCAGCCAGCACGGTGCCTTGTGACGACATCTTCGTCATCACCACGCCCCTGAATCAGATTTTGTCGTTCATCTATGACAACAACAACTACGCGATTGATATCTTTCCAAAAATTGGCTTTGGAGTGGTGCCTTTGAGTAGCGAGGCCTGCTTGGCGGCAGCTCCGAGCAGCGGTGGCAGCTGTGTCGGCTTTACCACCGTCGAGGGCGGGAACAACCCCATGCAACTCGCTTTTACGGTTAATGGAACCGTTCCTGAGCCAGGCTCCATCGCCCTGTTGGGCTTGGCTTTGAGCGGCCTTGCCGTCATTCGCCGTCGCCGTGCTGTGGTCTGATGAATTTTGGAGTGGCATCAAGGGTATATCCTGATTCAAACGACCCTTTCCGGGCGGTACATTAGTCTCCATCGACAACGGGCCATTGGCTTGATGAAGGTGAAAGGCCCCCGGAGACAGACCGCTGTAACAAGCAAAAAATGAGTACATCCAATAGCAGATCGTACTCGGAAAAGCACCGTTAACTACGGTGCTTTTTTTTGCCTTGAAAACCCGGTGAGACAATAGCCGCATGGAATTATTGATAGTCTCTTTGGCCTCACTGTTGGCAGGTTTTGTGGATTCGATTGTTGGCGGCGGCGGCTTGATCTTGGTGCCCGCTTTGTTTGCCACGTTCCCCACGGCTCCCCCCGCCACGCTGTTTGGCACCAACAAAGGTGCTTCCATCTGGGGTACGGCATTTGCTACTTGGCAATTCAGTCGCCGTGTAGAGATGCGTTGGGCCGCACTGCTGCCGGCGGCGGCGGCCGGTTTTGTGGCCTCTTTTGCCGGGGCGTGGCTGGTGACCGTGGTGTCGCCCGAGTTTTTGCGCAAGCTCTTACCCGTCGTGCTGGGCGTGGTGTTGGTCTATACCTTGGTCAAAAAAGAACTGGGACTCACCCACGCCCCCCGCTTTGCGGGCGCCAAGGAGGTTTGGGTGGCGGTGTGTATAGGCTCCGTCATTGGGTTTTACGATGGTTTTTTTGGGCCGGGTACGGGCAGCTTTTTTGTCTTTTTGTTTGTCCGCTTGTTGGGCTACGACTTTTTGAGCGCCTCGGCCTCAGCCAAGCTGCTCAACACCGCCACCAACGGGGCCGCTCTCATCTTGTTTGTGGCCAAGGGCCATATCTGGTGGCACTTTGTCTTGGCGATGGCGTTGGCCAACGTGGTGGGCAGCTTGCTGGGTACACGCTTGGCATTCAAGCACGGCACAGGGTTTGTCCGGCTGGTGTTCATGGGCGTGGTGAGTGCCCTGATTCTTAAAACCAGTTACGACGCTTTTTTAAAGTAGTCGAAACAAGCCTCGCGGCTCGCATTAGCGGCCCCGAAAGATGACGGGTGCACTGGCAGGTGCTGCAGCCATGATCGGCGCACCGGGAGGCCAAGGCAATTCAGCGACAGGACGAGGCTTGCCAATCGGTGAGGGGGCCTGGGCTTTTTGAACCGCCGCAATGTCTTCCACGCTGGGATATTGTTTAAGCAGCCAATAATCAAAGACACGCCGGGCAATGGGGGCCGAGTTTTGCGCGCCAAATCCGGCGTTCTCGACAATGATGGCGAGCGCGATTTTGGGGTCTTCAGCGGGGGCGAAGGCCATGAAGAGCGCGTGGTCCCGAAAGCGTTCGTCCATTTTGGACGCTACGTATTTTTCATTTTGCTTGATCTGCACCACCTGCGCGGTGCCTGTTTTGCCCGCGCTGGTGTAAGGCGCGCCACGAAAGCTGGTGGCGGAAGTGCCTTCAATGTTGACTCCGACTAAAGCGGCCTTGATGACGGCAATATTCTCGGGTTTGGCAATCACTTCGCCCATCGTTTGATGGGTGGTGGTGGTGTTGGCATGGGTCATGATGTCCACGACCTCTTTCACCAAATGCGGCTTCATCTTGACCCCATTGTTGGCCAGGGTGGAGGTGGCCGAGGCCAGTTGCAGCATCGTGAAGTTGTTGTAACCCTGACCAATACCCAGTGAGATGGTTTCACCTGCATACCATTTTTGCTGCTCTGGGCGCTTGTAGGCTTTTTGCTTCCATTGCGTAGAGGGGAGCAAGCCGCGTACTTCGCCAAAAATATCTATCCCGGTCAGTTCGCCAAACCCAAAGCGCTGCATCTGGTCGTGAATGGTGTCCACGCCCATGTCGTTGGCCAGGATGTAGTAATAGGTGTCGCAGGACTGCACGATCGATTGGTACATATTGACCCGGCCGTGTCCGCCCTCTTTGTCGTCGCGAAAGCGGTGGTTGCCAAACATGAAGTAACCCGGGTCAGCAATCGACTGCTCTGGGGTGCGGGCGCCGGTTTCCAGCGCCGCCAGCGCCATGAAAGGTTTGTAGGTGGAGCCTGGGGGGTAGGTGCCCCGCAGTGCCCGGTTGAGCAGGGGTTTGTCGGGGGATTCGTTAAGCGCCTGCCAGCTTTCGCTGTCAATACCTTCCACAAACAAGTTGGGGTCAAAGGTGGGCTTGCTGACAAAAGCCAGGATTTCTCCAGTCTTGGGGTCCATTGCGACCAAGGCACCTCGCCGGGTGCCAAAGAGTTCCTCAACCAAATGCTGCAACTTGATGTCGATCGACAATTTAACCGTATTGCCGGGGGTGGCGGGGCTGCTGGCCAGTCGGCGCATGGCCCGCCCTCCAGCAGAGGTCTCCACTGAATCGACACCCGTCAGGCCATGCAGTTGCGTCTCAAAACTTTGCTCAATACCCAGTTTGCCGATGTAGTCCGTGCCCCGGTAATTGGCCTGGTCTTCATCTTCGTCAAGCCGTTCTTTTTCGGCCTGGTTGATGCGCCCGATGTAGCCAATGACATGGCTGGCGAGTTCGCCAAAAGGGTAGTTTCTAAACAAGCGCGCCTTGATCTCGACACCGGCAAAGCGGTAGCGTTGCGCTGCGAATTTAGCCACTTCATCGTCGTTTAGACGCGTACGCAAGGGGATGGATTCGAAGGTTTTGGACTCTTCCATCAGCTTCTTGAAGCGTCGTCGGTCCCGCGGGGTGATCTCAATCACCAAAGACAGTTCTTCAAGGGTTCTTTCAAGGTTGGCGACCTTGGCGGGCGTGATTTCCAGGGTGTAGGCCGAATAATTACTGGCCAGCACAATGCCATTGCGGTCAAGAATCAGCCCCCGGTTCGGGACGATGGGAACGATGGCGGTGCGGTTGTTTTCAGCTTGCTCCATCAGGTCGTCATAGCGCAGCACCTGAAGGTAGACCAGTCGCGCCGCCAGAAGCGTAAAGCAGATGAGCACCACCAAACTGGCCGCCAGCACTCTTTCCCGAAAGCGGTAGAGGTCGGCTTCAACGTTGCGCATTTCCATCATGGGCGTGACTCAATCACAAGGGGCGATGCGCATCTGGATTGGGCGACCTTTTTTGGGGGATCAGCAGCAAAATACTGACGACGGGCCAAAGGAGTGACTCCAACAACGGGGCAAGAAGTAGCCACCAGCCTGGAAACGCCCCCCCCGACATCATGCGGGCCATCAGTTCAATCGTGTGGCAGGCAATAAATAGGGGCAAGACCTGGAAGGCTTGCGATGGCACGGTGAACCACAACAGGCGACGGTGGATCAGCAAGGCCAGAAAACTCAGCAAGCTGTAGCTCAGGGCATGCTGCCCCAGTACGGCGCCTTGGTGCACATCAATGATCAGACCCAGCATAAAAGCGATGCCAATCCCGATGCGCCTGGGCTGGTGAATGCTCCAAAACAGCAGAATCAAGGCGACAAAGTCGGGCAACCAGGCGGCGTGCCCTACCAAGCCCATGTTGACCAACATGGTGAAGAAGATGGCCGCCAGCAAGCTCCCCCAGATAAAGGCGGGTCTGGCGGGAAGCAATAACTGATGCCCCGGACGCATGATCATTTTTTAGGCTCTTTCTTGGCCACTGCATCAGGGGCAGGTCGAGGGGCCAATTGCCCAGAGATAGGCTTCAAAACTAATACATGGCCCACGCCTGAGACCAAGGCCAGTGGGGTGCAGGCAATCTTGGCAAAAGCAGAGTCCACCCGACGCTCGACCTTTTCAATCCTTGCAACCGGCAAACCGGGCGGATAAACGCCGTCGACACCGCTGGTGCTCAGGATGTCGCCGGGCAATACATCCGCATTGGTCGACATAAAACGGAGTTCCAAGGCGTTGGAGCGCAAGGCCGGGTCCCCAAAGGCCACCCCACGCGCCCCGGTGCGCGTGTTCAGTACGGGAATGGCTTGCTCGCGGTCAGTAATGAGGGTCACTTCGCTGACGGCGGGATAGACCCGGGTGACCTGCCCCAGCACCCCGGTTTCGTCGACCACGGGTGAGCCCGCCAATATCCCGGCGACGGCGCCCTGGTCAATGATGACTCTTCGGGTGTAGGGGTCGGCGGCATCGTATAAAACCTGAGCCGCTTGTGCGCTGGTGCTGAGTCGATCACGTAAGACGAGCAACTTTCGCAGCCGGGTATTTTCCAGAACCATGGAATCGAGTTGATTGGCGCGCTGGGCCAGCAACTCCAATTGCCTGCGAAGTGCATTTTCTTTACTTTGGGCCGCCCCTAGCGACTCTATGTAATCCGAGCCGCCTCTGATCAGCAAAATGGGGCGCATGGCCAACCATTGCACGGGGTACAGGACGATAGACAAGCCCGTACGCAATGGTTTGGCCAATCCCAGTCGAGCATCCATAGCCATCAGAAACAGGGCTAATGCACTGAAAATAACGAATTTGGACAGGGCTGATGGCCCCTGTCGGAAAAAGGAGGGAGGGGTGCCGTCCAGCGTACCTAGTGGCATCGCCGCTCCAGAAATTTATTCGCTGGTGAAAATGGAGCCCAAACGGTCCATCCGCTCCAGCGCCATGCCGCAACCCCGGACCACGCAAGTCAAAGGATCTTCAGCGACCAGCACCGGCAAACCGGTTTCTTCGGCCAGCAAGCGGTCTAGGTCACGCAAGAGCGCGCCGCCGCCAGTGAGCATCATGCCGCGATCGGCAATATCAGCACCCAGCTCAGGCGGGGTT
>CANBUY010000077.1 GCA_947372745.1 Comamonadaceae bacterium | reverse complement strand
GAGACCAGGTCTGACTTCACGGTGATCGCTTTGACCTTGACGCCTTTGGCTGCCGCCGCTTTTCCCACCGCATCCACAATGGCTTGACCGCTCTCGGCCCATTGCTTTTCAACCCGGCTCACTTCCTCAGCTTGCAGCACGATGGCGCCTTCAAAGTAGCTCTGCGGGTAGCGTGGCACCACTTTCAAGGCCACCAACTCGGCCCCCGTGAGTGCGGCCATCGAGATGGCGCTGGTCACGGCTTTTTTGGACAAGGTGGAACCATCGGTGGCGACAAGAATGCGTTCGTACATGAAACTCTCCCGGTTATTTAAGTCTTAAAGCTTACGCTTGGGTGTTTGAGCGGTCTTGATATAAGTCAAGCAAACCGCAGGCTTTCGCCGTTAAGCTTGATGCCATGTCAATGCCCCGTCCCTCCGTCGCTGCCATTGGGCCCACGGCGAGCCTTGCAGAACCAGCGTTCAGCCTCCTGGATGACCCCCAGGAGTGGTCTGTCTTTAGCCGCCTCAAAGAGGAGGGCGCTTTGGTTTGGGAGTCCAACGTGCTCATTGAAGGCATGCACTGTGTGGCGTGTGCCCTCAATATTGAAGAGGCGCTGTGTCGCGTCCCTGGTGTTATAAAAGCCGAAGTCGGGGCCAGTAGCCACCGGGCGCGCGTGCTGTGGTCGGCAGACGTGGTCAAACCCTCCGCCTGGCTGCAGGCGGTGCAGCTTGCGGGCTACCACGCAGTGCCAGCCAATGATGCTTTTGCCCGCGAGCGCCGCCAGGTCGAGGCCCGCAAAGCCTTGTGGCGTCTGGGTGTGGCCGGTCTTTGCATGATGCAAGTCATGATGTACGCCTACCCGGCCTACATAGCCGCGCCAGGCGACTTGACTGCTGAAATGGAGCAACTCCTGCGCTGGGCCTCCTGGGTGTTGACGCTGCCGGTGATCCTGTTTTCTTGCGGCCCGTTTTTCAAAAATGCCCTGAACGATGTCATGCAGCGCCGCGTGAGCATGGATTTGCCCGTGGCCTTGGGCATGCTGATCACTTTTTGCGTCAGCACGGTGGGCACGTTCGAGCCAACGGGCCACTTTGGGCGGGAGGTCTACTTTGACTCGCTCACCATGTTTGTTTTTTTCTTGCTGGCAGGGCGCTGGCTGGAGTTGCGCCTGCGCGACCGCACAGCGGGCGCCCTTGAAGCGCTGATGAACCGGCTGCCAGACAGTGTGGCACGGCTGGGCGACGATGGCAGTTTTGAGCGCGTGTCGGTTAGGCGTCTGATGGTGGGCGACCGTGTGCGCATTTTGCCGGGCGAGATGTTCCCAGCCGATGGGCTTGTGCTGAAGGGCCAAACCTCGGTCGATGAAGCGCTGCTGACGGGTGAGTCTCGTCCAGTCTCGCGCCTTGTGGGTGATGAAGTGATTGCCGGTAGCCACAATCTCACGGCAGGGGTTGAGGTGCAGGTGCTGCGCGTGGGCGAGCAGACGCGGTTTGCGCAGATTGTGGCGCTCATGGAAAGTGCCTCGGTCACCAAGCCCGCGCTGGCTTTGCTGGCAGACCGGATCGCCAAGCCGTTTTTAATACTTGTTTTGCTGGCGGCCGCACTGGCGGGTGCTTTTTGGTGGGGTCGCGACCCGGGTCATGCGCTCATGGTGGCGGTGTCCGTGCTGGTGGTGACTTGCCCATGTGCGCTGTCATTGGCCACGCCGGCGGCCATGTTGGCCGCTGCCGGTCAGTTGGCGCGCTCAGGCGTGTTGGTGCGTCGGATGGAAGCCTTTGAAGCCTTGAACGAGGTGGATACGGTGGTTTTTGACAAAACAGGCACCTTGACGCTGGATGTCATGGCGCTGGGCGCAAGCCAGGTGCGGGCCGGGGTGTCGGCTGAGACGGCGCTGGACATGGCCGCAGCGCTGGCGGCACACTCACTTCACCCGGTCTCGAAAGCGCTGGTTGCCGCCCAAAAGCACGCAGGGCTTGGAAGCTACCAGGCCCGCGATGTGCTTGAGGTGGCAGGTGGCGGTGTGGCTGGGCGGGTTGGTTTTGGCGAGCCTTCGCACACGCCCATGTCGCTCAAATTGGGGTCGGCTGAGTTTTGCGGCGTCACCGCCAGCCCTTCGGACGGTCTGAGGGTATTTGTCAGCGATGACCAAGGTTGGCTCGCTACATTTGAAATCATTGAAGCCTTGCGACCTGATGCACAAAGCACCGTAGCCGCTTTTCAGGCAGCAGGCCTTGTCGTGCATTTGTTGTCAGGTGACAGCATGGCCGCTGCGGCTCGTGTGGCTGCGCAGGTGGGTATTGAAAGTTTTCGGGGTGGGTGTTCCCCGCAGGACAAGCTGGATTTCTTGAGAGCAGCCCAACAACAAGGTCATCAAGTGGCCGTTGTCGGGGATGGTCTCAATGATGGCCCGGTACTGGCGGGCGCACACGTCTCGTTTGCTTTTGGCCGAGCTGTGCCTTTGGCGCAAGCGAAAGCAGATTTTGTGGTGATGGGTGAGCAGCTCAAGCTTATTTTTAAAACGCTGCAGCTCTCAAACCGCACGCTTCGTGTGGTTCGACAAAATCTTTGGTGGGCCGCTATTTACAACGCTATTTGCGTGCCGCTGGCGGTGGTCGGTTGGCTGCCCGCTTGGTTGGCGGGTTTGGGTATGGCTTTTAGCTCTTTGTTTGTGGTGCTTAACGCTTTGCGGCTGTCGAAAAGCGCAATGTCCGGGGGAGACATTTGATGGATATTCTTTATTTGCTGATTCCCTTGTCCGTGATCCTTGTTTTCTTCATTCTTGGGGGCCTTTGGTGGGCCATCCACAGGGGGCAATTTGACGACATTGAGTCGGAAGGCGAGCGGATTCTTAAGGATTCTTAAGGATTCTTTTGAGCTTTTGATTTGGGTCAAAAGTTATTAGGGTTTCCCATAGGACACTCAGTCCAAACTAATTGAGAAGAGGTGAAAATGATATTTCCAAATTCACAAGCAACGACCTACAACGATAAAGTTGTCAGGCAGTTCGCCATCATGACGGTGGTTTGGGGGGTGGTGGGCATGCTGGTGGGGGTCATCATTGCAGCCCAACTCGCTTGGCCTGAACTTAATCTGGGTATTCCCTGGTTGTCTTACGGTCGCCTGCGGCCGCTGCACACCAACGCGGTTATTTTTGCCTTTGGCGGTTGCGGCTTGTTTGCCTCGGCCTACTACGTGGCCCAACGTACCTGCCATGTGCGCCTGTTCAGCGACAAGCTGGCGGCTTTCACGTTCTGGGGCTGGCAACTCGTCATTGTGGCGGCGGCTATTTCATTGCCTCTGGGTTACACCCAAGGCAAGGAATACGCCGAGCTGGAGTGGCCGATTGACTTGTTGATCGCGGTGGTCTGGGTCTCGTTTGCCATTGTGTTTTTTGGCACGATTGGCACCCGCAAGGTTCGCCATATTTACGTGGCCAACTGGTTCTTCGGTGCCTTCATCATCGCTGTGGCTTTGTTGCACATCGTCAACAGTGCTGCTATTCCTGCCGGTTACATGAAGTCTTACTCGGCCTACGCCGGGGTGCAAGACGCCATGGTGCAATGGTGGTATGGCCACAATGCGGTGGGCTTTTTCCTGACGGCGGGCTTCCTGGGCATGATGTATTACTTCATCCCCAAGCAAGCTGAGCGCCCTGTTTACTCTTACCGCCTGTCGATCGTTCACTTCTGGGCGTTGATCTTTACCTACATGTGGGCGGGTCCTCACCATCTGCATTACACCGCCTTGCCTGATTGGACCCAGTCCGTCGGTATGGTGTTCTCCCTGATTTTGCTGGCACCAAGCTGGGGCGGCATGATCAACGGCATCATGACACTCTCGGGCGCTTGGCACAAACTGCGTGACGACCCGATCCTGCGCTTCTTGATCGTGTCACTGTCCTTCTACGGCATGTCCACATTTGAAGGCCCCATGATGTCTATCAAGACGGTCAATGCCTTGTCGCATTACACCGACTGGACGGTGGGCCATGTGCACTCTGGCGCTTTAGGCTGGGTGGGTCTGGTGACGATGGGCAGTATGTATTACCTGATCCCGCGTTTGTTTGGCCAAAAGCAGATGTACAGCGTCAAAGCCATTGAGATTCACTTTTGGGCGGCCACCATTGGTATCGTGATCTACATCGCTGCCATGTGGATTGCCGGGGTCATGCAGGGCCTGATGTGGCGTGCGATCAACCCTGATGGCACCTTGACTTACACCTTTGTGGAGTCAGTGAAAGCCACCTATCCGTTCTATGTGCTTCGCTTGGTGGGTGGTCTTCTGTACCTCAGCGGCATGCTTGTCATGCTCTGGAATACGCTGAAAACTGTCACCAACGGTCGCTCTGTGAATGTGACCATTCTGGCCCCTAACGTAATGGCCCACGCCTGATAAGGACTGACCATGGCAAACGATAAAACAAGCGGCGGACTGTCGCACGAAAAGATTGAAACCAACAATTTCCTGATGATCGTCTTGATCTTGCTGGTTTTGTTGGTCGGCGGAATGGTTGAAATTGTTCCTCTGTTCTTCCAAAAATCAACCACAGAACCCGTCAAAGGTCTGATGCCCTACACCGCCTTGCAGTTGGCCGGGCGCGATATTTACACCCGTGAAGGTTGCTACAACTGTCACTCGCAGATGATCCGTCCCTTCCGGGCTGAAACACTGCGCTACGGTCACTACTCTGTGGCGGGTGAGTTTGTTTATGACCACCCCTTTCAGTGGGGTAGCAAACGCACCGGACCTGACCTGCACCGCGTGGGCGGCAAGTACAGTGACCAGTGGCACCGTGACCACTTGAACAACCCGCGTGATGTGGTGCCTGAGTCCAATATGCCAGCCTATCCTTGGTTGCTCAAAGACATCGTTGATGCCGAGTCCATGCCCGCGCACATGAAAGCTTTGCGCACCGTGGGCGTGCCTTATACCGACGAGCAGATTGCCAAGTCGGTCGAGGAAATCAAGGGCAAGACCGAGATTGAAGCTGTGATTGCCTACTTGCAGGTTTTGGGCACTTTAGTCAAATAAGCAGGAGAGCACTATGGATATTGATATCAACACGCTTCGTTCGGCTGCTACGGTGGTGAGTTTCATTACCTTTATAGGCATTTTGGTGTGGGCTTACTCCCGCCGTAATGCCGCTGATTTTGAAGAGGCTGCCCAACTGCCTTTCGGTCAAGACTGACGAACCGCACCTTAAGGAAAAAATAATGAGTGACTTCACAAGTAATTTTTGGGCGATCTACGTCTCCGCCATCACCATCGTTAGTATCTTGGCTTGCCTGCTGCTGCTGTGGTTCAGCGGCAAGGCCAAAGCCATGACTGCCAGTGACAACACCACCGGTCATGTATGGGACGGTGATTTGCGCGAGATGAACAACCCCTTGCCCCGCTGGTGGGCTTGGTTGTTTGTCATCACGATTGTGTTTGCTTTTATTTACCTGGCCCTGTACCCCGGTTTGGGTACTTATGGCGGTAAATTGGGCTGGACTTCAACCGGTCAGCACATGGCTGAAGTGGAAAAAGGCAACGCCGAAGTGGCCCCTTTGTATGCCAAATTTTCAGCCATGAAGCCAGAAGATGTGGCTAAAGATGCACAGGCCATGGCTATTGGTGAGCGCTTGTTCATGAACAACTGCGCCCAGTGCCACGGTTCTGATGCACGCGGCAACAAGGGCTTTCCGAATCTGACCGACAACGATTGGCTGGGTGGCGGCACGCCTGAGATCATCAAAGCCAACATCACCAAAGGCCGCATGGGCATGATGCCTCCTATGGCAGCCGCCGTTGGTACAGCGGAAGATGTTAAAAACGTGGCGCAGTATGTGTTGAGTCTGTCGGGCAGCCCTCATGACTCAGTTCAAGCGGCGCTGGGCAAGTCAAAGTTTGGCGCTTGCGCTGCCTGCCACGGTGCTGACGGCAAAGGCAATCAGGCCTTGGGTGCGCCTAACCTGACCGATGACATTTGGTTGCACGGTTATGGTGAAGCGGCTATTTTGTCCATGGTCAACAACGGCAAGACCAATGTCATGCCCGCACAGGCCGACAAGCTGACCGAAGCCCAGATTCATGTGCTGGCCTCCTATGTGTGGAGCCTGTCCAACAAGGGCGGTGCTGCTGCCAAGTAATACGGTTTATTTGCTCAAGATCACCAGGTACTAAATTGAACAGTCCAACGCCAGAGACACGAAAAATTATCCCCATCATTCCTCAGGAACCTGATGAGGAAATGATTTCTCTTTATGCCTCGCATGAAAAGATTTACCCGCGCAGCGTGTCGGGTTTGTTTTCCAACTGGCGTTGGGGCATGGTCTTTTTGACCCAGCTGGTGTTCTATGGGGTGCCATGGCTGGAGTGGGGTCAGCGTCAGGCGGTTTTGTTTGACCTGGGCTCCAGGCGCTTTTATATTTTTGGCTTGGTGCTCTACCCGCAGGATTTTATTTATCTGACGGGTATTTTGGTTATTTCAGCACTCTCCTTGTTTCTGTTTACAGCGGTGGCTGGGCGCCTTTGGTGCGGCTATGCTTGCCCGCAAACGGTTTATACCGAGATATTTCTCTGGATCGAGAAAAAGGTGGAAGGAGACCGCTCTGCACGCATGCGCCGTGATGCCAAGCCGCTGTCGCTGGAGAAGCTGACGCGCAAAAGCACCAAGCATGTGTTGTGGCTCCTCGTTGCCTTGTGGACGGGCTTTACTTTTGTGGGCTATTTCACGCCCATCAAAGAATTGGGCCTTGAGTTTGTGCAAATGAATATGAGCTCATGGGAGGTTTTTTGGACCTTCTTCTACGGCTTTGCCACGTACGGTAATGCCGGCTTCATGCGCGAGCAGGTCTGCAAACACATGTGTCCTTATGCTCGCTTTCAAAGCGCTATGTTTGACAAAGACACGCTCATCGTGACCTATGACGATGCACGCGGAGAACCCCGGGGTGCGCGTTCACGCAAAGCTGATCCGACCACCCTAAACCTGGGTTCTTGTGTCGATTGCAGTTTGTGCGTGCAGGTGTGTCCCACCGGCATTGATATTCGCAAAGGTTTGCAGTACGAATGCATTGGTTGCGGTGCTTGTGTGGATGTCTGCGACACCGTCATGGACAAGATGGGTTACGCCCGGGGCTTGGTGAAGTACACCACCGAGAATGCCATGAAATTGGGTTGGACGCAGTCCCAAACCCTACGGCATATTCTGCGCCCCAGGGTGCTGATTTATTCCGCCATTCTGGGTGGCGTGGTGCTGGCCATGCTGGTGAGCCTGTCCTTGCGGACCCCGTTTAAAGTGGATGTGGTGCGTGACCGAGGCGTTACGGCGCGGATAGTCAATGGTGGCAAGATTGAAAATGTGTATCGCCTTCAGATCATGAACGCGACGGAGTCATTGCAGCATTACAAAATTGGCGTGTCAGGCCTCGCCGGCTTGAGCGTGAGTTCTGAAGACGTGGTGGACGTCAAGTCGACCGAGTCACGTTGGGTTGCGGTACGTGTGCAGGCGCCGTTTGATGTGGCCACGCCCGGATCGCATGCCATGCAGTTTGACATCAAGTCTCTCGACACCCCTGGGCAGTTGGTTGAGAAGTCAGTTTTTCTGGTTCCAAGATAAGGTTTTTACATGCAACAAAACACAATTGATTTGGGCGCGCCCTGGTGGAAGTTTGGGCACGTCTGGCTCGTATTCGCAGGCCCCGCTGTTGTGGTTGTGGCCAGTTTTATCACTTTGTACCTGGCGGTTACCCGTCCCGACCCCGTGGTGAGTGAAGACTATTACCGCCAAGGCATTGAGATCAATAAAACGCTTGATCTAAAAGCCAACACCGCCACCTATGCGCCTGCTGCACAAGCCCGCAACCATGCGGCCACGGGTGTGCTGCCCAGGCCCCCGGTGGCTGAGAAGCCTTGACGCTTTAATGACCCAAACTTCAGGAAAGTCAACTATGTTTTTGCAACGTTTGATGTGGATTGTCTGGCCCGCATTTCTTGTGGCCGGACTGCTTGAAGTGGTGGTATTTGCCGTGGTTGACCCGCAAGATTTGCACTGGTTTGGCAGGTCGGTGGAGATGTCGCGACAAGGAGTTTATACCCTCGCGTTCTTTGTTTTTTGGGGCATTGCCATGGTGTCTAGCGCGTTGACCACACTGCTGGCACGCTCACCTTTTGAAGTGAATCGCTGCCCCTTACCAGCCGAGGATCGGCCTGACGGTTGCCCCAAGCAGGGAACTTGTTCCTAGTTCAGGGTCGACCTGCTTAATGGCAGGCTTTGGGGTTGACGATGTCTTTCAGAGCATCGGTGTTCAAGATGTGCACATGGCGCTGTTTAACTTCGACAATGCCTTCGGCTGCAAACTTGGAAAAGGTCCGGCTGACTGTTTCAAGCTTCAAACCCAGAAAACTGCCAATCTCTTCACGCGTCATTCTGAGAATCAGTTCTGACTTGGAAAAGCCTCGTGCGTGCAAGCGTTGAACCAGGTTTAGCAAAAACGAAGCCAAACGTTCTTCAGCGCGCATGCTGCCCAAGAGCAACATCACACCATGCTCACGAACAATTTCGCGGCTCATGATTTTGTGGACATGGCGCTGCAAGGCGTTTACCTCGCGCGACAGCTCTTCGATGCGCTCGAACGGCATGACGCACACCTCAGCGTCTTCCAGCGCGATGGCGTCACAGGTGTGGTGGTCATTTACGATGCCATCCAGCCCAATGACTTCGCCAGCCATTTGAAAACCGGTGACCTGATCGCGTCCATCTTCCGAGGCGACGCAAGTTTTGAAAAACCCAGTTCGAATGGCGTACAAGCTGCTGAACTTTTCACCGTTGCGAAACAGCGTGGTGCCACGCTTTATTTTGCGTCGGGCCGCCACGATCAAATCAATTCGATCTAATTCTTCACTGCTCAGCCCGATGGGCATGCACAGTTCCCGAAGATTGCAGTTTGAACAAGCGACTTTGATGGTTTCTGGATTCATGGCTGAATTTTGCACTAATTTTGTGATGCCACTGATTTGAATCAAAGAATGTGTGTGGGCAATGCGTATTCCTTGATGCGAATCAAGAAAATGCAAGACCAGAACGGGCATATTTGGTCCAATAGTTAAGGACCCCCATGACCGCCCCTGTTGTTGCCCCCATTTCCATCGATTTACTGACTCGTTTTGATATTTCAGGCCCCCGGTATACCTCATACCCCACTGCAGACCGCTTTGTTGAGGCGTTTAGCGCCACTGATTACTCACAAGCCTTGACGCTCAGGCGTCAGGGGGGGGCGGTGTCGGCCATGCCGCTGTCCTTGTACATTCATATTCCGTTTTGTGAGTCGCTTTGCTACTACTGCGCCTGCAACAAGATCATCACCAAGCACCACGACCGCGCAGCCACCTACTTGCGCTATTTGAGCTGTGAAGTAGATTTGCACACGGCGCAAATGGGACTGGGCCAGACCATCACCCAGCTTCATTTGGGAGGCGGCACCCCCACCTTTTTATCTGACGATGAATTGCGTGAGTTGATGGCCATGTTGCGCCGCAACTTTACCTTTGCGGCCAATGGTGAATATGCCATTGAAGTCGACCCCCGGACGATTGACGCTTCTCGACTGGACACCTTGGCCGAGTTGGGATTTAACCGCTTGAGCTTTGGTGTGCAAGACTTTGACCCCGCTGTGCAAAAAGCGGTGCACCGCGTGCAACCTGCTGAGCAGGTGTTCGAGTTGGTGGCAGCGGCCAGAGCGCGTGGTTTTAACTCCATCAACATTGACCTGATTTATGGTCTGCCCTTGCAAAGCCCCGAGTCATTCGACCGAACTCTGGTCTTGGTCAACGAGCTTAAGCCTGAGCGCATTGCCTTGTATGCCTACGCGCATTTGCCTGAGCGCTTCAAACCGCAGCGCAGAATCAACACCGTCGAGTTGCCCAGTGGTGGCGCCAAGGTGGCGATGCTCTCGCGTTCCATGTCGGCCCTCATGGGGGCGGGCTATGTCTATGTGGGGATGGATCATTTTGCGCTGCCCACCGATTCGTTGGCCATTGCCAAACGGCAGGGTCGACTGCACCGAAATTTTCAGGGCTACAGCACCCAACCGGACTGTGATTTGTTGGGCCTGGGCGTTTCGTCCATTGGACGCATTGGTGCCACCTACAGTCAAAATGCAAAAACATTGGAGGCGTACTACGACCACCTCGATCAGGGGCGCTTCCCTGTCGAGCGCGGCTTGGCCTTGTCGCGTGACGACCTGGTTCGCCGCGCCGTCATCATGGCGGTAATGTGTCAGGGCCATGTGGCATATGAATCCATTGAGCTGGCGTTTTTGATGGACTTCAAGCACTATTTTGCGCAAGAACTTATCGCCTTGCAAAAGCTGGCAGAGCAAGGTCTGGTGACTGTGGACGATGCTGGCATTCATGTCACCGACATGGGCTGGTTCTTTGTACGCGCCGTGGCTATGGTGTTTGACCGTTATTTGCAAACCGACCGCACCCGCGCCAAGTTCTCCAAGATCATTTAAGCTTGGAGGGATGCAAACATCTCTCGCAGTCACCGCGCTCATCATGGGCTTGGCCGGTGGCCCCCATTGCATCGCTATGTGCGGTGCTGCTTGCGCTGGTATTGGTCAGGCTGCTGGGCCCAATAAAACATCGGCCATGGGGCTCTTTCAAGTGGGCCGTATCCTGGGCTATTCAGCTTTGGGTTCTTTGGCTGCGGCCTCCATGCAAGGCTTGGGTTGGCTCACGGTTCAATCTGCGGCCTTGCGACCGGTTTGGACCCTGTTCCATGTGGCCACTTTTGTACTGGGTGCGCTCTTGCTGCTCAAGGCTCAGCAGCCCGTTTGGCTGGAAAACGCAGGCAAAAAAATATGGCAAGGTGCGCGCAGTCTGGCTGCAGGCCGGGGCAGGGGAGCCCCCTTGGTGATAGGTGCTTTATGGACCTTTTTGCCCTGTGGCCTACTCTACTCAGCCTTGCTGGTAGCCGCCTTGACGGGCAGTTCTTTTGAGGGGGCTGCGGTCATGGCGCTCTTCGCCTTGGGCACCAGTGTCTCCATGATGGCCGGGCCTTGGTTGTGGCTGCGCCTGCGGGGCCATAAGAGCGGCGATTTGGGCATGCGTTTGGCCGGCTTGGCGCTCGCAGCCAGTTCGGCCTGGGCTTTATGGATGGCCTTTGCGCATAATGCTGCACCCTGGTGCGTGACCCCTTGACGGCTTGTCTTTTTAGTGTGGTTTAACCCGGTCCTTGTCTTTAAGTTTTGTGTCGGGATAAATAATCACCTGGGTGCCAACCGCCAGGTCTGTTTTGACCCAAGCCTCAACGCCGTTGCGTGCTTTTACAACAATCTCTTGCAATCGGGCTCGGCCATGGTCCAAAACAAAAATACTTGACCGTGAACCCATCGGAAAAATCGCGCTGACCGGCACCTTCATGACGTTTTCCACGACCTCCACCAGTACCCTTACATCCACCTTAAAGCCATCACCCAATGCACGCCAGTCGCTCAGCGGCGAGGTGATGTCAATCACCGCATTGACACGCTGCTCCTCCACGCCCAGCGCTGAGACTTTGGTGAAGCCGGCGGATTCAATGAGGCGCACCTGGCCTTTAAGCACCGCAGGCCCGCCCCATTGGCTGAGTTGAACCGGCGTGCCTGGTTTGATTTGTGCCGCCTCCTCGGTTAGAAGATCGACCACCACCTCCAGTTGTTCAGGGTCCCCTAATTCAATCAATGGCGCGCCTGCCGCCACCAGGCCTTCACTTTGTTGGTGAGTTTTGAGCACCCGTCCACCCACCGGCGCCTTGATGTCAAAGGCTTGTTTTCTTCCTGTTTCCAAAGATTGAAAAAACTGCCTTAGCGCCACGCGAGCTTGAGCCAGTGCGTACCGGGCAGCGGCCTCCTCATGCTGCGCACTGCTCAGCTCCTTTTCCCGTAGGCGCACATTGAGTAAATCCACTTCGTTTTGATTGGGTGATAAAAAACCATTTTTGGTGAGCGCCTCGCTGCGCCCGCGTTGTGCACTTGCCTGTTCTAGAGCTGCACTCGCGCGCTCTGTATTGGCCTGCGCTTTCTCCCACGAAGCCTGCATTGCTGCAATGTGCGCCACCTGCTCGGCGCGAGTGCGTTCGTCAAGCAGGGCAGGGGTTGCCGGCCACAAAGTGACCAAGGTGTCGCCGATTGACACGACATCACCTTGATTCAAGGATGTGCGCCCCATACGGCCCATGATGGGGGCCGAAATTAGGTAGCGGTCTCTTACCCTCGTCTTGCCGTCTTCCTGCACGGCGCGCTCAAATCGGCCCTGGCTAACAATCCCAACTTCAATGGCTTTGGGGGCCGGTATAAATACCCAGACCCCAAAAACCAGGACCAGAAAACAGATTAGAGCCAAGGTAATTTTTCTTTTCATCATGCAGTTCTTTCAGTCTTTACTCTCGTGTTTTGAGCACGGCCACCAAATCCAAACGGTCCACTCGGCGCCTAACAATCAAGGCACTCACGCCACCAGCAAAAAACACGCACAGCGCAGCGAAGGCATAAGTGGCCGGTTCAATGGTGAAGGGAAACAAAAACTCATCCGTCTTGATCAGGGTAACGATCAAAGAGGCCAGGAAGTAACCCAGCACCATGCCCAAAGGCGTGGCCAATGCAATCTCCAAGGCCAACTCACCCAATAAAAAAGTGGAAACCTCCGCGCGGCTAAATCCGAGCACCCGCAAACTCGCTAGCTCCCAAGCCCGCTCAGCCAGCGCAATGCGTGCATTGTTGTAAACCACCCCCACGGCGATGACGGTGGCAAAAGCCGTCAATATGGCGCTGAACACCATCACGTTGCGGGCTGTGACCTCTTCAATATTGCTTTGCATGACTGACTTGCTGACGGCCACAGCCACTCTGGGCAAAGACTTGAGTTGATTCAGAAATTCCTTTTCGTATCCGCGCTGCATGGCAACGGTCACTTGGTTGACCATATCGCCCTCGCGCAAAAGCTCATTTAACAAGGGGCGCACCAAGTAGGCATTCATGCCCATCATTTCGGGCACGGTCCCGCTGACTTCCAGCTCAAAGACTTCGCGCTTACCCTCCAGAAACTCAAGTTGCACCGTGTCGCCCCGCTTGACCTGCAGGCGCTCGGCCAAACGGTCGGTGAGCAGCAAGCCGTTTTGGGGTGGGTTAAACACCTGCTGCTCCAGCCCCACGATGCGGTGCAATTCAGGCTGCTGAGTTTTGCCTTGCACACTGCCTCGCCAACTGTGGTTGTCGTGGGACAGTTTGATGGCAGCGGTTCTGGCGCCCTCCACTGCGGTGACATGGGGTAGTTTGGCCATCTCATGCAGCAGTCGTGCAGGGCTTGCCTCAATCAGGACGACTGACACATCGCCCCTCAATACCTGATGGAACTGCGTGTCCATTAGCACCCCAATAGAGTCGCGCCAAAACGCCCCCGTGATCACAATCGCCATGGCCACAGCAATGCCAAAAACGGTTAGCCCGGTGCGCAAAGGCCGCCGCGCCATGGTTCTAAAAATCATGCGCGTAGCAGGGCTTAGCCAATGTTGAAAGCCCCAGCGTTCTATCAGCATGGGTTTGTAAATGCCGGGCGCAGGGGGGCGCATGGCCTCTGCGGGGGCCAGACTGACTGTGGCGCGAACCGCATTGAGCGTGGCCAGCACGGCAGCAGACACTGCCACACCCACCGCCACCAAAATCAACTCGGGCTTGACCCGATAGTGCAATTCAGGAAACCTGAACACATCGGCATAAATACCCACAAACCAGTGCCCCAAAAACGCCCCCAAGGTCAACCCCAGCACCACGCCCCCCAGCACAATGACCATCACCATTTTTAAATAATGAAGACCAATGGCCCGGTTGGCGTAGCCCAATGCTTTAAGGGCAGCAATTTGTTCGCGCTGGGTCGCAATTTGGCGACCTAGCACCACGTTCAGTAAAAATCCAGCGACGGCCAGAAAAATACTGGGCAGCACGGTGCCCAGCACCCGCTGCTCTTTGATCTCCGAATTGAGAATCAGGTGCGACATTTGTAAATCACGGCCATGGGCGCTCACCCCACCAAAGGGGGCCAACAACCGGTCTAGTCTGTCAATGACCAAGCCCTCTGTCGCCCCTGGTGCCAACCTGATCGCGACCTGGTTGAAGGCGCCCACCATGTTGTAGGCGGCACCCAGGGCCTCACGGTCAACCCAAAAAATACCAAAACCTCGTTGATCAGGTGACCCTCCCATACCGGCAAAAATATATTCTGGCGACAAGGCAATGCCCACAATCAGCAGCGATTCACGGCGACCATTGAGCAGGGCCTGCACGGTGTCGCCGGGTTTGAGTTGGCGTGCTGCTGCAAAGCCCTCTGACACCAGCGCCTCCATGGCGCCCGCGTGGTGAACCCCCGGCATTCGGCCCCGACGCAAATGCACCTTGTTCAATTGCTGCGGGGCGCGGTAGTCCATGCCAATGAGTCGTCCAAT
>CANBUY010000076.1 GCA_947372745.1 Comamonadaceae bacterium | reverse complement strand
GGCCCGTGCTCGATTCACGACCCCATTGCAGCCTTGGAATACGCTCGCCGCCTCTTGGCGCAGCGCGAAAAGTACGCTGACACGCTCGAAATTGTGATGCGCGTGTATTTCGAGAAGCCCCGCACCACAGTGGGCTGGAAAGGGCTGATCAACGACCCGTACCTTGATGAGAGTTTCCGTATTGACGAAGGCCTGCGCATGGCGCGTCAGTTGCTCATTGAGATCAACCGCATGGGCCTGCCCGCAGGCAGCGAGTTTTTGGATGTCATTTCCCCCCAATACCTCGGCGATTTGATCTCATGGGGTGCCATTGGCGCGCGTACTACGGAGAGCCAGGTGCACCGCGAGCTCGCCTCGGGCTTGTCGGCCCCCATTGGCTTCAAGAACGGCACCGATGGCAACATCAAAATCGCGACCGACGCGATTCAGGCTGCTGCGGGCGGACACCACTTTTTGTCGGTGCATAAAAACGGCCAGGTCGCGATTGTGCAAACCAACGGCAACCCGGATTGCCACGTTATTTTGCGTGGTGGCAAGGCGCCCAACTATGACGCCGCCAGCGTGTCCGCCGCGTGCGCCGATTTGGTCGCGGCCAAGTTGCCCGCGACCTTGATGGTGGATTGCAGCCATGCCAACAGCAGCAAGAAGTTCGAGAAGCAACTTGACGTGGCGAACGACATTGCCGCCCAAATTGCCGGTGGTTCAACCAGCGTGTTTGGTGTGATGGTGGAAAGCCACCTGACAGCGGGTGCCCAGAAGTTCACCCCTGGCAAAGATCAGCCTTCTCAATTGGCTTATGGCCAAAGCATTACCGATGGTTGCCTGGGTTGGGATGATTCACTTCAATCGCTTGAAGTGTTGTCGAGTGCGGTCAAGGCGCGCCGCAATAAATAATGAACTAATGGCCTTCTTAGCAAGCAGGCCAAGCTAGAGCAGCTATTTATTTTGTAGCAATTCAAGCAGTTTGAGGTGGATGCCACCGAAGCTGCCGTTGCTCATGCACAAGAGGTGGTCGCCGGGGCGGGCTTCATTCATGACTTGCGTGACCAAGTCATCGACATTGGGGGCGACTCTGGCTTTGTTGCCCATAACGGCCAAGGCTTCTTGGGCGTCCCAGCCTAGCCCACCACTGTGGCAAAAGGCCAGGTCGGCTTGCTCTAAGCTCCAGGGCAGCTGGGCCTTCATGGCACCGAGTTTCATGGTGTTGGAGCGCGGCTCAAAGATCGCCAGAATACGTTCGTTCGGCCCCAGTCGACGGCGCAGGCCATCTACCGTGGTTCGAATGGCTGTGGGGTGGTGGGCAAAATCATCGTAAACCGTGATGTTGCCGCCCTCAATGGCCACCTGGCCGCGTATTTCCATGCGCCGTTTCACATTCTCAAAGCTGCCTAAAGCCAGCGCTGCAAGCGCAGGTGAGACGCCCACATGATCAGCCGCTGCGATGGCCGCCAAGGCGTTGAGCTGGTTGTGCACCCCCGTGAGCGCCCATTGCACATGGCCCGCAGGCTTGCCGTGGTGCAGCACTTCAAAATCATGCGGCTCTCCTGAAGCGGTGAAATCACTCACCGCCGCGCCGAAGCTGCGAACTTCGCTCCAGCAACCTTTGTGAAGCACACGCGCCAGGCTTTCTTCCAGGCCATTCACCACCACGCGGCCCGAGCCGTGCGGGCCTTTGCCCGGCACGGTGCGCACCAGGTGGTGAAACTGGCGTTCTATATCGGCCAGGCTATCAAAAATGTCCGCATGATCAAACTCAAGGTTGTTGAGAACGGCGGTCCGGGGGCGGTAATGAACAAATTTACTGCGTTTGTCAAAAAAGGCGGTGTCGTACTCGTCGGCTTCAATGACAAAACAGGGGCCAATGCTGGGCGATGCGGGGTTGGCGCTGCCGCCCAGGCGGGCAGAGACCTCAAAGTTCATGGGCACGCCCCCCACCAGAAAACCAGGCTCGAGTCCGGCACACTCCAAAATCCAGGTGATCATGGCGGTGGTGGTGGTTTTGCCGTGGGTGCCGGCCACCGCAATGACATGGCGTCCCTGCAAGACATACTCCGCCATCCATTGCGGGCCGCTGGTGTAGGGCAGTCCGGCGTCAAGAATCGCTTCCATCAGCGGGAATTTGGGCGTGCCATCGGCTAAATGCTGGCGACTGACGACGTTACCCACGACAAACACATCGGGCTTGAGGTCGAGCTGCTCAGCGCCAAAGCCTTCAATGAGCTCAATGCCCAGCGCCCGAAGTTGGTCGCTCATGGGGGGGTAGACGCCCGCGTCGCACCCTGTGACTTTGTGGCCCGCTTCCCTAGCCAGTGCCGCCAAGCCGCCCATAAAGGTGCCGCAAATACCGAGAATATGAATATGCATGGCTTTATTTTAGGCGGGCACAGGCGCGCTCTTTGGCGTGCAAAATACGCTCCCATGGATGAATTGAAATCAGAAATTGCAGCGGTCGCTTCCCGGATGGTGGTCGAGGAAGGGCTTGATTTTGGCGCTGCCAAAAGACGAGCTATTAAACAAATGGGCTTGCCGACCAGAACCGCGCTCCCCAGCAATGACGACATGGAGGAGGCGGTGATTGAGTACATCTCGATTTTTTGCGCCGACACACAGCCTGATGAATTATTGGCCCTGCGACGCTTGGCGTTGGTCTGGATGGTTCGCATGACCGAGTTTCGGCCTTGCCTGGGCGGGTCGGTTTGGCATGGGTATGCCACCCGAACCTCTGATATTTATATTCAATTGTTTTGTGATGACAGCAAATCAGCCGAAATTGCCCTGATTGACCACAAGGTGGACTACGTGCCACGCACCGTGACGGGGTTTCACGGGGATTCGGTCGAGGCCCTGAGCATCCATGCCTTTTGCCCCGAACTTCGCGAGGAGGTGGGCGTGCACTTGCTGATTTATGACCATGACGACGTGCGCGGGGCCATGCGCCCTGATGCCAAAGGGCGTGCACCGCGGGGTGATCTCGCAGCCGTTCAGCGTTTAATGCATGATGAGGCCCCATGAAAAACTTAGAACTTCCTGCTGCGCCTGCCTCATCCTCCCGCAGGCATTGGCTCATGGGTGCTGTGGCCGGTGCTGCCGCACTGGCCGGGGTTGGCCTGGCTTGGCGTAAATACCAAGTCCAAGACGGTGCGCCAGCGCTTGACAACAGCCTTTGGCAAATGACATTTACCACCCCTGACGGCAAAACCTTGCACATGGCAGACTTGCGTGGCAAGCCGCTCTTGCTAAATTTCTGGGCCACTTGGTGCCCCCCGTGTGTCGAGGAACTTCCTTTATTAAACAGCTTCTTTAAAGAAAATACAGAAAAAGGCTGGCAAGTTGTGGGGTTGGCGGTTGATCAGCTTGAGCCCGTCAAGCGGTTTCTGGCGAATTCTCCACTGGCTTTTCCTGTCGGTATGTCGGGCATGCCCGGGCTTGAGTTGAGCAAGTCCTTGGGTAACCTGAGTGGGGGCTTGCCGTTCTCGGTGGTTTTTGGGGCGGATGGGCAGGTGGCACACCGTAAAATAGGCAAGATAAAGCCGGAAGATTTGCAGGCTTGGGCTGGATTAAAGTGATCCCCATCACGATTTAATTTGGGTGCGCAGTGGTTTGCGGCATAATTCCGCTCTGGGTAACTGCTATGCCAAGCGCTTGCATTTTGTTAATTAAAAGAAGATGACTGCAATTTGCTGATATTTGAGGTAAATTGTCTTGTTGTTGCATGAAATTCGTTGGAGCCCTCATGGACCTTAGAAAACTGAAGACGCTGATTGACCTAGTTTCCGAGTCAAATGTTTCGGAGCTGGAAATTACAGAAGCCGAAGGCAAGATTCGCATTGTTAAAGGTGGCGTTGCCATGGTTCAGCACTATGCTGCTCAGGCACCGATGGCAATGGCCATGCCCGTGGCGGCATCTGCCCCGGTGGCTGAAGTGGTCGCTCCTGCCGCTGCACCGGTCGAAACGGGGCACATCGTTAAATCTCCCATGGTGGGTACCTTTTACCGTTCGGCGTCCCCTGGCGCCAAAATGTTCGTCGAAGTTGGCGACTCGGTTAAACAAGGCGAGACAGTTTGCATTATTGAGGCCATGAAAATCCTCAACGAAATTGAAGCTGACAAGTCTGGCGTTGTGACGCAAATTCTGTGCGAAAACGGCCAGGCCGTTGAGTACGGACAACCTTTGTTTGTTATTGAGTGAGGCTAGAAGCCAAAGCCTATGTTCAAGAAAATCCTAGTCGCTAACCGGGGCGAAATTGCCCTCAGAATTCAGCGTGCTTGCCGCGAGTTGGGTATCAAGGCTGTCATGGTCTATTCGGAAGCGGACCGCGATGCCAAATACGTGAAGTTGGCTGAAGAGTCGGTCTGTATCGGTCCTGCCTCTTCGGCGCTGAGTTACCTGAACATGCCGGCCATTATTTCTGCCGCTGAGGTCACTGATGCTGAGGCAATTCACCCTGGCTATGGTTTTTTGAGCGAAAACGCCGACTTTGCAGAGCGTGTTGAAAAAAGCGGTTTCCAATTTATTGGTCCCACCCCTGAGTCCATCCGGATCATGGGCGACAAGGTGTCTGCCAAACAGGCCATGATCAAAGCGGGTGTGCCGTGCGTACCGGGTTCTGAGGGCGAACTCCCTGATGACCCCGTTCAAATCAAACGCACGGCCAAGTCAGTGGGTTACCCTGTCATCATCAAGGCCGCTGGCGGTGGTGGTGGTCGTGGCATGCGTGTTGTGCACACGGAAGCCGCGCTGATCAATGCCGTGGCCATGACCAAGGCCGAGGCTGGTGCAGCGTTTGGTAATCCGGCTGTGTACATGGAGAAGTTTCTCCAAAACCCTCGCCATATCGAAATTCAGATTTTGGCTGACAAGTATAAAAATGCCGTTTACCTAGGTGAACGAGATTGCTCCATGCAGCGTCGGCATCAGAAGATTCTTGAAGAAGCGCCAGCACCTGGCATTCCTCGCAAGCTGATTGAGCGTGTGGGTGAACGATGTGTTGCCGCCTGCAAAAAAATTGGTTACCGAGGCGCAGGTACTTTTGAGTTTCTATTTGAAGACGGCGAGTTTTATTTCATCGAAATGAATACCCGTGTTCAGGTGGAGCATCCCGTCACTGAAATGATCACGGGCGTTGACATTGTCAAAACTCAGATCATGGTGGCGGCAGGCGAAAAACTGCCCTTTACGCAACGCCAGATTCAAATTCGTGGGCACGCCATTGAGTGCCGTGTAAACGCCGAAGATCCTTTCAAGTTCACGCCATCACCAGGCCGAGTCACCATGTGGCACGCACCCGGTGGGCCAGGCGTCAGGGTCGACTCGCACATTTACACCAATTATTTTGTGCCGCCCAACTACGACTCCATGGTCGGAAAAATCATCGTTCACGGCGACACGCGCGAGCAGGCCTTGGCACGCATGCGTACCGCCTTGGGTGAAACCGTGGTTGAAGGCATCAGCACCAATATTGCCCTGCATCGTGAATTGATGGTGGATGCCAAGTTCATGACGGGTGGTACCAATATTCATTATCTTGAAGAGTGGTTGGCTCAGCACAAGCGCTGATTCAAAGAATTAAATGTTTGAATTGAGTTTGATGTGCCCGGAAAACCGGGTCGAGACCTTGAGTGATGCGCTTGATGCCCTCGATGCATTGAGCGTCAGCGTTGAAGACGCCGATGCACAGACCGATGCTGAACAGGCTTTGTTTGGCGAGCCCGGAATGCCCCCGCCTAAGGATGGATGGCAGCGTTCCAGGGTTTTGGCGCTTTATCACACAGAAGAAATGGCGAATGAAGCCTTGGCCTTATTGAAGGCGCAAGACTTTTTTGCTGATTGCCAAATCCTGGGCCTTCAGGTCGTGCCCGAGCAAGACTGGGTTCGATTAACGCAGTCTCAGTTCACGCCAGTTGAGATCACGCCTGCCTTCTGGATTGTGCCCACTTGGCACGAACCACCCGCGCAGGCCAGCATCGTGATCCGACTTGATCCCGGTTTGGCATTTGGTACGGGCACCCACCCCACGACGCGCATGTGTTTGCGTTGGATCGCCCAGCAGTCATCCACGTCGGGTAACCCATTGGGGCGCGTACTCGACTATGGTTGTGGCTCAGGCATCTTGGCCATAGGTGCAGCCAAACACGGTGCCCTGGACATTGATGCGGTCGATATTGATGAGGCTGCGGTTGAGTCCACCGTGCAAAATGCGCAGGCCAATGCCGTTAATTTGAAAGCGGGCCTCCCCGATCTGGTGTCTGGAAGTTACCAAACCGTCTTGGCCAATATCCTGGCCACGCCCTTGAAGGTGCTGGCCCCTTTGTTGTGGTCACGCGTGGCACCTGGCGGTGCCTTGGTGTTGGCCGGTATTTTGGAGCGCCAATGCGAAGAACTCAAGTTGGCTTATGCCCCCTATTGCGAATTGACGGTCTCTGACCAGCAAGAGGGCTGGATACTGATGTCGGCCAGGCGCAACGCCAGTAAGTAAACGCTACCTGAACAAGCAGTGCCCATGAGTCTTGTGACTGCTTGCCCTTCTTGCGGCGTTCTTTTCAAAGTTTCCCCTGATCAACTCTTAATCTCTGAAGGCTGGGTGCGGTGTGGCAAGTGCCAAACCGTGTTCGATGCCGCTTTGAGTCTTAAGCCCACGATCACGACGCAAAAAGATAGTTTCCCAGAGGATGTTGAGCCTCCTCTGCCACTTGCTGCGAACATCGCCAGTGAGGTAGTACAGGCTGAGGACGCGCTTGTGGGGCAAGCGCCCTTAGCTTCAAGTCCTCAACCTCCGGAGTCTTCAACGCCGGTGTTTGATCTGGGGCCTGAAAGCGCCGATACCGACAAGTTTGCGGCCCTTCAGTTCAAGCAATCCTTCAGTGCGCCAGCGCAAAATGTGCCAACTGCATGGCGTCAGTCATTGATACCCAATATTCTTTATCTCTTGACGCCTATTTTGCTGATAGCCTTGTCAATACAAGTCATTTTGTTTCAGCGAAACGAAATTGCCTCAAAAGAACCCCTTGCAAAACCTTGGTTAGTAGCACTTTGTGCCCCTTTCAACTGCAGGCTTGAGACCCTCAAACATATCCAATCCATCGTGATTGACAGTTCGACTTTTTCAAAAATTAGTCCTGATATTTACCAGTTGACTTTGGTTCTAAAAAATTCTTCCTCTGCAGATCTTCAGCTTCCTTCAGTTGAGCTGACCTTGATTAACTCTCTGGATCAACCCCTCTTGAGACGGGTTTTCCGTGTCGACGAGTTGAATGTGCAGTCACGTACCTTACTTGCAGCCTCCGAGCTTCCACTTTTGTTTTCTTTTGCGATCAAGACGGGCGAATTAACTGATCGTGTGGCGGGTTATCGTTTGCTCGTTTTTTATCCTTGAAGCTAAGCTTGGTTGGGATCAAGGATCGTAGAGACAAAAAAAACCCGATGTGAAAACATCGGGTTTTTTTGACCTAATGACTCGCTCAGGGCTTTTTGCCTGTGGGAAATGGCCAAGCGGCTTGTGGATTCAGCGTCGTTTGTGCAGCGGAAGCTGCGGCTGCTGGTTTTGACGCAGGTGCCTTGGCTGCTTTTTTAGCCGCTGGCTTGGCTGCTGGTTTAGCGGTAGTCGCCTTTTTTGCAGGTGCTTTTTTAGCCGCTGGTTTAACTGCTACGACCGCTTTCTTTGCGGGTGCTTTTTTAGCTGCAGGTGCGGCTTTTTTAGCGGGTGCGGCAGCTTTTACAGGTGCTTTTTTAGCCGCTGGTTTAGCTGCCACGACGGCTTTCTTCGCAGGTGCTTTTTTAGCTGCAGGAGCCGCTTTTTTGGCGGGTGCAGCAGCTTTTGCAGCTACTTTTTTAGCCACCGGTTTGGCTGCTACGACAGCTTTTTTGGCTGGCGCTTTCTTTGCTGCAGCTTTAGGCGCTGGTGCAGCCTTTTTCGCAGCAGGCTTTGGTGCTGGAGCGGCTTTTTTGGCGGGTGCCGCAGGTTTTGCAGCCGCTTTTTTAGCGACGACAGCTTTTTTGGCTGGCGCGGCTTTAGCGATTACTTTGGGTGCTGGTGCAGCTTTTTTCACGGTCACGGCCTTTTTTGCGGCCGATTTTTTTGCAGTTGCCATTATTTTCTCCTTGATCTAATTACAAAGAGCACTTCATGCGAGTTGGAGTGCTTGAAGCGATTCATGGTGTTGGGCAAGAGCCCAGCATCATGAACACGGGTGCACCCACTGTCTATTGATCGCAGTTGATCAGAGGCAATGGGTGAAATTCTAAATTGCATTGATTAAACACTTAATCCCAAGACAAAGCGCCACCGGATTGGTATTCAATCACGCGTGTTTCAAAGAAGTTACGCTCTTTCTTGAGGTCAATCATTTCGCTCATCCAAGGGAATGGATTTTCTTCATTCGGGAAGAGTGTTTCCAAACCGATTTGTGTGGCACGGCGATTAGCGATATAGCGCAAATAGCCCTTGAACATGGAGGCATTCATACCCAGCACGCCGCGAGGCATGGTGTCTTCGGCGTATTTATATTCCAGCTCGACAGCTTTCTCAAACAGCGCCTTGATCTCGGCCTTGAACTCGGAGGTCCAGAGCTGAGGGTTTTCAAGTTTAAGTTGGTTGATCAGGTCAATGCCAAAGTTGCAGTGCATGGACTCATCGCGCAAGATGTACTGGTATTGCTCCGCCGCACCGGTCATTTTGTTTTGACGGCCCAGAGCCAGAATTTGCGTGAAGCCCACGTAGAAGAACAGCCCTTCCATCAGGCAGGCAAACACAATCAAAGACTTCAGCAAGGTTTGATCAGTTTCATGGGTTCCGGTTTTGAATTCCGGGTTCATGATGGCTTCGATGAAGGGGATCAAAAACTCGTCTTTATCGCGGATGGACTGGACTTCGTTGTAAGCGTTAAAAATTTCGCTTTCATCCAAGCCCAGTGACTCCACAATGTATTGGTAGGCATGGGTGTGAATAGCCTCTTCAAAGGCTTGGCGCAACAGGAACTGGCGGCACTCGGGCGCCGTGATGTGGCGGTAGGTTCCGAGCACAATATTGTTGGCGGCCAGCGAGTCTGCCGTTACAAAAAAGCCAAGGTTGCGCTTGATGATGCGACGTTCATCATCGGTCAAACCATTTGGGTCTTTCCAAAGTGCAATGTCGCGAGACATGTTGACTTCTTGGGGCATCCAATGGTTGGCGCAACTAGACAGGTATTTTTCCCATGCCCACTTGTACTTAAAGGGAACGAGTTGGTTGACGTCAGTTTTGCCGTTGATGATTCGTTTGTCATCGGCATTCACGCGGCGAGGTAGCCGTGTGGCAGCCATCTCGAATGATTTTTCCACTGCTGCGGAGACTGACTTTTTCAAGCCGTCATTGAGGGCAGGCGGCAATTCAGTAGCGAGTCCAGTTGATAGACTGCCAGCATTTTGCAGAGGTGAATTGGTTTTGACTTCTTCGTCCCAGGACAGCATAAATATTTCCAATCAGCGAATTATGAGAGCAGCAAAACAAAATGAAAAGTTTTCATTGAAATTGCTGTTGTTTTGTTTGAATAAGTGTTGTTCTGCAGCATCGAAATAGGACCACTTCGATGCTGCTGTTTAAATTACTGACACGACTCACAGGTTGGGTCATCCACGCCACAAAATTTGATGTCCGTGGCGGGTCCACTGGCCATTTGCAACTTGGCGGCAGCGGCAGCGGCATCCAGAGCACTCATGCCGGAACTTGCACTTTCGCTCCCTGAAGAAACTGCGTTCATACGACCAGCAGCAACCGTTGATTTCTCGACATGAGTGGCTGACATGGTGCGCAAATAGTAGGTGGTCTTCAGGCCGCGGATCCAGGCTAGTTTGTAGGTGTCATCCAGTTTTTTACCTGAAGCGCCGGCCATGTAAATATTCAACGACTGCGCCTGGTCAATCCACTTTTGGCGACGCGATGCCGCTTCAACCAGCCAGCGAGTTTCTACTTCAAAGGCGGTGGCGTATAAAGCTTTGATGTCAGCCGGTACCCGGTCAATGGGGTTCAAGGAACCATCGAAGTGTTTGAGATCCATCACCATCACATCATCCCAAAGTCCCAGACGTTTCAGGTCTTGAACCAGGTAGTTGTTGATGATGGTGAACTCGCCTGAAAGATTGGACTTGACCGAGAGGTTGCCGAAGCAAGGCTCAATGGACGCATCCACGCCAATGATGTTTGAAATGGTCGCTGTCGGTGCGATCGCGGTGCAGTTGGAATTGCGCATGCCATCCGTTGCAATTTTCTTGCGCAGGGCATCCCAGTCCATCGTGGAAGAGCGGTCAACTTCAACATAACCACCGCGCTCGCGGGCCAGCATGTCCAGCGTATCGATGGGCAAAATGCCTTGGTCCCAGAGAGAGCCTTTGTAGGTGGCGTATTGGCCACGTTCACGGGCCAATTCGGTCGAAGCCCAATAGGCGTAATAGCAAATGGCTTCCATCGACTTGTCTGCAAACTCAACGGCGGCGTCGCTGGCGTAGGGGATACGCAACTCATACAAACTGTCTTGAAACGCCATCATGCCCAAGCCCACCGGACGGTGACGCATATTGGATTCACGCGCTTTCTTAACGGCGTAGTAATTGATGTCAATCACGTTATCCAGCATTCGCATGGCCGTGGTGATCGTCTTTTTCAACTTGTCGTGATCAAGCACACCATTTTTCAAGTGTTGCAACAGGTTCACGGAGCCCAAGTTGCAAACGGCGGTTTCCGTGTCGCTGGTGTTCAGCGTGATCTCGGTACACAGGTTGCTGGAGTGCACCACGCCAACGTGTTGTTGAGGTGAACGAACATTGCAGGCGTCTTTGAATGTGATCCAAGGATGGCCGGTTTCAAAAAGCATGGTCAGCATCTTGCGCCACAGGTCGGCGGCAGGCAGTGTACGGGAAGGCTTGATTTCGCCGCGCGCCGCTTTGGCTTCGTAGGCCACGTAGGCTTTCTCGAAGTCCATGCCAAACTTGTCATGCAAGTCAGGGACATTGTTGGGCGAAAAGAGAGTCCACTGGCCTTTTTCCATCACACGGCGCATGAACAGGTCTGGAATCCAGTTGGCGGTGTTCATGTCGTGGGTGCGGCGGCGGTCGTCACCCGTGTTTTTACGGAGCTCCAGGAATTCCTCAATGTCCAAGTGCCAGGTTTCCAAGTAGGTGCAGACAGCCCCCTTGCGTTTGCCGCCTTGATTTACCGCCACAGCGGTGTCGTTCACGACCTTCAAAAAGGGCACAACGCCTTGTGATTCTCCGTTGGTGCCCTTGATGTGCGCACCCATGGCCCGCACGCGCGTCCAGTCGTTGCCCAGTCCACCAGCGAACTTGGAGAGCAGAGCGTTTTCTTTGATGGATTCGTAAATGCCGTCCAGATCATCAGGCACCGTGGTGAGGTAGCAGCTCGAGAGTTGCGAGCGCAGCGTGCCACTGTTGAATAAGGTGGGCGTGCTGGACATGAAGTCAAATGAAGACAAGACTTCATAGAACTCAATGGCCCGAGCTTCGCGGTCAATTTCGTTGAGCGTCAAGCCCATGGCGACGCGCATGAAGAACGCTTGAGGCAGCTCAATGCGTGATTTGCCAACGTGCAAGAAGTAACGGTCATACAGGGTTTGCAGGCCCAAGTAATCAAACTGCAAATCACGGTCCGCTTTAAGCGCCGCGCCGAGTCGGGCCAAGTCAAACGTCAGCAACTTGGGATCGAGCAATTCGTTATCGACCCCTTTTTGGATAAATTGAGGGAAGTAGTCGATATAGCTCTGCGCCATCTCGGCTTGCACGACATCACGGCCCAAAACTTCCTTGGCAATCGTGTGGAACAAAAGGCGTGCGGTAGCGTAGGTGTAGTCAGGGTCTTTTTCAATCAGTGTGCGCGCGGCCAGTACCGAGGCTTTGTAGACTTCATCCATGGGGACGCCGTCGTACAGGTTACGCATGGTCTCCGCCATGATGGGTTCAGGCTTGACGTCGGCCCCCAGTCCTGCGCAAGCTGATTTGATCAGACCATTCAGGCGGTCGAGATCAAGAACAATGCGTACACCGTTGTCCAGCGCATGCAGTTGGGGTGTTTTGGGCGCCTCTTGAATAAGCTTTTGGGCGCGTTCTTGCGTCCGTTTTTCACGGTAAAGCACATAAGCCCGCGCCGCTTCGTGGTGGCTGCCGCGCATCAGGCTCAGTTCTACCTGATCTTGCACGTCTTCAATATGAAAAGTGCCGCCGCCTGGGCGCGAACGGGTCAGCGCACGAACTACGATTTGCGTCAGGCCGTCAACCATTTCACGAACACTTGCAGAGGCCGCGCCTTGCGTGCCATGAACCGCCAGAAAGGCCTTCATCATGGCGATGGCAATTTTGCTGGGCTCAAAGGGCACTACCGCGCCGTTACGGCGAATGATTTGGTAGTGATCAAGAGAAGGGTTGCCCGAATTGAGGGTTGTGTCGGCGCTTTGCTGGGAAAGCACGCCGACCGTCGCATCGGAAAGAATATGGGTTGCAGTCTGCATAATTTATCTCGTCTGTAGCTGTTGTGAATTGACTTCAGGAGGCTGGCGATCAGTGCCTGAGTCGTCGGTAATTGGGGTGGTATTGAAAAACAGAACACACTATATATGGGGTCTGGAGTGATTGCAAGCCACTACCGGTAGTGTATCTGCTGTGTTTGCAGCCTTGTCATGATTTTTTTGATTCCCCTGTTTTATCAAGCCATGCGCCGGTTTGGTGCGCCTATTCGAGGAAGCCTTGTTGGAAGCCCTGAGTGCATTTATAAAACTGAAAATGCAAACAAAATCGCCAATAAATAGGATGTTTTACGGGGCGCTGGCTGGGGGCAAGACTTGCTTTTTTGGTTGTGCAAGTTCTCAAGGTCAAAGAGAGTTGCGCGCCGACTTAAAAATATTTATTTTTATTTTTAATTTGACGGGGCAAACATTTTTGGAAAGTACCTATTTGGCAAGCCTAGGGATTTTTGCATGAGTGGCCAATCAAACCCAACTCCAGGGTCATTTTTTCGATCGGGTGCAATGTGCTCATGGCCTGCAAGATGGGCAATTGGGTAGTTTTGGAGCAGTGCCGCACACAAACTTTCCAGTGTTTCATATTGGCAGGCTTCAAAGCCGTCACCTTCCAGGCCTTCGAGCTCTATGCCAATCGAAAAGTCATTGCAGTTGCTGCGCCCCAGGTAGCTCGAGGTGCCGGCGTGCCAGGCCCGGTTATTGCAACTAACAAATTGCTGAAGCTCCCCTTGGCGGCGAATATAAAAATGTGAGGAGACCTTCAGTCCCTCAATATTTTTAAAGTACGGGTGGGCATTCCAGTCCAGCTGGTTGGTAAATAACTGCTCAACCTCATTTCCCCCAAACTGACCTGGCGGCAGGCTGATCGAGTGGATAACGATCAGGCTGATGGTGGTTCCTGTGGGTCGGGGTCCGAAATTGGGGGTGGGGCAATGGCCAGAAAACTGGTACCAACCGTCTATCCACAAGGGTGTGGCGTGTGAGGTGCCTAAGCTGCTACTCATTCATCCCTCCGATGCACGGCGGTGTTCGTCGCTGCAATACAGCCCTTTTTTGCCAGGGATGGCATCGCCTGCGGGGACGTGAACCGAGCAATGCACGCAAGCCACCATCGTCAGTGGGTTGGAGGCTGTGGGTGTCGTCTTTTTGGACAGGGGTAAACCGGGCCGTTTGGTGCGCCAGAGCCAGATCACCGCCAGCACCAGCAAAATAATCATGAGAAATTTCATGATGCACGTCCCAGCACGACTTCCAGCACGAAACGCGAGCCCACATAGGCCAGCAGCAGCAGCAGGGAGCCAATATACAAGACCCGCACCGCCCGTTTGCCGCGCCAGCCAAATCGGGCTCGACCCAACAACAAGGTGGCAAACACCAACCAGGACAAAACAGAGAACGCGGTTTTATGGTCCCACTTCAGTTGGGTGTTGGGGCCATAAAGTTGTTTTTCAAATAAAAACCCAAGCAACAAGGTCGCGGTCAGCAAGAGAAACCCCGCACCCACAAAGCGGAAGGTCAAGCGCTCCATGGTTAAAAGCGGCATGCCGCTGTGGGTGTCCGAGGCTTGTCGAATGCGACCCTCGGTGCGGGTCATCAGCCAGGCATGGACAACCGCTACGCCGATCAGCCCATAAGAAGCAATGCCCAGCGCCCAATGCAGCGGCAACCAGGGCGACACGTTGACGTTGAGCAAGTGGCCCGGGAAAAGTGCCGCCAGCAACACGGCAACCGAACCCAAAACAGAGAGCGTCCAGCGCGTTTGCAAGAGCGGGTACAAGTGGCTCTCAATGGCATAAACGCCCGCCACCAGCCAGGCGGTCATGGACAAGGCGGGGGCAAATCCAAAGCGGGGCTCATCGCCCCAAAGACCCCACGCCAGCAACACGGCATGCAACAGCCAAGCCATTCGCACCGCTATTCGAGCCTTCGCAGTTCCCAGTCGTGAGGCGCCAACGGCCGATACCGCATAGCCCGCAGCGGTGGCAAGCG
>CANBUY010000075.1 GCA_947372745.1 Comamonadaceae bacterium | reverse complement strand
TGAAGCGCCACAGCCTGAAAGCGTCTTCCAAATCGGTGAGTTCTTCGCCGAGTTGGTACAAATCCCAATGTGCTTTAGGGTTGCGGTAGACCTGGAGCCAGGCTTCTTCCACCCCGTCGCTGGCCACGTAGGCTTGGGTCCAGTCGCGCTGGGTGTGGCTATTCGGAACCTCAATGCCGCGCCGAGACAGCAAGCGCAGCGCTTCGTCGTACAGGGACGGCGCTTCAAAGGCGGCTTGCACCTGGGCGAGCAGGTCGGGGCGGTGGCTGTGGGGCTTGAGCATGGCCGCGTTCTTGTTGCCCAGTGCGAATTCAATGCAGCGGTATTGGTAACTTTGAAAGCCGCTGGAGCTGGCCAAGAAGGGCCGAATGGCGCTGTACTCGGGCGGCGTCATGGTGGCTAGTACGTCCCAGGCGTGGACCAATTGCTCCATGATTTTGCTGACCCTGGCCAGCATTTTGAAGGCGCTGCCCAGGTCATCTTGAGCCACGCACTGGATGGCGGCGCTCAGCTCGTGCAGCATGAGTTTCATCCAGAGTTCGCTGGTTTGGTGCTGGACGATGAACAACATTTCGTTGTGGTCGGGCGAGCGCGGTTTCTGGGCGCTCAGAATTTCGTCGAGGTGCAAATAGTCGCCATAGCTCATCGATTCACTGAAGTCGAGCTGGGCTTTTTCATCGCTCACGATGGACTCAGAATGGTTGTGGGGGCAGGCCATGATCAGGTCACCGTGTGTTTTTGGTTGAACTCAGGGGCTTGCCATTCGCCGGTTTCGAGCACTTGTTTCAAATGCTCCACCGCGTGCCAAACGTCCTCAAAGCCAATGTACAAAGGCGTAAAGCCAAAGCGCAGGATGTCGGGGTGGGTCTTGCCGTCTCCGGCCCTGAAGTCACCAATTACGCCCCGTGCGATGAGAGCTTGCACGATGGCAAAAGCGCCTGTTTGGCGGGTTAGACAGACCTGCGAGCCGCGTTGCGAGTGTTCGCGTGGCGTGGCCAAACCCAAACCATACCCGGCGCAGCGCTGTTCGACTAGTTCAATGAACAGATCGGTGAGCGCCAATGATTTTTGGCGCAGTGCGGCCATGCCGCCCAAGGCTTGGGCAGCGGAAAAGGTTTCCAGCCCGCACTCCAGTGCGGCCATGCTCAAAATAGGTTGTGTGCCGCACAAGTAGCGGTTGATTCCAGGGGCCGGGCGGTAGTCGGGCGTAAATTCAAAAGGCGCTGCGTGGCCCCACCAGCCGGCTAACGGCTGCCAAAAGCGCTCGGCGTGTTTTGGGTTGACCCACACAAAAGCCGGCGCGCCGGGGCCGCCGTTGAGGTATTTGTAGCCGCAGCCAACCGCAAAATCGGCCCCATCAGCCTTCAAGACCACCGGTACGGCCCCGGCGCTGTGCGCCAAATCCCATACGGTCAACGCACCTGCTGCGTGTGCCAAATTGGTGATAGACGACATGTCGTGCATGGCGCCGGTGCGGTAGTTGACGTGGGTGAGCATGAGCACAGCCACGTCAATGGTCAGGCTGGCCGCAATGTCTTCGGGTTCAACAAGTTGCAGTTTGAAGCCACGCTCGGCGCACAGGGCCTGGGCAATGTAGAGGTCGGTGGGGAAGTTGCTGCGCTCGCTGACGATGGTTTTGCGCTGGGGGGCGTCTTGCTGCGCTATCGTCAGGGCCGCACTTAGTACTTTGAAAAGGTTGATCGACGTGCTATCAGTAGCCACCACTTCACCGGCGTCAGCGCCAATAAGCGCGGCAATTTTGTCGCCCATGCGCTGGGGCATGTCAAACCAGCCTGCGCTGTTCCAAGAGCGAATCAGGCCTTGCCCCCATTCTTGGGTGACGACTTCGGCCACGCGTGCCGCAGTGGTTTTGGGCAGTACGCCCAGCGAGTTGCCGTCCAGATAAATGACGCCTCCCGGCAGGGTGAACAGGTCACGCAAGGGGCGCAAGGGGTCTTGCGCGTCAAGGGTTTGGCAGGTTGCTAGTGTTTTCATAATTCTCTCAGGATGGCGCGGACCGGCGAGGCGTCGGCTTGGGTCAGTTTGAGGGGCAGGGCGATGAGTTCGTAATCGCCCTCGGGCACGTCGTCTAGCACCAGGTTTTCCAGCACCCGCAGGTTTAGGCGGTGGAGTTGCTGGTGGGCGGGCAGGGTTTGGCTGTTTGAGGGGTCTACGCTGGGGGTATCGATGCCGATAAGCACTACATTTTTAATAGCTAGCGTAGCAACGCTTTCGGGGGCTAGAGCGGTAAATGATGCCCATTCCTGGCTGGCGCGCGGTGCCGTACGAATCAACACGCGGGGCGGCAAATTGTCGAGGGCGTGGGCGAGGTGGTGGGGCTCAACCAAAGGGCCTGTGTTCAGGCAATGAATCACGCGGCACGGGCCCAGAAAAGGTGCCAAGTCCAGCGTGCCCACTGCCGCGCCTCCTGCTGCGTAGTGCATGGGCGCATCGGCGTGGGCGCCGGTGTGTGGCGACATCGTGATGGCGTTGACGTTGACCGGGCAGTCAGCGCTCAGCGTGAAATGCAGCTGCTGCGAATACGCCGTGTCACCCGGGAAGACAGCCGCTTGGGCGTCAACAGGGGGAGAAATGTCCCAGATTTTTTTCATAAGACGGTGAAGGTATCACCGCCAAAATGTCTGCGGTGTCGGTAATTACCAACACTGTAAAAAAATACTTCAAGCTTAAAGTAGTTAGACGCTCAGAGTTGCCCGAGCAGCAAAAATTCCATCAGGGCTTTTTGCGCATGAAGTCGGTTCTCGGCTTCATCCCACACCACCGACTGAGGCCCGTCGATCACGTCGGCTTCAACCTCTTCGCCGCGGTGGGCGGGCAGGCAATGCATAAACAAAGCATCAGGCTTGGCGACGCGCATCATCTCCGAGTCCACACACCAGTCGGCAAAAGCCACTTTGCGCGCTTCGTTTTCGGCTTCAAAGCCCATGCTGGTCCAGACATCGGTGGTGACCAAGTCAGCCCCGGCGCAGGCTTCCATCGGATCAGCAAAGACCTGGTAGGTGTCGCTTGAGCGCAGCCCGGCAATGGACTGGTCCACCTCGTAGCCGCCCGGTGTACTCACATGCACTTTGAAGCCCAAAATCTCGCTGGCTTGCAACCAGGTGTTGGCCATGTTGTTGCCGTCGCCCACCCAGGCTACGGTTTTGCCTGCAATAGAGCCACGGTGCTCAATGTAGGTAAAGATGTCCGCCAAAATCTGGCAGGGGTGAAACTCGTTGGTCAGGCCGTTGATCACCGGCACGCGGGAGTGCTCGGCAAAACGCTCGATCTTGGTTTGCTCGTAGGTGCGAATCATCACCAAATCGACCATGCGGCTGATGACTTTGGCGCTGTCTTCAATCGGCTCAGCCCGGCCCAACTGGCTATCCCCCGTGGTCAGGTGCACCACGCTGCCGCCCAATTGGTACATGCCCGCCTCAAAACTCACCCGCGTACGGGTGGATGCTTTCTCAAAAATCATCGCCATCGTGCGGTCTGCCAGGGAATGGTGTTTTTCGTAAGCTTTGAATTTCTTCTTGATCAGCGCAGCACGCTCAAAAAGATAAGCGTACTCAAGGGAAGTCAGGTCACTGAATTGCAGGTAATGTTTCATGGCAGGCTCCAGGCAGCAGGCTTTACGCCGCAGCAAGCAATAGTTTTTTAATCAGCGGGCACAAAATGCTCACCACTTCGTCGGCCTCAGTCGCCGTCATGATGAGCGAGGGCACTAAGCGAATCACGGTGTCAGCGGTGACGCTGATCAACAGGCCGTTTTCAGCGCACTGTCCGGTCAGGGCCGAGCAGGGCTGGGCCAGTTCAATGCCCACCATCAAGCCCATGCCGCGAATTTCTTTAACCTGACCGCTGGCCAGCTCATTAGCCAAAGCCGCATTCAGGCCTGCTGCCAAGTGCTTGCCCACGGTGGCGGCGTTTTCCAGTAAGCCGTCTTCTTCCATGATACGAATCGTCTCCACCCCGGCGCGCATGGCCAGTGGGTTGCCGCCAAAGGTGGTGCCGTGGTTTCCGGGTTGGAAAATATGCGCCGCCTTGGGGCCTGCCACCACCGCGCCAATCGGCACACCCGAGCCTAAGCCCTTGGCCAGCGGCATCACGTCCGGTACTATGTCGGCCCACTGGTGGGCAAACCACTTGCCGGTGCGCCCCATGCCGCACTGCACTTCGTCAATCATCAGCAGCCAGTCGCGCTCATCGCACAGTTGGCGAAGTTCTTTCAGGTAGTCCATGTGCACTGGGTTAACGCCGCCTTCACCCTGAATAGCTTCTACAAACACTGCCACCACATTGGGGTTGCCTTCGGTGGCTGCTTTGAGTTTTTCAATGTTGTTGAGAGGTACACGGATAAATCCCTCTACCAGTGGGCCAAAACCAGCCTGAATTTTGGGGTTGCCTGTGGCGCTCAACGTAGCAATTGAGCGGCCGTGAAAGGCCTTGTCATAAACCACAATCTCGGGCTTCTCAATGCCCTTGTCATGGCCAAATTTGCGGGCCAGCTTCAAAGCGGCTTCATTAGCTTCCAGGCCGGTCGAGCAGAAAAAGACGTTGGTCATGCCCGATAGCTCAACCAGTTTTTTGGCCAAAACCTCCTGGTTGGGCACATGGTAATAGTTGCAGCTGTGGATGATCTTGGCAATCTGGTCTTGCAACGCCGGCACCAATTTGGGGTGGTTGTGGCCCAGGGTGTTGACTGCAATGCCCCCCAAAGCGTCCAAATAGGACTTGCCATTGATGTCCCAAACGCGGCAACCCTGGCCATGGGACAAGGCAATCGGCACGCGGCCATAGGTGTTCATCACATGGGGCGAGGCCGCTTCAATGAAATTGGAGGCGGTCTGTGCAGTCTCGGGCAATGCGTTGTTCATGGTGGTCAACTTAAAGTAGATCGGCCCAACGTCAGTCGGGCCATTGATCGATGATTTTAGGCGCAACACGGCGACCCTTTTGTGACCATTAAAAGTTGGCCAGTTGAAGGGACTATTTGATGCAAGTCTTATATAAGACTTAAAACTTGACGTAAAATCTTGTTGCGCTGCAACATCCTGCCGGCGACTACAGATTGACCTCTATCCGATGGTTTCCAACAGTTCCAAAGAAGTTTATATTTTGGGCACCACCCGTGCCGGACGCGCCTTCAGGCCCAGTGACTGGGCCGAGCGGCTCGCAGGCGTCATGAGCCAATTCCGCCCAGGTGGGCCACAGCCGGGTAGTCATTTGGGCTACTCCCCTTGGTGCATTCCCACTGCTATTAATGATGTCCGTTGCGTCATCGTTCATCCTGATCTGCGTGAAGACAACGTGCTCGCCTGGGACTTTTGTATGAACTTTGCCAAAGACAATGATCTGCAAATGTCTATTGGTGCCCCAGTGGCCCCGGCGCCCTGACCCTTAGCACCACATATGCTCCCCATTGCAGAACTTATTCAGCAAGGTGCCACCAATCTGTGGGTCTTCATACCCACGGCCATTTTGCTAGGTGCCTTGCACGGCTTGGAGCCCGGGCATTCCAAGACCATGATGGCTTCCTTCATCATCGCTGTTAAGGGGACTATGGCCCAAGCCGCCTTGCTGGGCCTGTGCGCTGCGCTCTCGCATTCGCTCATCGTTTGGGCACTGGCCGCTGCGGCCTTGAAGTTTGGCAATGAGCTAATCGCTGAGCAGGCCGAGCCTTACTTCATGCTGCTGTCGGCTTTGGTGGTGATTGGGGTTTCAATCTGGATGTTTCTGCGTACGCGCGCTGACGAAGCCGCCTACCGGGCGCATCTCCAAGCGCCACATGGCGACAACGTCAATCCAGGGCATGGCGATCATGGTCATTCTCATGGGCATGATCATCACGAACATCATCACCCCCATGACGCGGGTGATGACTTGCTCGGTGACGATGGGACGTATCGGGATGCCCACGAGCGCGCGCATGCCGAGGATATTAGGCGCCGATTTATTGGGCAAAAGGTCACCACTGGGCAAATAGCCCTGTTTGGACTGACGGGTGGACTGGTTCCTTGCCCCGCCTCGGTGACGATCATGATGATCTGCCTGCACTTGAAGCAATATTCCCTAGGCGCGGTGATGGTGGCCAGCTTTAGTTTGGGCTTGGCCATCTCACTGGTGAGCGTAGGTGTCATTGCTGCTTGGGGCGCGCACCATGTTGACAAACGACTGGGCAAGGGCCGCTTTGCCGATCTAGCGCGCAAGATGCCTTACTTTTCCAGCGCTTTGATGGGCTTGGTCGGTGTTCTTATGGGTACGCAGGCCTTGCTACAACTGGTTTGATTTAACCCCACTGCACGCAACGCATGCTGAGGGTTCCCAACTGGAAACCCTCATATACAAATGTGGCGCTTTCGCCATCTCGGGCCGCTCCCAGCGCATACAGCAGAGGCCAATAGTGGTCAGGGGAGGGGACAGCCATGCGCGCACCAGCGCCCAAGGTGAGGTAGTTCGCCAAACCCTTGGTGTTATTTGAAACCAGTGCGTTTTTGACCGCATGGTCGAAAGACTGCGCCCAAGGTCTTGACGCCACCAAGCCATCAGGCGACCCCGTGTCAAGGCCGCCCAGGTTGTGCACGACATTGCCACTTGCAAGGATCAACACACCTTTGTCCCGCAGTGCAGAAAGTGCCTTGCCCACGGCCAAGTGGTAATCGCCGCCTTTTGCGTAGTCGATAGACACCTGAAACACGGGGATGTCCGCCTTGGGATACATGTGATGCAAAACCGTCCAGGCGCCATGGTCAAGCCCCCAGTCCTGCGAAGGTTTGGCCCCTTGAGCCGTCAGGGCACAGGTTGCAAGCTGGGCGATCGCAGGCGCGCCGGGGGCTGGGTATTGCATATCAAACAGACTTTGCGGGAAGCCGCCAAAGTCATGAATCGTTTTCGGATGCGCCTGAACCGCCACCTTGATTTCGTTCTGAGTCAGCCAATGGGCCGAAATCACCAGAATCGCGGTCGGGCGGCCAATGTCGTCACCCCATTTTTTCAGCCGACGCGTGAATTCATTACTTGCAACAGCGTTCATGGGGCTACCGTGCCCCACAAATATCGATGGCATGCGCTGACCGAGCGACGTGCTCTTTGCTTCGGCTAAATTTGCTACCCCTTGTATGGCGGCGGACAAGGTTGCGTTCATAAGAAGCCTTCGGTTGTTGTTCGTGGATGTTTTTTATCTTATTCAACAATCGTTGAAAATAAGGGCAGATACATTCACGACTTCATTCTAATTTTTTGAACCAAACAGGTAGCATCAGTTTTGCAGGGAGCACCATGTTAGGCCACCGATGGCGGTCTACCCTTGTGTTTACCCGTGTGTGAGTTGAAATGGACGAAGAGGGTATGAGGGTCGTCAGTTCGTGATTCAGCAATTTCTTAAAAAGACCCTAAGTACCTTCGACAATACGAATATCACGGACAACCGCGTTACCCGCCAGTTCTTTCATCGCTAATTGATAGGCTTCACTTTCATAGGCATAGAGTGCAGCTTGCAAGCTCTCAAACTCAATCAATACTGTACGTTGTAACTTGCCAGACTCTTTTACGGCCGATGGCATTCCCCGCGCTAAAAATGTACCACCTGCAGCAATAAGCGCAGGCGCAGCAAGCTTGGCATAAGCCGCGAGCGCATCTTGATTGTTGACTTCTTGGTAAGTACTGATTAGATAAGCCTTTGGCATGGTTCGATTCCTTTTTATATTTTAAAAAATAGTTATCAACTTTACAGATGCGTTGTTGGTAAAAAAACGCATCTACTTCACAAACCTAACTGAGGGAAGCCAAAACTGATTTGAGGTCAGCGCCAGAAAAATGGGGGCGAGGTGTCAATGCCTCAAACGGCAAACCTTGTCGATTGACCCAATGCGTTGTAAAGCCAAACCAGGTGGCACCCAATGCATCCCATGCATTGCTGGATACAAACAGTACTTCATCTTTGTTGACCGGAATGACTTGTTGGACCAACCCGTAACTTTCGGGAGAGGTCTTAAACAGGCGAATCGGATCGACCGAGATGAGATGGTCTAAAACATCCTCCATCCCCGCGCTCTTGACTGCTGAGGTGAGCATATCCACACTCCCATTGGAGAGGATGGCTGTCGTGAGGCCCATGTCTTTGATCTTTTGAAGCACAGCCAAATTTTCTGTAAAGGGCGTGAGGTGCGCGTATTGCTGCATCAGTTTTTCAACCTGCCCAGATTCACGTTCCAGTTTGAGTCGGTCTAGTGTGTACTCCAACGACAAGCGCGTTAACTCCCAAAACGGGCGGAAGTATTGGCTACCTGTTGCATTGTGCGGATCGGACTGCGTAATCAACCTTGTGTATTCAATTTGCTTGTCGCGCCACTTCACCGCAATATCGGCCCCATGTCCAGGATAGAGCTTATCAGCCAGAACTTGGATGGAGTAAACGTCAAACAATGTGCCGTAAGCATCAAAAACAACCGCTTTTATTTTCATGGAATTTTCCTTAGTGAGAATCAAATAACGGACTTGGCATCTTGGCCAAACAAAATAGACTTGGCGTTCTGGTCCACGGTGGGCGCTGTATTGATGGACTTGGCGATGTCATAGGCCTGCTGTGTTGCTGGACGGTTTTTAATTCGTTCAAACCATGACGCCAGAGAGGGAAACTGACTCATGTCCTGGCGCTGGCGTTCATGGGGTACGACCCAAGGATAGGCGGCCATGTCGGCAATCGAGTAGTCACCGCAAATGTACTCACGGCCATCTGACAGATGCTTATTCAAGACGCCATACAAGCGCGAAGTCTCTTTGACGTACCGATCGATGGCGTAAGGCAACTGCTCGGGCGCGTACTGCACAAAATGGTGGTTTTGACCAGCCATGGGGCCTAAGCCCCCCATTTGCCAGAACAACCACTGCAGGCATTCATTTCGTCCACGCAAATTTTGTGGAATAAATTTTTGCATCTTGTCTGCCAAGTACAAAAGAATGGCACCTGACTCAAAAATCGTAATGGGTTCACCGCCACCCAGTGGCGAGTGGTCAACGATGGCCGGGATGCGATTGTTGGGGGCAATCTTCAAAAAATCAGGGGCAAATTGTTCACCCTTGCTGATGTTGATGGGTTTGATGTTGTAGTCAAGGCCTGACTCTTCCAAGAACATCGTGACCTTGTGACCGTTCGGCGTGGTCCAGTAATAAAAGTCAATCATGCGTCATACCCCAGCGGTTTTAAGACGCTCGTTGGATGGAAAAAGTTTTTTTCGTGCGTCCTCATCCATTTCGGTTTTGAAAGTGAACTTCGTCTTCAAGGCTTCCGCGCGTTGAGCTGCTGGACGTGCGTTGATTTCATCAAGCAAGCGTTTGACATGCGGGAGTTTTTCCCAAGCATCTGCACCCAAAACAAAGGGCGCAACACGAGCCCAGCCCCAAACCGACATGTCCACGATGGTGTACTCATTGCCCATCATGTAAGGCTGATTGGCCAAATGGTCGTTGATAAGGTGCCAGTGCCGCCATGCTTCAAAGTCATAGCGATTCACCGCATAGTCATTGGGCTTGGGTGCAAAGTGTTTGAAGTGCACCGCTTGGCCGCAGTAAGGACCAATACCCGTGGCCACAAGCATCAGCCATGAGTACATCTCGGCTTTGTTTTTGGGCGTGTCAGCTGGAACAAACTTACCAATCTTTTCAGCCAAATAAAGCAACATGGCGTTGCTATCAAAAACTCGAACGTCATCGTCCAGCATGGCCGGCGTCTTGGCGTTGGGGTTGATGGCCTTGAAAGCATCAGAGTGCTGTTCGCCTTTGCGCGTGTCCACTGGAATGAGCTCGTAGGGCTCACCGGTCTCTTCTAGATACAACGCGACCTTCAAGGGGTTGGGCGAAGGATGAAAATAAAACTTGATCATGACTGATACCTTTTTGCGTTTTGAAGAAATCTAAGTGAATGCCAAGCTAATACCGAGCGGCAAAAACGCCGGCTCAACAAATGTCCGACGATGACTATGGACGCCAATTTGTTGGGCCCCACCTGAAATTTGACAGCCAGCATGAAATTGAAAACTGCTGGGTGGCAAACATGCAAACAAAATCAAAGCACCGCGCTCTAACCCTTGTAAGGCGGTTAGCCACAGGACCAACAAGACAGCTGCGAATCAGGTGACTCAAAATAAGCACATTCAACATTTTGTATTATGTTGTTCTTAATGCAACAATACGTACATTTAAATTTGCAATTCGTACAAATGGATGCTCCTCGCATAGATCGACTCACCGCCCTGCTTGAAGGACTCAGTCCAAAAGTTACCCTAAGCTCAAAGGCAAACGGTTTTTCTCTACACATCATCAAGAGTGGAATATCTGAACTTCCATCGGATCGCTTTTCGGGTACGCACTTGGACGCGTTGTCTTTATTGGTTTGCCCTGCGGCTTACTCGCTTCAAAATATCCTTGGGGCAGGTCAGCAATGCTTCATGAGTTTTGACGTTGTTTTTGATGGTCCTATGGGACCCAGCTTTTTATCTGAGTTATCTCAGCCAATCTCAATTAGCATGATTAACGCTGATCCCTCGCTTGTGCAAGTCATGACGCTGATTTCCAATGAAATGCAGGCCAGTCGTTGTGGTCAACCGCTTTTTATCAACCGGGCAGGCGATATCTTGCTGATCAGTTTGATGCGGCACCTGACATCTCGACCACAACAAGCATCAGGGCTATTTTTTGCATTGTCAGATCCGCGAATTGCCAGAAGTTTGGTGGCTATGCACACCAAACCTGCTCACCCCTGGACCTTGGAAATTTTGGCTAACTTGGCAGGCATGTCGCGGACATCATTTGCGAATTACTTTAAAGACGTGATGCAGGTGTCACCTGGAAAATATTTAGAAAATTTGCGATTGGCGATTGCACGGCAACTGGTGGAGACCGGTATTGGGCTGAAACAAATTGCTGCGCGGACAGGTTATGCAAGCCCTTCTACCCTGTCTAGGGCTTTGGGTCGTAGGGTTTGAATGGCGTAAAAATCCAATCGGCAACCTTAGCACCCCTGCAGCGTACATCATCGAAGCGATCCTGAAGATGCACTGCATGATCACCTGACGTTGTTTGATAGAGCGGCTGATCCGTCTGCGTTTTGGTCTGCGTTGAGGAGAATCGAACTTTGGTCCAATCTTTGCAGGCACTACCAATCATTGGCTCGCTTTCGGGTACTTGGATCAAGTGCGCCAATGCCTGAAGTGGCCGGGACCAAAGGTATTTCTGATTTTTAGGTCAAGCATAGTGTTTAGCGCCCACAAAAAAAGCCGTCTTGCGACGGCTTTTTAGCTTTTCTGACAGCGCACCCGCTACAAACGGCGCTAACCTAACGAATTAAGTCAGCGTGCGATTTGCCTGAAATCAGGCAGCGACGGCGGCCAAGGCTTTCACCTTGGTCGACAGGCGGCTCTTATCACGAGCTGCCTTGTTTTTGTGGAAGATGCCTTTGTCAGCAACGGTATCAACCACAGCTTGCATTTTTGCAAACAATTCAGTGGCTTTTACTTTGTCACCAGCAAGAACAGCTTTTTCCACGTTCTTTACCGCAGTGCGGTATTTGGAACGGAGTGAAGTGTTCGCAGCGTTGATTTTGACGTCCTGACGGACGCGCTTACGGCCCGACGCGAGGCGCGGGTTTTTTTTCTTTGGTTTGGTAGATGCCATAATAATTTTCCTAGAGTCTGTGGATGATGTCAGAAAAGCCTTCAATTCTAGCATTGACAGTTTGCATAACTCGCCACCCGTCTAACCGCGCTCGATAAAGCTACACTTTCTCCCGTGAGTTTATTCAAATCTGCCTCTGTTGTTTCCCTGCTGACCCTGGTTTCGCGCGTCACCGGCTTGGTGCGCGAGTTGTTGATCGCTTCCATGTTTGGTGCCAGTGCGCTAACGGATGCCTTCAATGTGGCGTTTCGCATCCCCAACCTTTTTCGCCGGTTTTTTGCTGAGGGCGCATTCAGTCAGGCCTTTGTGCCGGTGCTGGCCGCTTCTAAAGCGCAGCATGGCGACGCTGAAACCCAAATATTGATCAACCGTGCGGCCACTGTATTGGCCTGGACCTTGCTCGTCATCAGTATCTTGGGCGTAGCGGGCTCACCATTTTTGGTGTGGGCCATGGCCAGTGGCTTGCAGCAAAGCCCTCGGGGTTTTGAAGTTGCGGTGGTCTTGACCCGCTGGATGTTTCCCTACATCGCCTTCATGTCGATGGTGGCTTTGGCGGCCGGTGTTTTGAATACCTGGCGCAAGTTTGCCGTGCCAGCGGCCACGCCGGTGCTGCTCAATGTTTGCATGATTGGTGCGGCTTGGCTTGGCGCGCCCTGGTTTAAAACACTGGGCATTGAGCCAATTTTTGCCCTGGCTGGGGGCGTTTTGACCGGGGGTGTGCTGCAACTGAGCGTACAGATGCTGGCGCTTAAAAAGTTGGGCCTGACGCCCCGAATTGGCCTGAGTTGGCAAGCTTTGCGTAGTGCCTGGGCCGATCCGGGCACCAAAAATATTCTTAAATTAATGGGGCCCGCCTTGCTTGGGGTGAGCGTGGCGCACATTTCGATGTTGATCAACACGCAAATTGCATCCCGTTTGGCCCCGGGCAGTGTGAGCTGGATTACCTATGCCGACCGCTTGATGGAGTTTCCCACTGCGATGCTGGGTGTGGCGATGGGCGTGGTGCTGATGCCGCAGTTGGCAGCGGCCCGCGCCTCTGGGGATTCCGCCAAGTATTCGTCCATGCTGGATTGGGGCTTGCGCTTGGTGGTGTTGCTGGCCGTGCCCTGTGCGGTGGCTTTGGTCGCGTTTGCCAAGCCGCTGGTGGCGGTGCTGTATCACTACGGCGCCATGACGGCTTTTGATGTGCAGCAGATTACGCTGGCCTTGATGGGCTGGGGCGTGGGCTTGGTCGGCATTATTGCCATCAAGGTGTTGGCGCCTGGCTACTACGCCAATCAGGACACCAAAACACCGGTGCGTATTGCTTTAGCGGTGCTGGTCATCACGCAGTTGCTAAATGTGGTGCTGGTGCCTTTGTTTGCGCACGCTGCATTGACGCTGTCCATTGGCATTGGCGCCATGATCAACGCGCTGTGGCTCTTGTGGGGTTTGCTCAAACGGGGCAGTTATAGGCCCGAGCCGGGGTGGGGTGGTTTTGTCGTTCGGGTCGGGGTGGCGTGCACTTTGTTACTGTTTTTTCTGCTGTGGGCGAATGGCGTGGTGGATTGGACACAACTGCGCACTGAAAGCTTCAAGAGAATTGGGCTTTTAGCCTTTGCAATGCTTGCTAGTGCAGCTATTTATTTTGTAGCGCTTTGGGCGCTGGGTTTGAAAATTCGGCAGCTTCTGAGGCGTTGATTTTCAGGGATGGACCACTCTTTTTCAGCTAAAGTGAAGCCATGAATTTGTCTTTGGAAGTTCCCACGCCACTTGAATATTTTGCATCCCTGGTGCAAAGCGATACTGATTTCCCCTTGCTGGAGGCTGCCATCAGTTTGGCGCAAGACGACTACCCCTCACTTGATGTCGCGCAAGTGCTGGGTGAGGTTGATCTTTTGATGGATCGACTCAAACGCCGTATTCCTGCGGATGCAGGGCCCATGCAAAAATTGCGCGCGGTGAATCAGTTTTTCTTCAAAGACTTGAACTTTGCCGGCAATGTCAACAATTACTACGACCCTGACAACAGCTACGTCAGCGTTATTTTGCAGACACGCCTGGCGATTCCGATTTCATTGGCCGTAATCTGGATAGAGTTGGCGCAAGGGCTGGGGTTGGCGGCAAGAGGCGTTGGTTTTCCGGGGCATTTCATGCTGAAAGTGAATTTGCCTGAGGGGCAAGTTGTGATTGACCCGATGGATGGTCAGTCTCTGAGCCGAGAGCAGTTATCTGAGCGTTTGCAAAATCAGGGTCTCCCTGTGGCCTTGAATGACGATGTTGAGATCCCGCTGGGCTTGTATCTCCAAATGGCACCGCCCCGCGAAATCATCGCACGCATGCTTCGCAATCTCAAAGAAATCCATTCTGCGCTGGAGGACTGGCCCCGCATGGTGTCAGTACTGAACCGGCTGGTGATTTTGCTGCCCGACCACTGGGCCTTGTACCGCGAGCGCGGTTTGGCGCTGGCTGAAGCCGGCCACACGGAGCGTGCCTTGCTGGATTTGGAGACTTATTTGAACAACACGTCAGCACAGGAGGGCCGTCAAGCCATTGCGCTGCGGGTGATTGAGCTCAGGCAGTCGCGTCAAGGTTGGTCGGGCGCATAACCTGGCTCATGACCTTTGGCTTTTAGCGCACCACGACGGCGGCACCGTCAGCGCGCTCTGCAATCACGCCGATTTGAAAGACCTGCTCGCCTAGAGCGCGCAAATGGTCAGCACAAGCGTTTGCACTGGCAGCATCAAGGACCACGACCATGCCAATGCCGTTGTTGAAGGTGCGGTTCATCTCGATGTCGTCAATGCCTGCCGTGTTTTGCAGCCAAGCGAACAATTCGGTTTGGGGCCAACTGCCTTTGGTCAGGTGCGCGGCCATGCCTTCGGGCAAGACGCGGGGAATGTTTTCAAGCAAACCGCCACCTGTGATGTGCGCCAGCGCCTTGATGCCGGTATTCACTTCAGCAGAGGTGGGGAAGGCGGCCAAGGCCGACAGCACGTTTTTGACATACAAGCGGGTGGGTTCCATCAAGGCTTGCTTGAAGGGTTTG
>CANBUY010000074.1 GCA_947372745.1 Comamonadaceae bacterium | reverse complement strand
AAGGACCGCACCATTCGGCCCAGTAGTCGACCAGCACGGGCAAAGTTGATTGCAAGACGTCAGCTTCGAAGGACGCGTCGGACACATGTTTGATAAGTTCGCTGGCCATGATTTATTTCCTGAGAGAGTGGTCGGTAAAGGTAAAGTGGGGAAATTGTGACAGAAACCAAGCCCCCATATTAAATGACATGCTCCTATGGCTGAAATAGAAAAAAAACATCACGCAGAAAAAGCCTGGGACGACCTGATGCGTCAAATTCATGGCGAGCTTTTGCAGCGCCAACTCCACCCTTCGCAGGTGGTTGTTTTGCTGCCCTATGCCCAACTCATCGGCGCCGCCAGGGGCGCCTGGCTTCGGCTTCAGGCGCAAATATCTGGCGAGCAGGACGCGCAGGCGTATTTTTTGCCTCGCTTTGAGACCACGATGAACTGGACCCGCAGTCTGGGCGCTTGTGAGTTTGGGGGGGATGATCTGCGACAAGACGCCGCCCGTGACATCCTGACGGCCTCGTCCTTATTAAAGCGGGCCGGGCTGGATGCGCACGAAAGCATCTTGGCTTCACGTTTGCTTGAGGCCGCCAACAGCTTGGCTCGTCAGGCCGCGTCAGTTGCGCCCGTTGAGCGTGCCGCTTGGGGGCTTGAGTTGGCCAGTCAGCTGGTGGACGGCATGGCGTCACCCGTCCTGGCGCTGGAGGCGGCTACCGCCCAATTGGCGCTGGCTTGGGTGACGCACTCCAGTTATGCCTCAGACCCTGTTTTTTCAGCCCAACCCCAATTGCTGGTGATGCTGAGCGGATTTCAGGCGGAGCCCATGACGCAGGCCTTAAAAACAGCCTTGGGCGATGTGGCCCTGGTCTTGTCACTGGTGCCCGCACTTGATGGCCTGTTGAGCTTGGCCCCTGCGCCCGACACGCTGGCTTTTCATGCGGCAAGCGATGCTGAAGACGAGGCGCACCGGGCAGCCGCTTGCGTGCTGACCCACCTGGCCGAAGGCCGCAGCCCGGTGGCCTTGGTGGCGCAAGACCGGGTGCTGACGCGTCGAGTCAGCGCCCTGTTGAGTGATCGGGGTGTAGCCATTCAGGATGAAACCGGCTGGAAGCTCTCCACCACCCGTGCGGCTGCCTCGCTGATGGGCTTGCTGCGTGCCTTGGTGTGGGATGCCTCCACTGACAGTGTGCTGGACTGGCTTAAAAACTCGCCCGCGTTTGCCGCTCAGGGTTTGATTGACGCTGAAATTTCGTGGCGTCGCTTGGGCGTGCGCGATTGGCGCGCCGTGCCATCGGACAGCGACTTGGTCAAAGCGGTTCAGGCCCTGCGGGCGCGCCTGCAGACTAGCCGCCCTTTGACGCGTTGGCTGGCTGATTTACGTGCGGCTTTGCAAACCTCAGGCCAATGGGCTGGGCTCCAGCTAGACCCCGCCGGGCAAGACATGCTGGTCGCCTTGCGCTTGCATGAGGGCGCCGAGCTGGAGTTTGTTGACTTCACCCCGCCGATGACGCTGCCTGCTTTTACGGCCTGGCTGGGGCAAACGATGGAAGCCGAAACCTTTTCACCCCAGTACCCTGCAGATGCCAGTCGGGGCCAGGTGGTGATCTTGCCCTTGAGCCAGTTGCTCGGTCGCACCTTTGCTGCCGTCGTGTTGCCGGGCTGCGATGAAGTGCGCTTGCCCATGTCGCCAGAGCCGCCCGGCATGTGGACCCCCGAGCAGCGCACGCTGCTGGGTTTGCCCTCTCGCGTGCAATTGGCCGAGGCCACGCGGGCGTCTTGGCACTACTGCCTACAGTTTCCCCGCGTAGACTTGCTCTGGCGCCTGAGCGAAGGCGGCGAGCAACTCATGGCCAGTGGTTTTGTTCAGGCCCTGCAGCTTCAGTTAGCCCCTGCGTTGGCGGCTGATCCGCGGGCCTTGCGTCAGGTTGAGCGCCAGCCCGGCGTCATGCCCCAACCCAGCGGCCAGGCGCTGCCCGTGAGCCGCCTCTCGAGCACCGCTTATGAAGACCTGCGGCGCTGTCCCTACCGCTTTTTTGCACTGCGCCAACTCAAACTGCAAACCTCTGATGAGCTGGAGTCCGAGTTGGGCAAGCGTGATTTTGGGAACTGGTTGCACAGTGTGCTCAAATTTTTTCATGAAGCACTTAAACAGGCGCCAAGCCATGACAGTCAAGTTAGAGAAGCTATGATTAACAGAGCATCCGAGCAAGCCACGCTGGCGCTGGATTTGTCCGACAGCGAGTTTTTGCCCTTTGCGGCAACCTGGCCTCGGGTGCGCACGGGTTATTTGGCGTGGTTGGTCGGGCACGAGGCCAGTAGCGCCCACTTCGAGGAGGCCGAAGCGTGGAAAGAAACACCGATGGGCCGCCTGACCCTGGTCGGCAAAATTGACCGCATCGACCACCTGGCCGACGGCAGCGCTTTCGTGATGGATTACAAAACCGAGGCCAAAGCGAAAACGACTGAGCGCATTAAAGATGCCCAGGAAGACACGCAACTGGCCTTTTATGCCGCCCTCCTGAGCGATGACACTTTGGCTGCGGCCTACATCAACGTGGGCGACGGCGTGGGCAAAGACGCCACTAAAACTTATGCACAAGCCGAGGTGGTCGCATTGCGTGATCAGCTGCTTGAAAGCATCACCTCGGACATGGCGCGGATTGAACAAGGGGCGGCGATGCCTGCTTTGGGCGAGGGCGCTGCCTGTGATTTTTGTAACGCGCGCGGGCTGTGCCGCAAAGACTTCTGGGAAGTGAACTAAACCATGAACAGCCAACCCGCTTACAGGCACAACGGCCAATGGGTCAGTGCCGAGGCCTTTTATAAAATTGCGTGTGACCCGCGCCGCAGCGTCGCGGTCGAGGCCTGCGCCGGTGCTGGAAAAACCTGGATGCTGGTCTCGCGCATCGTGCGGGCTTTGCTGGACGGTGTGGACGCCCAGACTGGCACGCTGACCCTGCAGCCGCATGAGATTTTGGCCATCACCTTCACCAAACGTGCCGCCAGCGAGATGCGTGAGCGCCTTTACAAGTGGCTTTCAGACTTTTCAAGTGCCCCACCTGAGGTGTTGCTGAAAGAACTTGAGAGTCGGGGTGTTGTGATTAAAAATGACTCTAAAGCCACGGCAGCTTTGCTAGAGCAGCTATCAAATTTATACAAAAATATCTTGAACAACGGGCGCCAAGTCCAAGTGCGAACCTTTCACAGCTGGTTTGCCGCTTTGCTACGCAGTGCGCCCTTGTCGGTATTGACCTTGATGGAACTGCCCGCCAATTACGAGCTGCTCGAAGACGACGCACCCGCCAAAGCACTGGTTTGGCGCCGCTTTTATGCCGCCCTGGTGGCGGGGGCGGCCGATGAGGGGGACGCCTCAACGACGCTGAAAGCCGATTTTGAAGCCGTCGTGTTGGCCTACGGCCGATCGCAAACCGAGAAAGCCCTGCAAACCGCGCTCGATAAGCGCACCGAGTTTGCCTTGGCCGATGCCCAAGGGGTGGTGGCCGAGTCAGTGCTGCATTTTTGCGATCAGTACCCTGCCTTTGCTTGGTTGGCTGACCCCGATGACTTTATAAAAACCAAGCCGGCGCATGCGCAAACCCTGCTGCAAGCGGCCAAAGCTTTGGGCGGTGCCAGCGCCAAAACGTTTTCAGCCAAAGGCGTTGAGCTTGAAATGGCGCTCACCCAAGGTGATATGACGGCCGCCTTGGACGCCTTGCTGACCAAAGAGGGCGCCCCTCGCAAATTTGGCGAAAAAATTAGCGGCATTGAGCAGATCAGGGACGCGCAAGACCTGGTGTTGCAGGTGGTGGCAGCGCGCTTGCAGCACGAGGCCTGGGCCTACCAGCAACGCATGGCACGCTTGAGCCGCTTGCTGCTCAATGAGTACTCAAAACTAAAGTATGAGCGTGGTTGGGTTGACATGAACGACGTCGAGCGCGCCGCCTTGGTCATGCTGGGCGACCCTGAGTTGTCGGGTTGGGTGCAAGAGCGCCTGGATGCCCGCATCAAGCACCTGCTGATTGACGAGTTTCAAGACACCAACCCGCTGCAGTGGCAGGCTTTGCGCTCATGGCTCAGCAGCTACGCCGGTGCGGGCGGCACAGCGCCCAGTGTTTTCCTGGTCGGCGACCCCAAGCAAAGCATTTACCGTTTTCGCCGTGCCGAGCCCCAGGTGTTCAGAGCCGCCAAAGAGTTTGTGTGTGAAACGCTGGGCGGCGACCTCTTGAGTTGCGACCACACGCGGCGCAACGCCACGGGCGTGATTGATTGCGTCAATGCCGCCATGCTTGAGGCCCAAACCAACGATGGCTATGAAGGTTTTCGCCCCCACACCACCAGCTCTGCCGAGGCGGGTCAAGTCTGCCACTTGCCACCGATTCCCCGCATGGACAAGGACGCTGATTCAAGTGACGGCGAATGGCGTGACAGCCTCACCACCCCGCGTGAAATTCCAGAAGAAACCCTGCGCACCCTGGAGGCTCGCCAAGCGGCCCAGTGGATAGCCCAACATCTGAAGGACGCAGAACTGAAGCCGCAGCAAGTGATGGTGCTTTCGCGCAAACGCGCGGGTCTCATGCCTTTGCAACTGGAGCTGCGCAAACTCAATCTAGCCGCCCAGATTGGTGAAAAAACAGCCCTCATCGACTGCTGCGAAGTGCAGGACATCGTCGCCTTGCTCGATGTGCTGGTGTCGGCACAACACGACTTGTCGCTGGCGCGTGTGCTCAAGTCGCCCTTGTTTGGGATGGCGGATGAAGTGCTGGTCAAACTCGCCTTGGCCCAGCAAACCGTACCGGTGCCGTGGCTTGAGCTGCTTCAAAAAGAGGAGCTTCTCACGCCCGATGGTCGTGCCATAGAGCCACTATTGATGAAGTGGCGGCGCTGGATTGACCAGATGCCGCCGCACGACGCCTTGCAGGCGATCTACTCTGATGGTGACGTGTTGGCCCGCTTCGGCGCGGCAGCGCCGGTGAACCAGCGCGAGGCCGTATTGGCCAACTTGGGCGCGCTGTTGGGCGTTTCCTTGCAAATGGGGGGCGGGCGCTACGCCACGCCCTACGCTTTTGTGCGCGCCCTCAAAGCCGGGGGCGTGCTGGCCCCGGCCACGGTCAACGCACAAGCTATACGCTTGCTGACCATTCACGGCGCCAAAGGACTGGAAGCCGAAACCGTGCTCTTGCTCGACACCGACACCCCACAGCGCAACGCTGACACCATGGGCGTGCTGATCGACTGGCCGGGTGAAGCCGCTTGGCCGCTCAAGTTTGTATTTTTGTCCAGCGAAAGCAAGCCGCCTGCCTGCGCGGTGCGGGCCCTGGACGCTGAGCGGCTGGAGCGTCAGCGCGAAGAACTCAACGCTTTGTACGTGGCGCTGACCCGCGCGCGCCACACCCTCGCCATTTCCAGCATCGAGCCCTACCGGGCCGCTGAGAAAAGTTGGTGGCAACGTTTGATCAAACTCGCCCAGGAGACGCCACTCGCCGAGTTGGCCCCGACCGAATTAAAGACGGCGATCGCAGAAAAAAGTTTTTACATGAAAGAACTGCCTGAAGTGTCCGTGCAGTATGCTAAAAAAGCTATCAAATCAGTAGCGGATTTGGACGCTGAACCTTTAAGTGCCGAGCCGGATTCACTCAAAGCCCGCGTTGGCAAGGCCATGCACCGCCTGCTGGAGTGGGGCCGCATGGCCCCTGGCGACCTCCAAGCCTGTGCCCGTGAATTCGTGCTTACCCCATCTCAAGTCCAGCCAGCGCTCGACATGGCGCAAAGAATTTTGCAGGGTGAGGGCGCTTGGGCCTGGGACCCAGAGCTGCTGTCCTGGCAAGGCAACGAGGTCGAATTGAGTCATCAAGGCCAGCTTTTTCGGCTGGACCGTCTGGTGCAGCGCAAAGACACCGACAATGCAGGGCAGTGGTGGGTGCTGGACTACAAATCGGCTGATACGCCGGAAAACCAGCCCGACCTGATCGAAAAAATGCGCCAGTACCGCTCGGGTGTGCAAGGGGTCTATCCCGGTGAAGAAGTCCGATGTGCCTTTTTAACCGGTCAAGGCCGCCTGATCGAAGTGGTCTGAGCCCTCAATAAACAAGCAAAAACAATGAAGAATGTCTCGATGAAAAAAGTGATCGTGGTGGGTGGTGGTCCGGCCGGTTTGATGGCCGCCGATGTACTGAGCAGCGCCGGCGTTGAGGTTCACCTCTATGACGCCATGCCCTCCGTGGGCCGCAAGTTTTTGTTGGCCGGCAAAGGGGGGCTTAATCTGACGCACTCCGAGCCGGTTGATATTTTTGCCTCGCGCTACGGCGCCCGCCGTCAGCAAATAGAGACCTTGTTGCAAGGTTTTGATGGTCCCCAAGTACGCGATTGGGCCAAAACGCTGGGGGTGGATACCTTCGTTGGCACCTCGGGTCGGGTTTTTCCCAGCGACATGAAAGCTGCGCCTTTGTTGCGCGCCTGGCTGCACCGATTGCGCCACCCCAGCACCGGGGCTGGCGTGCAATTCCATATGCGCCATCGCTGGACCGGTTGGTCGGCTGAGGATGCACAGGCGACCCATGTGACTTTTGATACTGATCAAGGCTCCGTGCAGGCGCAAGCCGATGCGGTAGTGCTGGCGCTGGGAGGCGGCAGTTGGGCGCGTTTGGGCTCCAACGGGGCTTGGGTGCCCTGGCTGCAAGCCAAAGGGGTGGCGGTTGCGCCTCTGCTGCCTACCAACTGCGGCTTTGACGCTCAAGGCGGCTGGAGTGAGCACTTTTCCAGCCGTTTTGCGGGACAGCCTTTCAAATCAGTGGCTATCCAATTCACCAACTCAGAAGGCGTCAACTTTCAGCGCAAAGGTGAATTTGTGGCCACAGCCGCTGGCGTGGAGGGCAGCCTGATTTATGCTGCATCGAGCTTGCTGCGCGACGAGATCATCAAACATGGCGTGGCGACTTTTCATCTTGATTTGTTGCCTGATCATTCGGCGGAGAAAGTGCTGAGTGAGGTGCGTCACCCCCGTGGGTCACGCTCGCTGTCGAGCCACCTTAAAAGCCGTTTGAGTCTGGACGGCATTAAAGCAGCCATGCTGCATGAGTTGCTCTCTAAAGAACAGATCAACGACCCTGACGCCTTAGCAGCGATGATCAAGGCCTTACCCGTCACACTGGTGGCGGCACGACCTGTTGATGAGGCGATCAGTACCGCCGGTGGCGTGCTGTTTGAGGCGCTCACCACCTCGTTGATGTTGGAGCAGTTGCCGGGCGTATTTTGCGCCGGTGAAATGCTCGATTGGGAAGCACCCACCGGGGGCTACTTGCTTACCGCCTGCTTCGCAAGTGGAAGAAAAGCGGGTCTGGGTGCACTCGCCAGTTTGGGCTTGAAGAGCGACTAAGCACTTAACATCTCGCGTGGGTAATTCATTTAAAATGGCACGATGACTGAAAATCAAAAAATTCATTCTGTGATCACCCCTGAAGAGATTGAGATGCTCAATGGGGTGAGCAAGAAAATGCAGCCATCGGGTGTGGATCGGGGCTTCAGAACGCGCCATATCGTGATGTCGTTGATCTTTTTGTTTCTTTTGGTTCGCCTTCTGTTTTTCCCTGGCACGATGCAGTCTGATCTAAATCTGCCCGCTTATATGGGGGATATGTCGAGCTACTTTCAGTTGCGTGGCGTATTTTCTTTTGTCATGGCCATGGTTTACTACTTTAGCTATGTGAAAGATTGGCACTTTCCGCGTGTTTCACTCATTATTTCGGCGCTCGCGTTTGCCGGGTTGGCGTCGGATTTTTTCAATATCTATCGCTACATTCATGGTGCCTTGTCAACGGTACCGCTCTTGCTGGTTGTGGCCCGTTGCATCGTGGTTTATTGCCTTTTTATGAACTCAATCAGGGACAACCGGGCGCCCCCCATGCCCCGACATTTCTTTTCCTGAACCTCAATACGTCAAGTTGATAGTGCTTGATGGCTATCGGCTGAGGCGCAAAATTTCGCTGGCAATGCTGGAAAAAGCATTGTCCAGATCAGCCGAATTTTCAGCCCAAACATAAAGACCCACCGGTTGCGCCGAATTGTAGGTATTGGCATCCACCGTGTTGGCCAGACGTTTTAGGATACTACTGCCTACCTCGTTGGCGGCATAAGAGCAAAAATTAATCTCCAGCGTGTTGACAGCCGCACCCAGTGCGATGGTGTGAATTTTGATGCTCTGGCTGCGCGCCGTATTTGCCACGTTTTCCAGCATATTTCGCGCGGCCTTATTGACGTTGCAACGCGTGTTGGTGACTGGGGAGCCAGTCAGTGTGCGGATATTGTTAAAACTGGCCAAGGGGATGTTGCCAGTCCCGGTGATGCTAAAGCCGGTGCTGGGCAGGGTGACAATATTGCTGTAATCGCCCAGCTGGGTGTCCCTTCGGTCGTACCTGAAAACCCGCGTGGCGCGCGAGGTGCCAGGTGAAGACGTTTCTGAATATAAGTCGCCAGTGACGGGCGTGCTGCCGTTGGTAAACGTAGCAGGCACATCATTCGGCGCGCCATCACTGAACAAAACGATCATTCTCAGGCTGGACCGATTGATGACCGGCACACCATTGATTTCGTTGAGCGCCAGTCGCATGCCTTCCGCTGAGGCCGTGCTGCCCGACACATTCAACGCATTGATGGCGTTGATCACCTGGGTCTTGTTGAAACCCCGGCTGCCGTCCTTGACGATCGGCACATCGACCACGCCACCTGCGGCAAAGCTCACCAGTCCAACCCGGTCCCCGTTGGCGCCGGCATTGAATTTACTGACAAAATTGACCGCAGCCGCTTTGAGTGCTGTAAAGGTGCCTGAAGGCGATGAGAGCGAGCCCGAGGTGTCGAGCACCAAAATAATATCGAGGTCGCGGCGAATGGACTGGCCACTGGCTTTGACGGTCAGCGTTGAGTTGCCTGTAAACCCCAAAAATGTCACAGGCAGCGTGGCCGTACCCGTGACGGTTATCTTCCAATAGCCCGTGGCTTCGTGGGTGGCCTCAATCATGGCGTCTGTGAGTGGCACAGGGGTCGCACCCAGAAAACTGGCCGGAAAATTGGCACTGAAATAGTCTTTGGCCGCAGTTTTCGCTGCCAAGATTCGCGCGCTGTCATCAGCCCCTTCAGCCAGCGCGCGAGCGCCTGCAATGGTGGCGGCATCCACGGCACTTTCCAGTTTGGCCTTGACGCCATAGGCCAACCCTGAGTCAATCGCCAAACCTATAAATCCAATCAGTGCCATCAGGGATATGGCCGTAAGGATCAAAATTTGCCCAGCCTGCCCACGCGCGTATCGATCATGTTTAACGGGCTTCACAAGAAGGTCCTGGCGTAAAGTTCGGGGGATGTTTTCAGGACGAAATTCGTCAGCGGGGTGTACTCATAGATTGTTTCCATGACATTCACCTCATAGCCTAGGGCCAGCGTAAAGGGCAAGGTCACCACTCGACTGCTGGCCGATGCGGGTAGGTTGCAAGCGCCACTAATCGCCCAACTAGGACAAACCCACAGTTTGCTTAACAAGGATGTTTTTCCATTGATGGCACGGTATTGCTCAAACACCACCGTGATGACCGTGCCAGAACCCCCGTCAATCGCCTTGACTCGCGATAAGATGCCCATGCCTTGTGTGGCCATGTTAAGCGGCGCAGCGGTCTGGCTCAGGGTGTTAATAATGAATGCTGGACTTTGTGAAGTACGAGATGCGAGGTTGGCGCCCTCGCGACTCATATGGGTCAGAATGTTGTTGAAAAGTAGCGCACGCCCAATATCGGCAACTCCGAGGCTCAGCAACAGCAGGAAGGGCAATATGAGCGCCAATTCAATCATGCTCTGACCAGCATCGGACGCAGAAAGTATGAGTCGCGTGGAGGTCCGCATTAAAACGCCTCGTTTTTCATGGTGCTGCTGACAGAAAAGACATATTTGCCGTCTGTAAAAAATGCCCGCATGAAGGGGCTTATCAAGGGGAGTTGGCAATTCACCGTGATAACAATAATTTGATTGGCTGCGCCACAGGAATTGGCGGGCACCGGCGTGATGCTGCCATCGGCGTTGACGGTTTTGAACACAACCACTGAAGCGGCCTTCTCGAAGAACCCCATGGACTGCTCCTTTATTTGCTCAATCGCGGCATCGCAGCGGTCTTGTGCCGAACCTGGTGTCGCGGGATCGAATTGCCCGGTGACGGCATAGCGCGCACCTTCACGGACGGCGTGTTGAAGGGTCAGATTGACTAAAAACAGATAGCTGAAATCAAAAACGGCCAAAAAAGACAGTAAAAAAATCATACTGGTCAGAGCAAATTCAACGCTGGTCGCCCCCTGTTCTTTTTTTTTCATAACTTTAACCAATGAACCTTAATTCCCGCTAGTCAAGGTGGGCAACATGGTGCGAGAAATGTTAATCACGACCGGGCCTAAGAGGACCAAAAACAGAGATGGGAACATGAAAAAAATAAGGGGGAAAAGCAGCTTCAAAGGAATTTTGGCGGCAGCCTCCTCGGTGCGAATGGTTCGCCGAACCCGCATCGTGTCAGACAAAATTCGCAGCGAGTCGGCCACATTGGTGCCTAGGTGCTCAGTTTGAATCAATAGGGTCACGAACGTGGCAATGTCATCAACACCGGTGCGCAAGGCAAAACTGTTGAGCGCGCTGGCCCGGGTGGAGCCCACGCGGCGTTCGAGCGCGACCAGTTTGAGTTCATCAGCCAATGCCTGACTTCTCAAGCCCAATTCTTCACCTGCGCGGTTCATGGCGGCATCCAGACCCAGGCCCGCTTCCACGCACACCGTGATCAGATCAATGGCATCGGGCAGTGCTTCCTGCAGTTCGCGCTGACGGCGACTGATCATCATTTTTAAACCCAGGTTAGGACTGTAGTAGCCCAACAGGGTCGCCGACAAGACGGCCAACAGAGTCATCCTTGTGGTCGACGCTGTCTCAATAAGTTGGCCAAAAATCAACAGCAGACTTGGCAGTAGCAAGGCGAGAAATGTCTTGGAACCAAAAAAAATGACTGGCCAAGCCGCTCCTCTGAGTCCAGCTTGCATGAAGCGAACCCGAAAACTCGAGGTCTCCCAGCCTTCTTCTGGTGTAGAAAGCCAGGCCATGGGGGCGGCCATCTTGCGTACCTTGGCGCGCCATTCGTGGGTTTCAATGGCACTGGCTTCAGGCTTTGAATGTTCATCGGCCAGTTCACTCACGCGTTGATGGACCAGGTTCGGCTGACTCAACCACATGCCAATCCCCAGCACCAAGCCCATAACTGTCAGGAAGATCACGATGAGAAATAGGTTCTGCATGACAAGCCATCTCCTTTCTAGACGCGAATGTTAATAATTCGCCACATCACAAACACGCCAAAAAGCATCAACCCCAAGGCTCCCATTACCATTTGGATGCCTAAAGGATCAGTGAACAAAACATTAAGGTACTTGGGGTTAAGCAACTCAGTGGCGCCGGCCACAAAAAACGGCAGGCCGGTAAGGATGTAAGCCGACATCTTTCCTTCGGCAGCCAGCACGCGTATCTTGCCAAAGAGCTTGAAGCGCTCTCGAATCAAGTAGGAAAGCATGGTCAGCAACTCCGCCAGATTGCCGCCCGACTGAAGCTGTATCACGACGGCCACCACGAAAAACCGCAAATCATCAACGGGAATGCGGGTGGCAAGGTTGGACAACGCGTTCTGGGTTGAGACGCCAAAGTTGATCTCATCCATCGTAATTTTGAATTCACCTGCAATGGGCTCCTGCGCTTCTTTGGCCACCATCGCCATGGCCGATGAAAACCCATGCCCGGCGCGTAATGAGCGGCTGATCAGGTCGAGCGCATCGGGCAGTTGAAATGCTATTTTTTCAAGCCGCTTTGAACGTAACCGCACCAAACGAAGCACAGGCGTGACAGCCAGTACCAATCCCATCAGTAATCCTCCTCCAAACGATAAGCCGGATAACAGTCCCATCACCGTGCCCGCCAAGCCAATTAATAGACAAACGGTCAACAGATGGGCCAGCGTTTTGGTGTAACCGGATTGCATCAAAAGTCGATCAAATTGATTCAGCCATTGCCACTTGAGAAACAGTTTTTGGAGCGCTGGGTAAGTGCTTAAGACCCGCTGTTTGGAAAGTGAGGCCATGCCTTCAGCCGGAGTATTTTCATTGGCCAACAAATGAAGTCGTTGCTTGATCCGTTTGATCTCAGGACTGCGTGTGTCGGTCCAAACCAGATAAATTCCTTCGAGCAGCAGCACTACAGCCAAAAAACAGACGACTATAAAAATGGTAAAACCCAAGCCCATGAGGTCACTCGTAGGTTCTGCTTTGATCGAAAGTTTCGTCTGGCAGTGTGATGCCGTAGGCTTTGAGTCGCGCCATGAAGTTGGGGCGCACGCCGGTGGCATGAAATCGTCCCAGCACGGTGCCGTCCTTGTCGGTTCCACTTTGGGTAAACGTATAGATCTCTTGCATCGTGATCGTTTCGCCCTCCATGCCCACCACTTCTTGCAGACTGATCAATTTGCGTCGGCCATCGGTCAAACGGGCGATCTGAATGATGGCCATGATGGCTGAACTGATTTGCTGGCGCATGGCTTTGGATGGTATAGAGATTCCCCCCAAGGACGCCATGTTCTCGAGTCGCATCAAAGCGTCACGCGCGGAGTTGGCGTGCACGGTGGCCATGGAGCCTTCGTGGCCAGTATTCATGGCCTGAAGCATGTCCACCACCTCTACACCACGTACCTCGCCCAAAATGACGCGGTCGGGCCGCATTCGTAAACTATTTCTCACCAAAGCCCGCTGGTTGACTTCGCCCTTGCCCTCCACATTGGGGGGGCGCGTTTCAAGGCGAACCACATGTGGCTGCTGCAATTGCAGCTCAGCGGCGTCCTCAATGGTGACGATGCGCTCGTTGGAGGGGATAGCGCTGGACAACACATTAAGCAGGGTGGTCTTTCCAGAGCCTGTGCCCCCCGAAATTAGAATATTCATCTTGGCTCGTACCATGCCTGACAATAATTGAGCCAAGTCAGGTGTGATTGTTTTGCTTTTGACCAAGTCTTCAGCCCGCAAGGGAACCGCAGAAAACCGACGTATGGACAGCACCGGGCCATCCAGCGCCAAGGGCGGAATGATGGCGTTCACCCGTGACCCGTCGGGCAGACGCGCATCAACCATGGGGCTGGATTCATCAACACGCCGACCCACGCGTGAAACAATCTTGTCGATGATTTTCATCAAGTGGGCCGAATCAGTGAAAACAATATTGGTGAGCTCAAGCCGACCGCGCCGTTCAACGAAAATTTTCTTAGGGCCGTTCACTAGGATGTCAGAGACCGTCGGGTCTGCCAGCAGCGGCTCAAGTGGCCCCAAGCCCATCACCTCGTCCTGAATGTCTTGCACCATTTTTTGATGTTCTGTGGTGTTGAGCGCCACGCCTGACTCATCGAGCAGCTTTTTGACGAGTGCGCCTAACTCGCTGCGGAGTCGTTCCGGTGGCATGCTGCCAAACACTTCAAGGTCGATACGTCCCAGCAATTGACGATGCAACTTTGACTTGAGTTCGTAGTATTGCGGCGTGGCCGTGAGTGGTGATCTGCCATCGAAATGACCGACGTCAGGCGATGCTTGCACAGCAGGTGCTTGGACTTGTAGTGTCATGGTGTGTGCCTGATCATGTCCAACAACCAGTTTTTGTGGGGTGGGGCGGCAGATGGACTGAGCTCTTCTGCCCATTTGACCAAGGCCTTTGCAACGGGATCTCGCGGGCTCAATTCAAGAATAGGAATGCCTTGGTTGACTGATGCACTAACGGCCTCGTAGCTGTTTTGAATGGTTCGGTCAATTTTTGAGTGCGTAGTTTTCGCGACATCATCTAGGGAGATGTACCCCCCTTTTTCAAAGCGGTTGACCACAATGCCTAATTTTTCAGGCGGATAGCCCCGATCCCTGAAAAAAGAAACTATTCGTTTAGCTGCATGCAATGAGGGCAGGTTGAGTTGCATGGTCAAGTAGATGTTGTCGGCAAAGTCCAGTGCTTTAACCGTGACCTGATCCAGCATGCTGCTGAGGTCAAGCACGACAAAGTCGTAGTGGTCGCGGGCCAGGTCAATCAATCGTTCAAGCCCGGATGTTGATATCTCGCTGGCGTGTTCAGGCGCCTCTGATGCCGCCAGAACATGCAAATGTTCACTGACCTTGACCATGCTGGAGTCAAGCAAGGCCGCATCAAGTCGTTCGCCCTGGCGGGCTAAATCAAACAAATTGGAGTCCACCTTGTGGCTCCCCAAAAATAATATCAAATCACCAAAATAAAGATTCAGGTCGAGTACGGCTACCCGCTTGCCAAGTTTGGACAAAGCATGGGCCAGATTGGCCGCCAGAAACGTGGCACCAGCCCCACCTTTGGCGGGGATCAAGGCGATCACTTCACCGGCCTTGACGATGGACAGATGCCCTTGGGCGTGGCTGAAGGCCAGTTTGAGTGACTCTGTTGTGATGGGTGCCGGTAGCACCTCGCGCACACCTGCTCGCATGGCTCGGGTCAGCAGTTCTGTCGATTGATCAGGGCTCACCAAGGCCATATGGGTGGCAGGTGCTAGTTTCAAGGAGGACTCAATCAAAAGCATTGCTTGTTCATCATGCGCAGGCATGTCCATGATCACTACATCGGGTTGCTGCCTGCGAAGAATATTGACCAAGGACAATGCCGAACCTGTTGAAAATAGTAATTCAAAACCCGAAAACTCTGGATGGGGCTTGTTCAGTTCCACAAGCGTCTCCTCTGAGGCACAGATGACGGATACTTTTAAACTCATGATCAATCGGGTCAGTTTGAAGCGATGTGTTTATTGTCCAGAGACCGCGCCACCCAGGTTTAAAACTTCAAAGGTTTTCGGGGGCGACTTGTAAGAGTCCTGGTAT
>CANBUY010000073.1 GCA_947372745.1 Comamonadaceae bacterium | reverse complement strand
CGGCGCCATTGACTTGAACGATGGATCTGTGAGCGGCGTCGCTGCGGGCCAAACCGGCGATCACCCGCAGGCAACTGGTTTTGCCCGAGCCCGAAGGGCCAAACAAGGCGGTGGTGCCGCGTCCGGGTAAATCAAGCGCCACGTCCAGCGAAAAACCGGGGTGGCTGAGTTTGAAGTGGGCTTGAATACCGGACGACTTGCTCATCATTGTTTGCCACCTCTTGCGCGCCGACCGGTGGGGTTTAGCGTGTAGAGGATGAGTAAAGTAGCAAACGAAAACAGCAGCATGCCCGCCGCCAGCCCGTGGGCCTGGGTGTATTCAAGCGCTTCCACATGGTCGTAAATTTGCACCGAGAGCACGCGGGTTTGGTCGGGGATGTTGCCGCCCAGCATCAGCACCACGCCAAATTCGCCTACCGTGTGCGCAAACCCCATCACGATGGCGGTGAGGTAGCCGGGGCGTGCCATCGGCATGATTACGTTCCAAAACGTATCCAGGGGCGAGGCGCGCAGCGTGGCGGCCGCCTCTAACGGTGACTCGCCGATGGCCTCAAAAGCGTTTTGCAATGGCTGAACGACAAAGGGCAGAGAGTAAAACACCGACCCCACGACCAAGCCCGCAAAGGTAAAAGGCAGCAGTCCCAAGCCCATGCCTTGAGTGAGCTGGCCGCCCCAACCTTGGGGGCCGAGGGTGATCAAAAGGTAAAACCCGATGACCGTGGGGGGCAAAACAAGCGGCAAGGCCACCAGCGCACTGACTGGTTTTTTTAGCCAGCTGCGGGTGCGAGCCAGCCACCAGGCCAGCGGCGTGCCCAGCAGCAATAGCACCACGGTGGTCACGGTGGCCAGCTTCAGGGTAAGGGTGACCGCGCCCCAGTAAGGCGCACTCAAAAGGCTGGGCAGCAGATCAGACATGGGTGGGCTTAAGGGACTTCATAGCCGAAGGAGCGTATCACCGACTTGCTTTTCTCGGTTTTCAGAAAAGCCAGCAGTGCAGTGGCCGCAGGGTTGCCCTTGCCCTTGTTGAGTAGCACGGCGTCTTGGTGCAGGGGGGCGTGCAGTGGTGTCGGCACGATCCAGCCGGAGCCTTGGCGCAGCTTGCCATTGTCAACCACCTGAGACAAAGCCACAAAGCCCAGTTCGGCGTTGCCAGTGGCCACAAAACTGTAGGTTTGGCCAATGCTTTCGCCTTGCACCAAGCGCGGGGTGAGGGCGCCAAGCAGGCCCAATGCGGTGAGGGTTTGCACGGCGGCAGCGCCGTAAGGGGCCAGATTAGGTGCGGCGATGGCCAAGTGTTTGAAGTTGCCATTGCGTAATACCGAACCCTGTGAGTCGACCCTTTGGGCGTCGGCAGACCAGAGCACCAGACGGCCTGTGGCATAAGTGGATTGGCTGCTGGCGAGGGCCAGGCCTTCTTGAATCAGGCGGGCGGGTGATGCGCTGTCAGCGGCCAGCAGGACATCAAATGGGGCGCCGCTTTTGATTTGGGCAAACAGTTTGCCCGTGGCACCCGCTGACATCAGTAGCTTGTGGCCGCTTTCAATTTCAAAATCGCGCGCCAAGGCTTTGAGGGGGGCCGCAAAGTTGGCCGCCACGGCCACCTGCACCGTTTCGGCATGTGCAACAGATAGCCCAAGAAAAACCAGCCAAAAAAATGAGCGTGCCCCCGGCATCAGTGCTTGCCCAACTTGCGGTAAACCGTGGCGCGGCTGATGCCCAGGGTGCGCGCGGCCTCCGCCACATTGCCCCGCGCTATTTCAACGGCTTGTCGGATCAAGTGGACTTCAACGTCTTTCAATTGCAGACTCTTCGCGGCGTGGGGTAGGGCCTGTGTTCCAACCGTCAGCGTTTCTCTTGAGGGTGCGATGGGCAAGGCTTGCAAATGCAGACCTGACCACAGGGGGATTTCAATGGCCCCGGTATTCCTCTTGGCCGCATCAAACAACATCTCATAGGGGACGCCAAAAACCTCGCTGACATGGATAGCCTCATCACCTCGTGCGGCCAGAAGGGGGGCCATTTGGCGTGCTGAGGGGTTGGCACCTGTGATCCAGCCGTCAGCATCCAAGCACAGGATGCCGTCCGCCTCACTACCCATCGCGTTGCCTGGCCAATTGAGCCGCACCATCAAGGTGTGGGCTTGGGCCAGAACCAGTGCGTTTTCAATTTTGGAGGCCGATTGGGTGATTAAATGCTTTAGCTCAGGGCGCTCTTCGGCGTCAATGCCGGTCAGGTCGAGCATGCCGACGCAGGCGCCATCCGGCCCAAAAAGGGGCGCGCCGGCGCAACTGTAATGCGCAGTGCCTGCAAAAAAATGTTCACCCCGGTGCAGCCAGACGGCTTGTTTTTCAGCCAGCGCCGTGCCAATAGCCGTGGTGCCCACGCTTTGCTCGGACAGGTCGGTACCGATGCGCGTAATCAGGTGGGCACGGGGGTCGGAGCGGTCAATCTGGCCACTCACATCCACCACCACGCCTTGCGCGTTGGTGAGAATCGCAAAGTAGCGCGTATTGATAATGGCGCGCCCCAGGCCTTCCAGAATGGGCTTGGCCGTTTTCACCAGGCGCTGATTGGCATCAAGGGTGCGGTGCACATGCTGCTGGCTGAGAACATTGAAGGCCGGGAGTTCGTCAGGCTGCAATCCGATGTCCAGACAGCGTTGCCACGAGCGCTCCACCCAAGGCGCAATCCACCCGGTGGGCAGGCTGGTACGGTCTTGCAAGGCGCTGCGGCGCGCGCGCTCTATGCCTGTTAATCGCACGATGCTGTGGTCCGTTGAGAGGGATGTTGAGGGGGTCATGGGGTGAATGCTGCCAAGTAATGGGGCCATGCCAATTCTCCATCACATTCGGGTGGAGAAGAACTGTTTCAAATTGAGAATTTCGTACTATCACCATTACTTGACTAGGGTTATCCCTAGGGCTTGTTTTTCATAAGTCGCCCAACAATGGCTATGTATTTAATTTCATAAGCATGGCACTTCATAGGTGCCACCCACAGGAGAGATCTATGCAGAAGGTGTTGCACATCAACGCAGACAAGTGCACCGGTTGTTTGCAGTGCGAAATGGCGTGTTCTTTTGAGAACTACGGCACATTCGCCACAGCCAAATCGCGCATCAAGGTGTTCGACTTTCACCATACGGGCAAGAAAGTACCGTACACCTGCACCCAGTGCGACGAAGCCTGGTGCCTGCACGCCTGCCCTGTGGAAGCTATTACGGTGGATAAAGCCACGGGGGCCAAGGTGGTCAACGAGTCCACCTGTGTGGGTTGCAAGGTTTGCACCATTGCTTGCCCTTTTGGCACCATCAATTACGTTCAGGAAACTGGCAAGGTCCAAAAGTGCGACCTGTGCGGTGGCGACCCGGCCTGTGCCGATGCCTGCCCCACCGGCGCCATCACTTTCATTGACGCCAACTGGACCGGTCTGGGCAAGATGGCGCAGTGGGCCGATAAATTGGGTAACCAGCCTTCGGCTAGTTAATAAACCTTGTGGGACAGTCCGCAGTTACACACTGTGAACAAGCTCTGTCCCCAACACTTTAGGAGATCGCTATGTCTTGGGCTGGAAAAATTCTTCGCGTTAACTTGACCGCCGGTACCGTCAAGTCTGAACCCCTCAATATGGAGTGGGCGCACGCCTACCTCGGCTCGCGCGGCCTGGGTTCCAAATACCTGGTGGAAGAGGTCGACGCCACGGTCGATGCGCTGTCACCCGACAACAAAATCATCTGGGCCACCGGCCCGCTGACGGGCACCATGGCCTCTACGGGCGGCCGCTACACGGTCATCACCAAGAGTCCATTGACCGGCACCATTGCCTGCTCCAATTCGGGCGGCTACTGGGGTGCTGAGTTCAAAATGGCCGGCTGGGACATGGTCATTTTTGAAGGCAAGAGCGCCAAGCCGGTGTACTTGTATGTCAATGACGACATCGCCGAGTTGCGTGACGCTGCCCACCTGTGGGGCAAGAGCGTGTGGCAAACCGAAGAAATGCTCAAGAAGAGCCTGCAAGACCCGCTGACCCGCGTGTCGAGTATCGGCAAAGCCGGTGAAAACGGTGTGTTGTACGCCAGCGTGGTGAACGACTTGCACCGCGCTGCGGGCCGATCAGGCGTGGGCACCGTCATGGGCAGTAAAAATCTGAAAGCCATCGCGGTGCGCGGCACCAAGGGCGTGGGCAATATCCACAACCCCAAAGCCTTCATGAAAGCGATTGCCGAGAAGAAGAAAATTCTGGCAGAAAACGCCGTCACCGGCCAAGGCTTGCCCGCCTACGGCACGCAGGTGCTGATGAACGTGATCAATGAGATGGGCGCCTTGCCCACCCGTAACCACCGCGACAACCAGTTTGAGAGTGCCAAAGACATCTCCGCCGAAGCCATGGCGACACCGCGCAAGACGGACGGCAAAAAGCAACTCGTCACCAACCAGGCCTGTTTTGGTTGCACGATTGCCTGCGGTCGCATCAGCAAGATGGACGAGAGTCACTTCACCGTGGCCAACAAGCCGCAATACTGGGGCGCCTCGGGTGGTCTGGAATACGAAGCGGCTTGGGCGCTGGGCGCGGCCAATGGTGTGAAAGACTTGGAAGCCTTGCAATACGCCACCATGCTCTGCAACGAAGAAGGCATTGACCCCATCAGTTTTGGTGCCACCGTGGGCGCGGTGATGGAGATGTATGAGATGGGCGTGCTGACCAAAGAACAAGTGGGCATTGAAGCCAAGTTTGGCTCGGCTGAAGCGCTGGCCTTTTTGACTGAAGAAACCATTTATGGCCGTGGCTTTGGCATCGAGATCGGTCAGGGCTCCAAGCGCCTGACCGCCAAGTTTGGCCACCCCGAACTCAGCATGACCAGCAAGGGCCAGGAATTCCCCGCGTACGACGGCCGTGCCATTCAGGGTATTGGTCTGGCTTACGCCACCAGCAACCGGGGAGGCTGCCATTTGCGCGGCTACACCATTGCCTCAGAAGTGTTGGGTATTCCTGTGAAAACAGACCCGCTGGAGCACGAAGGCAAGCCCGAGTTGGTCAAGGCTTTCCAAGATGCCACGGCTGCTTTTGACTCCTCCGGCTTGTGTGTGTTCACCACCTTTGCCTGGGGCTTGGCTGACCTGGCGCCGCAAATCTCGGCCGCCTGTGGCGACCAGTACACCACCGAAGAGTTGGAAAAAATTGGTGAGCGCGTATGGAACATGGAGCGCGAGTTCAATAACCGCGCCGGCTTCACCGCCAAAGACGACAGCCTGCCCAAGCGCTTGCTGACCGAAGCCTGCAAAACCGGCCCTGCCACAGGCAAGGTCAACATGCTGGCCGAGATGATGCCCAAGTACTACGCCGCCCGCGGCTGGGACACCGAAGGCCGCCCCACCGCAGACACTAAAACGCGGTTGGGTTTGTAAGACTTAATCAACTCTAGGTAACAAAATAGCGGCCTTTGATGGCCGCTTTTTTTCTAAAGGACCACCATGACTCACCACGTCATCCTAGGCGCCGGCCCGGCCGGTGTCATCGCCGCTGAAACCATTCGCAAACACGCACCCCTTGACGAGATCACCGTCATTGGCGAAGAGCACGAGCCGCCGTACTCGCGCATGGCCATTCCCTACTTGCTCATTGGCAATGTGGACGAGAGCGGCACTTACCTGCGCAAGAGCCCGACCCACTTTACAGATTTGAAGGTAAAAGTGCTTCAAGCACACGTCAGCCGTGTTGAGGCAGCTACTAAAACAGTAGTGCTTGAGTCGGGTGAATCGGTTAAATTCGACACGCTCCTGATTGCCACCGGCTCACACCCGGTGCGTCCTCCGATCCCCGGCATTGATTCACCCGGCGTTCATCCCTGCTGGACGCTGGAAGACGCGCGCGCCATCATGGCGCTGGCCCAGCCCGGCGCCCGCGTGCTGCAACTGGGTGCTGGCTTTATTGGCTGCATCATCATGGAAGCGCTGGCGGCGCGGGGCGTCAAATTGAGTGTCGTAGAGATGGGCGACCGCATGGTGCCGCGCATGATGGGGCCCACAGCAGGCGGCATGATCCGCGACTGGTGCCAAGCCAAAGGGGTTGAAGTGTTCACCGGTACGCGGGTCGATGCGATTGAACCGGCTGGTGGACATGAAGAGGGTATTTTGGGGACCTTGGCCATCGCTATCGGACTCAAGGACAAAAAACCTGCTCAAACTGGCTTGCGCGTCAAGCTCTCCAACGGGCAGCACCTGGACTGTGATCTGGTGATCAGCGCGGCCGGGGTTCGTCCCGCTATTGGGTTTTTGGAAAACTCCGGCATCACTTGCTTGCTGGGCGTGCTGACTGATGCACACCTGCAAACCAACGTGCCCGGCATTTTTGCCGCTGGCGACTGCGCAGAAGCTTTTGACAAAGTCAGTGGCAAAACCATCGTTAGTGCTATTCAGCCCAACGCGGCCGAGCAGGCCCGTGTGGCGGCCATGAATATGGTGTCTTTTGGGCGCGGCACGGCACTGGGTGCTGACCTGAAAGGCGTCACGCAAATCAACGTGCTCGACACTTTGGGGCTGATCTCCACCAGCTTTGGCGCCTGGGAAGGCGTGGCAGGCGGCGAGCACGTAGAACTGACCGACTTGCCCGCAGGAAGGCACTTGAGCCTGCAGTTCAAGGGCGATGTGATGGTCGGCTGCAACAGCGTGGGCTGGACCGAGCATGTGGGCGTGATGCGCGGGCTGGTTGAAGGCCAGGTCAAGCTGGGTGAATGGAAAGACGCGCTCATCAAAGACCCGACCCAACTCATGGCCGCTTATCTGGCCACGGCGCAGGGGCAAGGTCACTGGTCGGGCGCGCAGGACGCGCGTCGGCGATAAAATTTTTTGAACATGAACATCACTTTCAAATTATTTGCTTCACTGACCGATTACTTGCCCGCCGAGGCACGTTACACCAATGTGCTCAACCTTGATGTGGCGCCTGACGCCACCATCATGCAGATCATCGAGCCCTACGGTATGCCCCCCAAGCTGGTGCATCTGGTGCTGATCAACGGTAAGTACATCGAGCCTGAAAAACGGCTCACGCAGACCTTGCAAGAGGGCGATGTATTGGCCATTTGGCCGCCCATTGCGGGTGGTTGAAGCGCTGATCGATGCAATCTTTTTATGCCGAGCGCTTCGAGCGCGACATGGGCTGCACCGAAGTCGAGTGGCTTCGGTGGTTGCCCGAGGCCATTGGCGACAACTTCTGGAAACTGCAAACCCACTCAGCAGGCGTGCGCATTGGCGATGGTGCTTTGGGTTTGACCTGGCAAGTGGGTGCGCCACGCGTGATCGCCCTCATGCGCATGCCCCGTCTGCTGGTGAGCTTTCGCTTTGCCGGATTGGACGAGGCCCAGCGCTACACCTTCATGAAGCGTTTTGATCTCTATATGCAGCGTGGCGGGGGCTGAGCTCGACTAGGTGCTTGAGTTGCGGCAGCATGAAGGAAAGGCTTCAAGGAAATATGAAAATTTATGAGGGTTATATTTAAATAAACACAAGTAAATGGCTAAATAAATCATAAAAATCGTTTATATTGAATTTTATTTTCATAAATTTTAATATAATAAAATTTATGATTTTGTGTAAAAAATTAAAGACACCGACCCATATTGCCATCATCATGGATGGGAATCGTCGCTGGGCCAAACAGATGGGGATGACCAGCGCACTCGGTCATGCGGCGGGTGTTCGCAGGGTGCGTGGCATCGTGCAGGCGTGTGCAGACCAAGGCGTGCGCTACCTGACGCTCTTTGCTTTCAGTACAGAAAATTGGCAGCGATCCGCGTCTGAGGTCAGCAGTCTGCTGGGCTTGTTGACGCTCTATCTGAAAAAAGAAATTAAAAGCATGGGTGCGCTCGGGGTGTGCTTCAAGGTGATCGGTGACCTAAGCCGGTTTGATCTTCATATTCAGGAATTGATCCAGGACGCGCAGTCCAGTACGGCAAAAAACACCCAAATTACGCTAACTCTTGCGGTCAACTATGGCGGGCGACAGGATGTGATCTGTGCTATTCAGGCGTGGCAGACCGAGAACCCAGAAAAATCAGTTGCCCAACTGACCGAAAAAGACTTGTCATCGCACTTGTCACTTTTTTATGCGCCCGACCCGGACCTGCTCATCAGAACGGGGGGTGAGCAACGCGTCAGCAATTTTTTGCTTTGGCAAATGGCTTATTCAGAGTTGTATTTCACCGATGTCTTGTGGCCCAACTTTTCTAGCGATGAACTCAACGTGGCCATCCAGTGGTTTAGTTTGCGCGAGCGACGTTTTGGTGGCTCCAGCACATCGCTTGCCGTCAACGCTTAAATGATCAAAGCGCCTCGCCACCTCTTACAAATCAAGTCCATGTCAAATTATTTCAACCCCCGTGTTGCGCTGCTGGTGCTAAGCGCACTTTGCCTGTGCGTGCAGGCACAGACCGGTTTTTCTACCAACCTTTCGACGTTTTTCCCTAGTAAAACAGGTGATGCCGTTTTCAACACAGACTTGCCTTTCGGCCAGGGGCCTGATCGATCAAATGACACCTTCTCAAACCAACGGCAGGCAACTAATAAAAAAGACCAGATCAATTCGTCAACCCCTGCGAATAAGCCTGACGGTGTGGCGATTCGCCTGTCGGACCTCCCCCTCCTTCCCAATCAATTTCAACGATTCGTGCAGGAGTCTACGGGTCGCCTGTTGCCAATTTACGGTCAAGACCTGTTTGATGCCCCTCAGGCTTACAACGCAGATAGCCACGCGCCTGCTCCTGCGGGCTACCTGTTAGGCGCGGGCGATGAGCTTTACGTGCAAGTTTGGGGGACGGCTGAATTCACCCTCAATCTCACCCTGGACCGCAATGGTCAGGTCAACATCCCCAAAGTAGGGGTGATCACGTTGGCCGGCGTGGCAGTGCGTGATCTTGAAAAAACTTTGCGCAGCCACATCAGCAAAATATTTACCAACATCTCTGTCAGTGCCAGCTTGGGCCGACTGCGGGGCATTCAGGTCTACGTGGTGGGCCAGGCGAGGTTGCCAGGCACTGTCCAGTTGTCCAGCTTGGGCACCCTCGTCAATGCCTTATTTGCCAGTGGTGGCCCCAATGCCAATGGCTCCATGCGCGCGATTGAACTCAAACGTCATGGGAAAACAGTGGCCAGTTTTGATTTGTATGACTTCTTGATCCGGGGCGATAAAAGTAGCGATCTGGCTTTGATGTCGGGCGATGTGATTGTGATTCCGCCAGCGGGTCCTCGCATCGCGGTGACAGGCGCTTTTGATCAAGCCGCCATTTTTGAGCTAAAAAATGGCACCACCACGGTTGGTGAAATTCTTAATATTGGGGGGGGCGTGCCTACATTAGCGAAGACACAAAAAGCACTGCTCGAACGCATCAAACCTGACAGTACCCCCCCCCGCCAAGTGCAGGAAATTGCCTTGAACGCGCAAGGCCTCAAAGAAGTTTTGCAGGATGGTGATGTGCTGACACTGCTGGAAATTAGCGCAGCCTTTGGCAACGCGGTGACCCTTCAGGGGATCGTGGCCGAGCCCTTGCGCTACCGGTGGTTTGAAGGGATGAAGATACTGGACTTGATTCCTGAGCGGGATGCTTTGATCACCAAGGACTACTACAAACGTAAGAACCTGTTGGTGCAAAAAACCGAGATGCTGAAGGAGAGCTCGGGCACATCAAAAGATGTGCTGAGCAGTACAAAGGAGCCGGTGTCGGGCGCCAAACCTACCGCCAGTGAGTCCAAAGTGGCTGGGAGCAAATTGGTTGAGCGGGTCAAGGTCATGGCCGATCAGATCAATTGGGAATATGCCGTGATTGAGCGTCTTGATAAGGACAAGTTGAGTACAGAACTCATTCCGTTCAACCTCGGAAAAGTCATCCTGAGCAAAGACCCCTTGCATAACCTGAGCCTGAAGGCCGGGGATGTGGTGACTATTTTGAGTCAAAACGATCTGAAATTGCCGCAAGACCGGCAAACCCGCTTAGTACGGGTTGAAGGCGAGGTCATGGCGCCTGGGGTTTATCAAGCCAAGCCAGGTGAAACATTGCCCCAGTTGCTCAACCGTATTGGGGGCATCACGCCACACGCCTATTTATTTGGCACTGAATTCAACCGTGAAACCGTTCGCTTAAGGCAGCAAGAAAATCTTGAAATTCTCGTGCGTCGGGTCGATGCCCAAGCTCAGAGTCAGGCCAGTAGCCAGTCCTCCAACCTGAGTCCTGAGCGCATCGCACAGGCTCAAATGCTTCAGCAGCAACAGCAAGCGCAGACCAAAGCGCAAGTCGACAAGCTGCGCACCTTAAAAAGTAATGGCCGGGTGGCCTTGGATTTGGATCCCGCTTCAAAAACGCTTGCTGATTTTCCCAGCATGCCTCTGGAAGATGGCGATCGGATTTACCTGCCCGCCATGGCCGGTTTTGTGTCCGCGCTGGGCTCTGTCAACAACGAAAACGTGTTTATTTACAAGTCAGGCAAAACGGTGGCGGACATCATCCGCTCAGCAGGGCTTACCGAAGATGCCGAGCCCGACCAGGCTTTTGTGCTGCGGGCCGATGGCAGCATCATTGCGCGACGTGATCGCACCGGCTACTTCGGGGGCAGCTTCGACTCACTACCGGTCATGCCAGGCGACACGGTTGTGGTGCCCGCCCAGTTGGACCGGGAAAGCCGCTACAACGCACTGGTGCGCGGCTTCAAGGATTGGACCCAAATTTTGTCTAATTTAGGTCTTGGCGCCGCCGCCATCAACACTTTAAGCAAGTAAGCGCCATGTCCTACACCCCTGCAATCCCCCGCCCTTTCCCTGATGCGGCTAAGGAAGCGACGCCCTCCTTAGTGCTGGAGAACGGCACGGAAGTCAGTTTGCTTGATCTACTGAAGGTTGTCTTCGATAATTTGCGCCTATTGGTTTTGGGGCCTCTGCTGGTTGGGCTTTTGGCGCTGGCGATCTCATTTGCCATTCCCCCTACGTTCACGGCCACGACCAAGTTTTTGCCACCGCAGCAACAGCAAAGTAGTGCGTCTGCCTTGCTCTCAAGTTTGGGCGCGTTGGGGGGGTTAGCCGGTGCCGCGAGCGGGCTTAAAAGTCCGGCAGATCAGTACATTGCCTTTCTTAAAAGTCGCAGCATTCAGGATGCCTTGATTGAGCGACTCAATCTGGTCGAGCGTTACGCCGCTGAATTACCCGATGACGCCCGTCTGGCGTTGGAGGCCAATATAAAAATAAGCAGTGGCAAAGATGGACTTATTACGCTTGAGGCGTCAGATAAAAACCCAATGTTTGCCGCTCAGCTGGCGAACGCGCACCTGGAAGAGTTAGGGAAGTTACTCAGCCGATTAGCCATGACGGAGGCACAGCAACGACGCCAATTTTTCGAAAAGCAACTGGCAAGTGCCAAAGAAAATTTGATCAAGGCTGAGCAGGCACTCAAGTCGAGCGGCGTTAACAGCAGTGCCCTTAAAGCCAGCCCTGTGGCCGCTGTGGAAGGCTTGGCCAAGTTGAAGGCGGCTATCACGGCACAAGAAATCAAGGTCGCTAGCATGCGTGGGTATCTGACCGAAGCTGCCCCTGATTTCAAGCAAGCTCAGACTGAATTAATGGCGATGCGCAGCCAGATGGTCCACGTCGAAAAAGAAGAACCAGCCAGTTCAGGCGGCAATAGCCGCGAAAGCGATTACATCGCCAAATTTCGCGATTTCAAATACCATGAAACCTTGTTTGAGTTGTTTGCCAAACAGTACGAAATGGCGCGTGTCGATGAGAGCAGAGAAGGCGCCGCGATTCAGGTGCTCGACATCGCGAAGCCGCCACAGCGCAAAGTCAAACCCCAAAAAAGCCTGATCGCCATGATGGCCATCCTGGCCTCCGGTTTTGCCCTGTTGCTTTTTGTCTTTATTCGACAAGCCCTACGCGGTGCCGTCAGGCAGCCTGAGTCTGCAGAAAAAATGATGGCGCTTCGACTGGCTTTAAAAAAATCACTGAGTCGAAGTGAAAAACCCGTGATGATTCGCTAGCAAGCGCGGAGAGAAATGTTTCTTAAGCCCATTCGTCAGGGCGTTTTTTTGAGCGAGATTCGAACCTGACTTTGATTTAGCGCACCGGGTTCTCGATATGCCCGATACCGTCAATTTCCACCCGCACCACATCGCCCGCCTTCAGGTATTTCGGTGGCTTGAAGCCGATGCCGACGCCCACCGGTGTGCCTGTGGCGATAAGGTCGCCAGGGTAGAGAGTGATGCCGGCTGAAAGGGTTTCGATGAGGGTGGGAATGTCAAAGATGAGGTCAGTGGTGCGGGCGTCCTGGCGCAGCTCACCATTGACAAAGCAGCGCACGGCCGTGTCGGTGCCATCACATTCGTCCGCGCTAACCAGCCACGGGCCCATCGGGCAAAAGGTGTCAAACGACTTGCCCATGTGCCACTGCAAGTGGCGGTTTTGCCAGTCGCGCGAAGTCACGTCGTTGACGATGGTGTAGCCCCAGACGTGCTTGAGCGCGTCAGCGGCCTTGATGCCTTTGCCGCCCACACCAATGACCACCGCCAGTTCGGCCTCGTAGTCGATGGCTTCTGACACGTCCACTGGCATCTCGATAAAGTCGCTCGGGCCGACCACCGACTCAGGCACTTTGGTGAAGATGATGGGCACACTGGGCACATCGCCACCAGCGACAGCGCTGCTGTCAAAGCCACTGCTGGCAAATTCTTTGGCGTGGGCGAAATAGTTTTTACCGACACAAAAAATATTGCGACGTGGACGGGGAATGGGTGCTGTGAGTTGCACATTGGTCAGTTGGACCGCCGCTTGCAGGGGGGGCAGGGCGTCGCCTCGGGCCAGAGCTTCCACAATCGGCAAGGCGCCACGCAGCGCGTCTTCCGGACTCAAAGCATACGGCTGCACGGTGGTTTCATCGGTGCTGACCAGACCCACAGTGGGAATACCTTGCAAAAGAAACGCGGCAATTTTCATATCAATGGCTTTGGAAAAAGGTTGGAGGAGAGTGCGGGTAGATGGGGCTGAGTCTGGGGAAACACGGGGGATTTCCCCATCTTCAAAATCAGCATTAAATGTTAGCATGTAACGGCGAACTGTTAACAGTTTTACTTTGTTGAGTTTTTATTGAAGTGAAAAAATCATGATGAATCGCCACACACTCACCGCCCTGATGGGGGTCATGCTGATCGGGTTGCCCATGCTGGTTGGCGCGCAGGCGGCCTGGCCCACGCGCGCCATCACCATGATCGTGCCCTTTCCACCGGGTGGCCTGGCAGATATCGTGGCGCGTCCGGTGGCTGAAGCCATGTCGCGCGAGTTGGGTCAGGCCGTCATTATTGAAAACAAGCCAGGCGCTGGCGGCGGCATTGGTATGGCGCAAGCGGCCAAGGCCAAACCCGATGGCTACACCGTGCTGATGGCCTTGTCATCGTTGACCGTGATCCCCGAGGCCGATGTTTTGTTGGGCAGAGCGCCCATGTTTAGTTTGTCGGAGTTGCGCCCGATTGCGCGTTACACCGCTGACCCCACGGTGCTGGCTGTGCGCGCTGATTCGCCCTGGAAGACGCTGCAGGCTTTTGTGGACGATGCCAAAAAACGGCCAGGCGCCATCAACTACGGCTCTTCTGGCAATTACGGCACCATGCATGTGCCAATGGAAATTTTGTCGCAAGTCGCTGGTGTGAAGATGGCGCATATCCCCTACACCGGCGCCGGGCCTGCGGTGGTGGCGTTGTTGGGTGGCCAGATTGATGCCGTGTCATCTGGCCCTGCCACGGTGTTGCAGCACATCAAGGCTGGCAAGTTGCGCGCCCTGGGACATTGGGGCACAGGGCCTTTGGCTGCTTTGCCCGACGTGCCCAGCCTGCGTGAGGCCGGTCTGGCCGCCGAGTACGCCCAATGGTCGGGTCTTTTTATTCCGGCGGCCACGCCCGAGCCCATCGCCCAACGCCTGCGGGCGGCTGCCAAAGCGGCTGCACTGGATGCCAAAGTGCGCGAGGTGATTGGCAACGCGGGCACGCCCATCCTTTATCAGGATGCCCCCGAGTTTGAAAAATATGTGCAAGCCGATGCCCGGCGCATGACCGACGTGGTAAAGCGTATTGGCCGCCTTGAGTAAGCCCCTCCATTTTTTATTGAGAAAATCCATGACCACATTGTTTAGAAAATTCAAGCTTAATAAGGCTTCGTTCATCGCTGGTCATGCGATACCAGCTATATTTTTGATAGCAGCCTCATCACAGCTCCAGGCCCAGAATTACCCCACGCGGCCTGTCAAAATCATCGTGCCATTTGCTGCAGCAGGTCCAGCCGACAACTACGCGCGTTTCATGGCCCAGCGCCTGCAGGACGCTTTGGGTCAGCCCTTTGTGGTGGACAACAAGCCCGGCGCAGGCTCAGTCATTGGCACCGATGTCGCAGCCAAAGCCCCGGCGGACGGCTACACCTTGCTGCTGATGTCCAACGCGCACACGGTCAACGAAACCTTGATTCCCAACAAGCCGTTTGCCCTGATGCGCGACTTTGTGGCCGTCGCGCCCATCAACTATTCCGACTTGGTGCTGGTCGCCAACCCGGCCGTGCCTTTTAACAACGTGCGGGAGTTGATCAAGGGCGCCATGGCCCAGCCCGGCAAAATCAACTATGCCTCCAGCGGACCGGGCACGCCTTATCACATGGCAGGCGAGTTGTTCAAGAGCATGGCGGGGGTGTCACTGGTGCACATTCCCTACAAGGGCAGCACGGGCGCGCGCACCGACGTGATGGGTGGACAGGTGGAGTTGATGTTTGACGCCGTGACCACCATGGCTGAGCAAATTCGCGCTGGCAAGGTCAAGGCAATTGCCACCACCGGGCGCCAGCGTTCGGACGTGTTGCCCGACGTGCCCACCGTGAGCGAGGCTGGTGTGCCCGGCTATGAGGCCACCATCTGGCTCGGTCTGATGGCGCCCAAAGGCACGCCCAAAGCGGTGGTAGACCGCCTGAATACCGCCGTGAGCAAGATTTCAAGCTCACCTGAAGTGCGCCAGATTTGGGCCAAACAGGGCGCCGTGCCGCTGGTGATGACGC
>CANBUY010000072.1 GCA_947372745.1 Comamonadaceae bacterium | reverse complement strand
GAGCTCGGAAAACGGCTGACCAGTTCTTTGAAGGCATCAAACGATTCTTTGGATGCTTTTTGGTCTCGTTCAGCCAAATCCTGGCGAGAAATGCTCGAAAAAAGGCCAAGGTCATCGTTGAAGTTGATGATGCCTTTTAAATAGAGCGCGTAATCAATGGCCGTGCTTGCGGGGTGCAGTTTCATGAACCGGTCAAGTGTGGCCAGTGCTTGCGCTGTGTCGCCAGATTTGTACTGCGCGTAAGCTTTGTCAATTTGTGCCTGCTGTGCCAAAGGCGTCCCCGCTGCCCGTCCTTCAAGCTTTTCAAATAAAACGACAGCTTTGTCATAGCCACCAGAGGCTAATTCGTCTTTTGCTTCCGAATAAATCTTGTTCGGACTCCAGGTCGCGGTGATGTCGTCAGGGGTCGATGCGCATCCCCCCAGAAATATTGACGCACCAGTAAGCGCCAAGGCGCAAGCAAACGATAATTTAGCTTGATGCATGAGGGATAACTTTCTTGAAAAATTCTAATTTGATTATATCGGGCGGTCTTGAGATTGAAGACTTTGACGATCAGGCCGATGGGGCCACTGATGTTGAGCTGCGGCCCTTGGTTTTTGGTGCGCTTCAGCATGGTTCTCGTCTGGATCGCGCGCTTGTTGATCTGGTTCCTGAATTTTCACGCAGTTATTTGCAACAACTCATCGAACTTGAGGGGGTAAAGATCAATGGCGTCGTTGTTCGAAAGGCTTCAACGCGCATCAAGGCTTCCGATAAGGGTTCGATTGAACTGCGACCCACGCCACAAAGTCAAGCCTTCAAACCAGAAGCCATGGCTCTGGACATCATTTACGAAGATGCCCATTTGATGGTGATCAATAAGCCGGTTGGCCTGGTGGTTCACCCGGCCCCAGGTAATTGGAGTGGCACCTTGTTAAATGGCCTTTTGGCTTATGACGCTGAGTTTTTAAATATGCCGCGTGCCGGTATCGTTCATCGGCTTGATAAAGATACCAGCGGTCTGATGGTGGTTGCTAAAACGCGCGCGACGATGGACGCCTTGATCAAAGCCATCGCCGCAAGGGAGGTTGGTCGTAAGTACTTGGCCTTGGCGAACCGAACCTGGGTGGGTGCTCGCAGCGTAGAAATCAATCAACCCATCGGCCGCGACCCCCGAAATCGATTGCGAATGGCTGTGGTCGATTTGACTAAAAATCAGGGAAAACTTGCAAAAACTGAAGTGGAGATGTTGCAAAACTGCCCGCAAGGCTGTTTGGTTCGCTGTACCTTGCACACGGGACGAACACACCAAATTCGTGTCCACATGGCCTATTTGGGCCATCCCTTGGTTGCTGATGAGGTTTATTCCGGACAAAAAGCCGCTGGAATGGACAGGCAGGCATTGCACGCCTATCGTTTGGCGTTCACGCACCCCGAAACCCTTGAGTTGATGGAGTTTACGTCTGAAGTTCCTGCGGATTTCAGGACTGCCTTGCTTGACTGGGGTCTAAGTTATAATGAAAATTAATGATTTAAACGTCGTTATCTTCCAAACTCTCGGATTCGCGCTGCAAATCTTCATTTTGTAGGCTGCGCTTCAGTAAAACGTACTGACTCTGCACTTTTTGTGCTTTTCCCGGAAACGTAAATAAATGAATACGGCGGATGCCAAGCGCGTTCTAGAAACCGCCTTGATTTGCTCCCAGCAGCCTCTTCAGTTGCGCGAAATGCGTATTTTGTTTGAAGACGGGTTGGGTATTGATACGATCAAATTTTTGCTGAATGAGCTGCAGAAAGATTGGGCTCAGCGCGGTGTCGAGTTGGTGAGTGTTGCCAGTGGTTGGCGGTTTCAAAGTCGCCCTGAGATGAGGGAGTTTTTAGATCGACTACATCCGGAAAAGCCGCCACGGTACACGCGCGCCACCTTGGAAACCTTGGCAATTATTGCTTATCGTCAACCGGTAACGCGCGGTGATATTGAAGATATTCGGGGAGTTACGGTTAATTCCTTGCTGCTGAAGCAGTTGGAAGATCGGAGCTGGATTGAGGTCATTGGGCACCGGGAGACTGTGGGGCGACCTGCACTTTTTGCGACCACAAAGCATTTTCTTGATGATTTGGGTCTTGCTTCCCTGGATCAGTTGCCTTTGCTTGACACGCCTGATCAGTTGCTGGGTGCCATGAGTTCACTGGGCGTGCCAGAGCAGGAGATCTTTGGTGATCTTGGGTCGGGACCAGTCGCTGAACCCTTAAGCAGTTTGGTCTCAGAGGGTGAGCGTGCGACGAGTGATCTGGCAAGTGCCAGTGGTGACTTATTTAAATTGGATGGACTTCAAAATGACAGTTAATAAAAGCAGTGATTTGGGTTCATCATCCAATGATGGGGAAAGCCATCAAACCAATAATGAAATCATGACAGAAGAAAAATCCTTGCCCCGTGAACAAAATTTAAATCCACAGCAGCCAGGTGAGGTTGGGTATAGCTTCGAAGATGTTGTGTCCGGTCAGTTTGATGCTGACGAGGAGAGTCCCGAAGTATTGCCCGCCAAACGCGTGCTTGCTCCCATGGCAGAAACTCCCAAGCTGCACAAAGTCCTCGCTCAGGCGGGCATGGGCTCGCGCTTAGAGATGGAGCAGTTGATTCTTGAAGGTCGAATTACCGTCAATAATGAACCTGCGCATATTGGCCAGCGCGTTCAGTTCGGTGATCACGTCAAAGTTAATGGAAAGCCCATCAGATTTCGGATTGACCCGCCACCAGCGCGTGTCATTGCTTACCACAAGCCTGTAGGTGAGGTTGTGACCCATGATGATCCTCAGAATCGCCCCACCGTTTTTCGTCGACTTCCCAAGTTGTACCAAGGTAAATGGCAGTCTGTCGGTCGTCTTGACCTGAACACTGAAGGTTTGTTGCTTTTTACCAGTTCGGGCGAGTTGGCCAACAATTTGATGCACCCACGCTTTGGCTTGGAGCGTGAATATGCTGTTCGCGTATTGGGTGCCTTGAATAAGGAAGAGAAGCAAAAGTTACTCGATGGCGTGAAGCTCGACGATGGCATGGCTCACTTCGGATCTATTGAGGCAGGAGGGGGCGAAGGCTCCAACTGCTGGTACCGCGTGACAATTTCTGAAGGTAGAAACCGAGAAGTCCGTCGTATGTTTGAGGCGGTTGGCCATGCGGTGAGTCGTTTGATTCGAATTCGCTACGGCGCCATGATGCTTCCTCGTGGCTTGAAGCGTGGCGCCTGGATGGAGTTAGAAGAGGGTGATATCAAAGCCCTGGTCCAAGCGGCCGGACGTAAAGCTGCGCATGAGTCGACTGATTCGGATGGCGCAACAGTTCGCCCTGATCAAGCACGATCTGAGCGTGCCGATCAAGCGCCAAGAAATCCTCGTCGAGGCGTTCGCGGCAGTGGTCCACGTAGTTCTGGTACCGGTCAGCGTTCAGCTCCACCCGGCCCCGTCAGAAATCCCGGGGCAAGTTTCGGTGGCGGTGCGCGTGGGCAAAATAACCGCACAGACAATGCAGATCGCCCCAAAGGCGCTGGGCAACCTGATCCATTGAAAACGGCTTTTGGCTACATTGGCGCCGACAGCTTTACCCGTCAAAGGCAGGATCAAAACTCTCAAAGGGGTGGACCTGGCGGAAACGGTCCACGTCGTGGCGGCAGAGGCCGCGGCTAATTAAGGCAGAAATGTAGAAGGAATCTGCCATCCGAAGACACTACTGATTCCTTGTCGTGAATCAGTTGTGTTGAGCGGGTAAAATCATCGGTTGAGCCAATCGGCCAAATTTAATCATAATTTCAGGAAATCTCATGACAATTGAACGCACTCTCTCCATCATCAAGCCCGATGCAGTTGCTAAAAACGTGATCGGTCAAATTTATGCGCGTTTTGAAGCTGCTGGCTTAAAAGTAGTTGCCGCCAAGCTGGTGCTTTTGTCTCGTGGCGAGGCTGAGGCTTTTTATGCTGCTCACAAAGAGCGCGGCTTTTTCAAGGATCTGGTTGACTTCATGATCTCTGGTCCCGTCATGATTCAAGCCCTTGAAGGCGAAAATGCTGTGATGAAGCACCGCGATTTGATGGGCGCTACTGACCCGAAAAAAGCAGCTCCAGGCACCATTCGTGCTGATTTTGCCGACAGCATTGATGCCAATGCCGTTCATGGTTCCGATGCCGTAGAAGCTGCAGCTGTTGAAGTTGCATTCTTCTTTGCCGGCATGAACGTTTACTCGCGTTAATTAAATCAATGACGGTCAATCTTCTCGATTACGACCTCGAGGGCTTGGCCGTTTTTTGTGATCGCCTGGGCGAGAAGCGCTATAGGGCGGTCCAGCTTTTTCGCTGGATTCATCAACGAGGGGCAACCCAATTCGATGAGATGAGCGATCTTGCAAAATCATTGCGCGAAAAGCTTAAAACGACTGCACATATCAAGGCGATTGATGTTGTGTCCCAGCACATTTCATCCGATGGCACCATTAAGTGGTTGTTTAACGTCGGTGGTGGTGATGCTGTTGAAACTGTATTTATCCCTGAAGATGGAAGAGGTACCTTGTGTATTTCTTCTCAGGCTGGTTGCGCGGTAGGTTGCCGTTTTTGCTCTACTGGGCATCAAGGCTTCAGTCGAAATCTCACCACTGGCGAGATCACTTCTCAGTTGTGGTTTGCTGAGCATTTTTTGAGAAAACACCTAAACAAAGACGAGCGCCAAATTTCCAACGTGGTCATGATGGGCATGGGTGAGCCCTTGCAAAATTATTCCGAGTTGTTGCCTGCTTTGCGCACCATGCTTGATGATCACGGCTATGGCTTGTCCAGGCGGCGTGTCACGGTCTCAACATCGGGTGTCGTGCCCATGATGGATCGCTTGGCTTTGGACTGCCCGGTTGCCTTGGCCGTATCATTGCATGCGCCTGATGATGCATTGCGCAGTAACTTGGTGCCTTTGAATAAAAAATATCCAATCGCAGAGCTGCTTGAGGCCTGCAATCGCTATTTGGTGCACGCGCCCAGAGACTTCATTACGTTCGAGTATTGCATGCTCGATGGTGTTAATGATCAAGTTGAGCATGCTAATGAGTTGATTGAACTGGTTCGCAAATATTCGAGCGGTGGTGTTTGGTGTAAGTTCAATCTGATTCCGTTCAATCCTTTCCCCGCTTCTGGTTTGATTCGCTCCAAGCCGGAGCAAGTCAAGATATTTGCAAAAATATTAAGTGACGCCGGCATCGTGACAACCATCAGAAAAACCCGAGGCGATGATATCGATGCCGCTTGTGGCCAGTTGGCTGGTGATGTCAAGGATAGGACAGACATCACTAAGCGAATTGCGCGACAAAGAATGGTGATGATCAAACCGGTAACTGACTTTGATACGCAAGTCCGGGAGACTTGATTCATGCTTATTAATGTCGTTCGATTTGGCAAAGCGTACGCCTTTGTTTTATTGTCTTTGCTCTTGCCCCTGGGATTCTTAAGTATTTCTGGTTGTGCATCACGCGTAGGTGACACCGCAGCTTCTTCTGATGTTTCGGAGTTGATGACAGCGTCTGACGAGCCCACTTTACGCAAGCGTGCTCGAATTCGTCTGGAGCTCGCAACCGGATACTTTGAATTGGGTCAAACCTCTGTTGCCCTTGATGAACTCAAGCAGTCCATTGCTATCGATCCCAACTACAGTGAAGCTCATCATTTGAAGGGTCTGGCCTACATGCGCTTGAATGAGCCCAAGTTGGCTGAGTTCAGCTTCAAGCGCGCGCTTGAAATAAGTCCCAATGATGCCAACGTCATGCAAAACATCGGCTGGCTTATGTGTCAGCAGTCAAGATTCCAAGAGTCCGAGCGCTATTTTTCTCAAGCCTTGGCTACCCCAAAATATGAGCAACGTGCGAAAACTTTTCGTACTTTAGGACTTTGCCGTGTTAAGTCCGGGCAGTTGTCAGAAGGCGGCAATAGTTTGCTGTCATCCTATGAAATCGATTCGTCAAACCCCGTTACCCTTTTTAATCTGGCATCTGTACTTTTTCAGCAAAGCCAATATCCTGGTTCGCAGCAATACATTCGCGAATTAAATAACAGTGACTTGGCTAATGCAGAATCACTTTGGTTGGGTATCAAAGTTGAACATCGCATGAACAACCCTGCGGGGATGACGCAACTGGCGTCTCAATTACTGAAGCGGTTTCCAAAGGCCAAAGAAATTAATAATTATCAGCGGGGTGCATTTGATGAGTGAGCTTGATTCCGACGCCAAAGTTGATATGCAAGCGCAAGATCAACAGTTAGAGGTCGCAGCTGGTCGTATGCTTCGCGAGGCCCGTGAATCCAAGGGTTTGACTGTTGCTGTCTTGGCGGCTTCACTGAAGGTTTCAGTGAAAAAAATTGAGGCTATTGAATCAGGTAGATTTGATTTATTGCCTGATGTGGTTTTTGCCCGTGCATTGGCTTTCAGTATCTGTCGAAATTTAAAAATTGATGCTGATCCGATACTTGAGCAATTTCCACCATCCATTGCTCATCACTTGAAAAGTGATGCGTCAGGAATTAACACGCCATTCCACGCGTCACAAGGTGATTCCAGGTTCAAAGCATTGCAAGGCATGTCACGCCCCGTGGCGATATTTAGTGCGATTCTCATAATCGCCGCTTTGACGCTCTACGCATTTCCCTTGTTTTACCCCGCCAAGTTAGGTGGGTCAACACCGGCGCCTGTTTCAAAACTTAATATCCCAGCTGAAATGCCCGATAAATTAACGGCTCAAACTGTGGTTCCTCTCGAGGTAGCGTCTGCTCCAATGATGGCACCAGCCCCAGGCTTTCCTGCTTCAAAAGAGGTGCTTGTGGTGGCCGGTTCGGGCGCCACGACTGGAAACATTGTCTTCAAATCTCGGGGGGTGTCTTGGGTGGAGGTCGTGGATGCCAAGGGTTCGGTTCAGTTACGCAAAACACTGATTGCTGGTGAGCTTGTAGGCGTCTCAGGTGCATTACCCCTTATTGTTGTTGTTGGTAAAGCTGACACCATGGATGTTTCTGTAGCTGGTCAACCGTTTAATCTAATGGGCATTGCTAAAGATAATGTTGCTCGTTTTGAGGTGAAATAATGGATTCGCAATTAGGTTCAAGCGCGCCAATACCAAAAGCCCGGCATAGTTTGCAAGCCCAAATTTCCTGGGGTTCAAGAGTCGTCACTTTGGGCGGCGATGCGCCCGTGCGCATACAGTCAATGACCAATACCGACACGGTAGATGTTATTGGTACGGCAATTCAAGTGAAAGAGTTAGCACTTGCCGGCTCTGAAATGGTTCGGATCACAGTGAATACACCTGAGGCAGCACAGGCAGTGCCTCACGTTCGAGAGCAGCTTGATCGAATGGGCATTGATGTCCCCTTGATAGGTGACTTTCATTACAACGGACATCGACTGCTGACGGATTTTCCGGGTTGTGCCCAAGCCTTGTCCAAATACCGGATCAATCCTGGTAATGTCGGCAAGGGTGAGAAGCGAGACGTGCAGTTCGGGTTGATGATCGAAGCCGCCATGCGCTGGGACAAACCGATTCGGATTGGCGTTAATTGGGGAAGTCTTGATCAAGAGTTGTTGGCTGATTTAATGGACGAAAACAGCCGTCGCTCAGTGCCGTGGGATGCCAAACCCGTGATGTATGAGGCCTTGATCAGCTCAGCGCTCACCTCAGCCAAACGTGCTGAAGAGATGGGTATGCGCCGCAATCAAATCATGCTGTCTTGCAAAGTTAGCGGCGTTCAAGACTTGGTTGCTGTTTATAGACAATTGTCAAATCGCTGCAATTACCCTCTTCATTTGGGTTTGACCGAGGCGGGGATGGGCACTAAAGGCGCAGTCGCGTCAGCCACAGCACTGTCCATTTTGCTGCAAGAGGGTATTGGAGATACCATTCGCGTCTCATTGACGCCGCAACCTGGCGAGGCCAGGACGCAAGAGGTGGTAATTGCCTGTGAAATATTGCAATCCCTAGAGCTGCGTTCTTTCGTTCCAAGTGTGACTGCCTGTCCTGGATGTGGCCGTACTACCAGTTCAACTTTTCAGGAGCTCACTAAAAAGATTGAAGATTTTCTAAGGGCTCAAATGCCCGTCTGGCGTGAGAAATATCCAGGCGTAGAAAAACTGAAGGTAGCCGTCATGGGCTGCATTGTTAATGGTCCTGGCGAAAGTAAGCACGCTGATATCGGTATTAGTTTGCCCGGTACTGGCGAGGCGCCAGCAGCCCCTGTTTTTATTGATGGTGAGAAGCGCTTGACACTGCGCGGTGAAACGATTGCCCAGGAGTTTCAAGCGATTGTTGAAGCGTATGTTGAAAAACGTTTTGGGGCGTTACAGGTCACTACTAAAGTTGAAGAGAATTCATGAGCGATAAAGAAATGAGTGTCAAGTCAGAGAAGTTGACTGCGGTCAAGGGAATGAATGATCTGCTCCCGCCTGACTCAGCAACCGTCGAGTGGCTTGAGGCCAAAGTACGTGACTTGATGGCTCGATATGCCTACAGGAATATTCGCACGCCCATCGTCGAGCGCACGCCGCTGTTCATCAGAGGCTTGGGTGAGGTGACTGATATCGTCGAGAAAGAAATGTATTCCTTCGAAGATCGTTTGAACGGCGATCCTTTGACATTAAGGCCCGAGGCAACTGCTGGCGTTGTCCGCGCCGTCGTTGAGCATTCCATGCTGTATGAGGGAGGCAAACGCCTCTATTATATGGGCCCCATGTTCCGGCATGAGCGTCCACAGCGCGGTCGCTATCGCCAATTTGATCAAATTGGCGCTGAAGCACTTGGATTCTCAGGTGCTGAAATTGATGCTGAGTTGATTCTCTTGGCCGTGGCGCTTTGGAAGGAGCTTGGTCTTAACGATGTTTGCCTTGAGCTTAATAGCTTGGGACAGCCCGCCGAGCGCTTGAATCATCGCAAAGCCTTGATTTCGCATTTTGAGCTGCATGCAGAGCATTTGGATGAGGAGGCCAAGCGTCGCCTCTACAGCAATCCGCTGAGAATTCTTGATACTAAAAATCCCTCCATGCAAAGCGTGGTGACATCTGCGCCCAAGTTGCTCGATTTCTTGGGTGAAGCATCTTTGTTGCACTTTAATACCTTGAAGTCGATACTTGAGATCAATGGTGTCGAGTTTGTTGTGAACCCTCGCTTGGTGCGCGGGATGGATTATTACAACCTGACTGTTTTTGAGTTCACCACGAATCGTTTAGGCTCACAGGGAACTGTTTGTGCTGGTGGTCGGTATGACTACCTGGTTGAACAATTGGGTGGAAAACCTGCGCCAGCCGTGGGCTGGGCGCTTGGGGTAGACCGGATATTGGAGTTGCTTAAAGAGCAGGGCTTTCCAATGGTTGAGCTTGAACTGGATGCATACGCCATAATTTCTGACGTTTCGGCATTGCCCGTGGTGCTGAAGACCATCGAAGCCCTCAGGTCTGCTGGTATCAGTGTTCAAATGCACCCGAGTAATGGCGACGTAATGGGCAGTATGAAGACTCAGTTCAAAAAGGCAGATGGCAGCAAAGCGCGTTATGCCCTTATATTTGGCACCGATGAAATTACTCAAAATCAAGTCACGGTCAAGGCATTGCGTGATGGAACCGGTTCGCAAGTGAGTCAATCTCTGCTCACTGTGCTGGAGTGGGCGTCCACCCTACAATCGACGAAATAACAAAGTACTCTCATGGCAAACCATTTAGATCTCGAAGAACAAGAGCAACTCGACCAGCTCAAACATTTTTGGAAGCAATACGGTAACCCAATTACTTGGGCCCTGATTGCTGTGTTGGCTCTATTTGCAAGTTGGAACTTCTATCATTATTGGCAGAGGACTCAGGCCGTGCAGGCTGCCGCCATGTTTGATGAAGTCGCTCGCGTGGCTAACTCGGGTGATCAAGCGAAAATTGATCGTGCCTTTGCTGACATGAAAGACCGTTTTGCATCAACAACCTACGCCCAGCAGGCTGGGTTGATGGTCGCCAAGCAATACTTTACGCTTGGCAATGTAGATGCTGCAAAATCCGCTTTGTCCTGGGTTGCCGATAAGTCATCAGACAAAGGTTATCAATCCATTGCCAAACTGCGATTGGCCGGTATTCTTGGTGAAACCAAAGCGTATGAAGAAGCCTTAACCTTGCTCGGTGGTGCCTTCCCCAAGGAGTTTGAAGCCTTGGTGTCTGATCGCAAAGGTGATATTTTTGCGCTTCAGGCCAAACGCTCAGAGGCTATTGCTGAGTATTCAAAAGCGTTTAAAGGATTTGATGAACGAGTTGAGTACAGAAGACTGGTTGAAGTGAAGTTGAATGCACTGGGTGTTGATCCAGCGGCCTCTTTAGTGGTTCAGGTGACGGGTGCTGATAACAAAGCCACAGACAAAAACACGAAGCCAGTGCCTGAGTCGGATGTGAGTAAAAAATGAAATCGACCCCCTCTTTTTTGCTAGCCAGACTCGTCACTTCCGTTCTGATTCTCGGGGTTTTGGCTGCCTGCTCATCAGGACCAGATAAAATTAAACCTCAAGAATTAGGGGCTAATCCAGGACTTTTAAGTGCCCGTTTGGCGTGGTCTGCAACTATTGGCAGTATCGATTTCCCTCTTGAGCCCAAAGCTCAGGGCAACAGTTTGCTCTTGGCAAATTCGGCTGGCACTTTAGTTTCTATCGATGCGGCTACTGGCGTTCAGACTGTACAGATCAATCTTGGCGAGAAATTGGCAGCGGGTTTAGGCCGTAATGCTGATGTAACCGCCGCAGTGACGCGCAATAATGAATTGGTCACCAGCTTGGCTAGCCGAGAAGTATGGCGTCAAAAACTTATTGCCCAGGTATTTACACCACCGTTAGTTGCGGGCGGACGCATATTTGTATTGTCTGCAGACCGTTCTGTCTCCGCATTTGATGCCCAATCTGGTCGTCGTATATGGGTATTGCAGCGTCCTGGCGAGTCTTTGGTCTTGCGTCAAGCGGGTGTGCTGTTGGCGCTTGGTGATACCTTGGTTGCAGGACTTTCAGGCCAACTCGTCAGTATCAATCCCAATAACGGTTCTATTCGTTGGGAGTCACCCATTGCATCGCCGCGCGGCACTAATGAAATCGAACGCTTAGTGGATTTGGTTGGACCTGCAAGTCGAGAAGCGAATGTGGTTTGTGCTCGAGCATTCCAATCATCTGTGGGCTGCGTTGATGCGTCTAATGGAAGTTTGCTCTGGTCGAAACCTTCCAGTGGTTCTGTGGGACTTACTGGTGATGCTAAATTTGTTTATGGCGCTGACAGTGACGGAAAACTTCAGGCTTGGCGTCGGACAAATGGTGAGAGTGCTTGGGTGTCTGAGCGTCTCAAGTACAGGCATTTAACCGCCCCCTTGGTGGTTGGTCGATCAATTGCCGTGGGTGATGATGAGGGGGTTGTGCATTTTGTATCTGCACAAGATGGAACCCCACTTGCCTATTTGAAAACAGATGGTTCAGCTATTGTTGCTGGGCCCCTTATGGTCAGCGGAACGCTGGTAGTTGTTACCCGAATTGGTGGCGTTTTTGGCATTAAGCCTGAGTAAGAGTTAGATCGTAAATCATGAAACCTGTTTTGGCCCTCGTTGGCCGTCCTAACGTTGGTAAATCAACGTTATTCAACCGCTTGACCAAGTCTCGCGACGCCATTGTGGCCGACTATGCCGGCCTGACACGTGATCGCCATTACGGAAATGGCAAGCAAGGCAAGCACGAATTCATTGCTATTGATACCGGTGGTTTTGAGCCTGATGCCACCAATGGCATTTTTAAAGAAATGGCAAAACAAACAAGGCAGGCTGTTGCTGAGGCAGACGTTGTCATTTTTGTGGTCGATGCGCGTGAAGGAATCTCTGCACAAGACCACGAAATCGCCAAGTACCTTCGGCGCCTCGGAAAACCCTGTATTTTGGCGGCCAACAAATCAGAAGGTCTGCTTGCTGGCGCTCAATTGGTTGAGTTTTTCGAGCTTGGACTGGGTGCTGTTCATCCAGTATCTGCCGCTCATGGTCAAGGTATTCACACACTGGTTGAGTTGGCTTTGGAGCCGCTTAACTTGGCCGATCCCGATGAGCTGGAAGAAGAGCGTGAGCCTGGGATCATCAAGTTGGCCGTTGCGGGTCGTCCCAATGTGGGTAAATCCACATTGATCAATGCCTGGCTTGGGGAAGAACGCTTGGTTGCGTTTGACTTGCCCGGTACAACGCGTGACGCGATTTCAGTGCCTTTTGAGCGGAATGGTCAAAAGTTTGAACTTGTCGACACCGCAGGATTGCGACGCAAAGGTAAGGTATTTGAGGCGATCGAGAAATTCTCTGTCGTTAAAACACTCCAGGCGATTGAATCGTCCAATGTGGTTTTGCTCTTGATCGATGCGACCCAGGGCGTGACTGATCAAGATGCTCACATCGCTGGTTACATCCTTGAGAATGGTCGGGCTGTTGTTTTGGCCGTTAACAAATGGGATGCGGTAGATGAATACCAGCGTGAACTGGTCAAGCGCTCTATCGAAACGCGCCTTCCATTTCTGAAGTTTGCGACCATGCACTTGATATCGGCGACGAAACGCCAAGGCTTGGGACCTTTGTGGGCCTCAATTGCCCAAGCTTACAAGGCCGCAAATTGCAAGATGTCGACGCCTATTCTGACGCGCTTGCTGCTTGAGGCCGTTCAATTCCAGAGTCCAAAACGCTCGGGCATGTACCGTCCCAAGTTACGCTATGCGCACCAAGGTGGGATGAATCCTCCGGTCATCATTATTCATGGCAACTCGCTTGAACATGTAACGGACGCCTACAAGCGCTTTCTTGAAGGTCGCTTCAGAAAGGAATTCGATCTTGTGGGAACACCGATGAGAATTGAGCTTAAAACGGCCACCAATCCGTTTGCCGACAAGGCCTCATCCAAGTATTAAATTCACCATTTATCCCAGAGTCGTCAACTTAAGTGTGGGTTTGCACATGCAAACCGCGGGTTGACGTTTTGCTGTGATATCGTCAAGTCATTATTAACTCTTTGAACACGGAGAATATCGTGAGCAATAAAAGCCAACTACTTCAAGACCCTTTTCTCAACGCTTTACGCCGCGAGCACGTACCGGTTTCCGTTTACCTGGTAAATGGCATCAAGTTACAAGGGCAAATTGAATCCTTTGATCAATACGTCGTCTTGTTGAGAAATACAGTCACGCAAATGGTCTACAAACACGCCATCTCAACGATTGTTCCAGGTCGTGCCGTTAGTTTTTCAACCGGTGAGGGTGACGAACCTGCAGCCGTCTGACCGCCCCTTGGCCCCGACGATTCTGGTTGGGGTCGACTTCGGCTTACCCAACTTTGACGGGGAGCTTGAGGAGTTGGGCTTGCTTGCCCAAACGGCTGGCCTCGTTCCAGTGGCGCGCGTGACCTGTAAACGGCGTGCCCCAGATGCAGCTCTCTTTGTGGGAAGCGGAAAAGCCGATGAAATCAAGCTATTGGCCGCCCAGTTGGGCGCTGTCGAAGTCCTGTTCGATCAGAGTCTGAGCCCAGCGCAGCAACGCAATCTTGAGAGACATCTCGAGTTACCTGTTAATGATCGCACGCTACTGATTCTTGAGATTTTTGGCCAACGTGCACGTAGCCACGAAGGCAAGCTGCAGGTTGAATTGGCACGCATGCAATACCTGAGCACGCGCTTGGTTCGCCGATGGTCACATCTGGAGCGTCAAAGTGGCGGTATCGGGATGCGTGGTGGTCCTGGAGAACGTCAGATTGAACTCGATCGCCGGATGATTGGCGAGAACATCAAGAAAATCAAAGATCGACTCACCAAGGTCAAAAAGCAACGCCAAACACAGCGTCGTCAGCGTGAAAGGCGCGATGCATTCAATATTTCACTCGTTGGGTACACCAACGCAGGAAAGTCCACCCTGTTTAACGCCTTGGTTAAAGCACGCGTCTATGCGGCGGATCAATTGTTTGCCACGCTCGACACCACAACACGCCAGTTGTACTTGGGTGACGCCAATCGATCTGTTTCTTTGTCAGACACCGTGGGTTTTATCAGGGACTTGCCACACGGACTGATTGACGCTTTTCAGGCAACCTTGCAAGAGGCCGTTGATGCCGATTTGTTGCTGCATATTGTTGATGCTTCAAGCCCCAACTACCCAGAGCAAATTGCCGAGGTTCAGCGGGTATTGCGTGAAATTGGTGCTGCTGATATTCCTCAGGTGCTCATTTTTAACAAGCTCGATGCGATGCTGCCTGAAAACTTGCCGTTGCAAATGGAAGACAGTTTTGAGCTTGATGGCGTACAAACCCCACGAATATTTTTGAGTGCGCAGACCGGGGAGGGCATTGCGGCCCTTCGTCAGCAGTTGGCGACCTTGGCCCGAACAGAGCCTGTCGTAGCCGAAGCTGAGGATTATTTCCCTGATGGTCGTGAGGATGCCCTCTGATTGGGCACAATTAGTGAACGTAAAACAAGAGAAGAATAAATGAAACTTCATTTAAGCACCCATCGCTTGGCTGCATGGTTTGGCAGTGTCAGAGGAATGTTCAATTTGAACGACCCTCGCTGGGGACGTGGTGATGAAAAACCGGTTGAGGGCGACAAGCCAAACCCTTCAACGTCCGATGCACCGCCAAAAAGCACCAACGATCGACAACCAAAGCGTCCAACTAATCAAGGTCCACCGGATCTTGATGAGCTTTGGAAGGACTTCAACCGCAAGCTATCGGGTCTCTTTTCTGGCGTGAAAAATGCTGGGCAAGAAAACAATGGCGGAAATTCTGGTGGGGGTGATGGTTCAGGCGGTGGATTTCAGCCCGATATGAAAAGTGCGGGGATCGGCGTCAGCTTAATCTTGGGCGTTGTCTTGTTAATTTGGCTGGGTACTGGCTTTTTTATCGTGCAAGAGGGGCAGCAGGCGGTGATTACCCAGTTTGGTAAATTCAAGTCCTCGGTGGGTGCGGGTTTTAATTGGCGTTTGCCTTACCCCATTCAACGTCATGAGTTGATTTTTGTCACGCAGATTCGTTCTGTTGATGTCGGGCGTGACACGGTCATCAAGGCCAC
>CANBUY010000071.1 GCA_947372745.1 Comamonadaceae bacterium | reverse complement strand
CAGAAAACTGGCGCTTTTGCCCGGCCTGCCACCACATGCAAAACCTGATGAAGGAAGCAGATACGCACGTCAACTGCCCGCGCTGCGGCGAGGTGATGTGGTCAGACGAAGCACAAAAGCGAACGCTGCTGCGCTTTAAGCAGGCGATTGCCAACAGCGATGACACCAAGGTGCGCATTGACGACAGCACGGACGACCGAGAGCCCAAGTTTTATGTGCGACAACTTCTGGCTGATTTTGAGCAAAAAGATATCCGCGAGGCTTGGCAAATTAAAACTGGCGGTCTGCCGTTTGGTTTTGAGTTCGTCTCAAAGGTGACGTTTCGGGATGTTAATTTTGGTGAACTGGTGAAGCCAGGGGAGACTTTCAAGGTCGCAGACAAAGAGACGTCGCGGCCCGGTTTTAAGCTGTGCCGACATTGCGGCAAGGTGCAAAAGCCGCCTCACAAGCGCAGCGACCCGCCTGGACAGCTGCACAGCTTTGACTGCGTGAAACACGGCAACGAGGCGCCCGGCAACTTGCTGGACTGCCTGTATTTGTACCGTGAGTTCACCTCAGAGGCCTTGAGAATCTTGGTGCCTTACACCAAGACCGGGGTCGATGAGCAGGTGGTGCAGTCATTTATGGCCGCACTGCAACTAGGGCTTAAAAAGCGATTTGGCGGCAAGGTTGATCATCTCCGCCTGGTGACCCAGGATGAGCCCGGCAAGGATGGGGGGCCAAGGCGCTATTACATGATGCTGTACGACTCGGTGCCAGGTGGCACGGGCTATATGCACCAATTGCTCAGCGAGCAGGCGGGCACCTTGGCCGATGTGCTGCGCATGGCGCTGCACACCATGACCCAGTGTGTGTGCAACCTGGACCCCGAAAAAGACGGCTGTTACCGCTGCGTGTACCAGTACAGACTGGGACGCAACATGAATTTAGTCTCCCGCGACCGCGGCAAAGAGGTGCTGACAGAACTGGTGGCCTCGCTGGATCAGCTGGAAGAGGTGGCCACTATTTCTGAGATTTTTATCAACCCGAGTTTTGATTCTGTTTTGGAGAGCCGCTTTATTGAAAGCTTGCGCCGCATGGGGGGGGTGGCCGGTTTGCCACCCGTGAAGCTGGTGCAAGATTTTGTCAATGCCAAGTCGGGCTATGTGCTGGAACTGGGCGGACAACGTTACCGCATTGAGCCCCAGTGCAATTTGGGACCTTCTGAAGGCGTGGCGGTGGCCAGCAAGCCCGATTTTGTTATTTGGCCTTGGCAGGCTGGATCACCCCGCAAGCCCATCGCCGTGTTTTGTGACGGGTGGACGTACCACCAGCATTCTTTGCGTGAAGATGCGCTCAAGCGCAGCGCCTTGGTGGCGAGTGGGCGCTTTTGGGTGTGGTCGGTCACGCACGAAGACGTGAAGGCGGCGCTGGCGGGCGTGGCGCAGACCGATATTGATTCGCCGTTTGTAAGCTTTAACCGCCACGATGGGGGCTTTGCGCCCCCTACACTGCCGCGCCCCGCGCCAGCAGCCTTTGGTCAACACGCCGTGATGCAGTTGCTGAGTTGGCTAAAAAGCCCAGCCACGGACATAGGGAGTGTGGCCAAGACCGATGCCGCGCTGGGGCCGATGCAGCGCAATGCCTTGTGGCTGGGCTTTTTGATGGGGCCTGCCAGCCCAGATCAGGTGTCGGTGGTGCAGGCTGAAATGGCGACATGGATGCAGCAGTTGCCCGAGTGGATGCAGTCACCAGGTAAGGGGCACATGCCCAGCGTGTCCAAAGAGAAGAGCCAACCAGCCATCGCTCTTTGGTGGCCTTCTGGCTGTATGGGCGGCAACATTGAGGGCCTGAACGCGCCAGGCGTGGTGGTGTTAGACGATGTGGCAGACCAAAAGGAGGCTGCCTCGCACTTGGCTTGGCGCCGCAGCTTGCATCTGTTTAATACGCTGCAGACCTTGCCCGGCATGTTGCTGTGCACCCTACGCGGCATTGAGGGACACGATGCCGAACAGCTCAAGCCAGCGCCTGCGATGCCAGCGGCAACCGGCACAGCGGCCCAGGTAGGCGTGGCGCAAGAGTGGATTGACGTGATGGATATGACACTGGCAGCGCTTCGACCTGGCTTGCACACGCTCGCCCTGTGTAGTGCGTTGCCGCCTACAGTAGGGCATGAGTTGGCCAATGCGGCAGGTGAAGTGGAGGCTGAGGCCGAATTGGCTTGGCCTGGCGCCCTGCTGGTGGTGTTGACCTGTGAGCAAGCCGACCTAGCGCCCGTGTGGGCGGCTGCGGGTTGGCAGGTGGCGGTGCTTGAGCCAGACGCGGCCACTATTACGGGTCGTGTGTGGACGGATGTAGTGCGTGAGATGTTGGGCTTGAACGGCCCCAAAATGGGAGATATTTAATGAGCCTAAAACCAAAAGTTGCCCTCTCGCAAGACTTTCTTTTAAAGTTGTCGAGGCTGCCGGCCAGCGTGCAAAGCAAGGTGATGAAGTGGGCGGTGATGTTTCAGTCCAACCCACAAAGCTCGGGCATCAACTACGAAAAAATTGAAAAAGCCCGCGACCCTAATTTGAAGTCAATCCGCATTGACGACGATTGGCGCGGCATTGTCCTAAAGCCCGACACTGGCGATGTATATGTCTTGCTGTATGTGGACCACCATGATGAGGCCTACCGTTGGGCAGAGCGCCGCCAGCTGACCATCAACCCGGTGACTGGGGCGATGCAGATTGTGTTGGTGCAAGAGCTTGTCATGACAGAGGTGGCACCCGTGCCACTTAAACCGGAGACCTTAGTGGCAGCAAGGGCGCTGGCCCCCTCTGTAGAAGTACAGAAGTTTTTATACGCAGACTTGTCTGACCATGAACTGATGAGTCTGGGCGTACCGCAGGACTGGGTGGGCCGGATTCGCGGGCTGGCCTCAGAGGAAGCGCTGGATGCCTTGCAAATGAGCTTGCCCATTGAAGCCTATGAAGGGCTGTTTCTTATTGCCGCAGGCGACACAGTTGAACAAGTATTGAACTCGCGTGAAACACGGGTTGACCGTTCCATTAACCCGCAAGATTTCGCGTTGGCCCTGAGCACGCCTGAGTCTCAGTCACGCTTTGTGGTGGTGGATGATGATGAGGCAATGCTGGCCATCATGAACGCACCGTTGGCGCAGTGGCGCATTTTTCTGCACCCCACGCAGCACAAGCTGGCCAGCGGCAACCGAACTGGCCCCGTACGTGTCTTGGGGGGCGCAGGGACAGGTAAAACCGTGCTGGCCATGCACCGGGCCAAGTGGCTGGCTGAGAACAAAACGCCCGAGGGGAAAAAGGTGTTGTTCACGACATTTACCAAAAACTTGGCGCTGGATATTGAGGACAACCTCAAGACTTTGTGCTCGCCCAAGACGATGGCCAAAATGGAAATTCGCAACCTCGATGCTTGGGTACATGGCTTTATGCGCTCGCGCAAGTTAGAGCACAAAATTGTTTATGACCGAAGTAAGGACGGTGCTTATCAAGCGTGGCAGGCTGCACTGGCGACCAAGGATGTGTCGCTCGATTTGTCCGATGCGTTTTATGAACAAGAACTGGAGCAAGTCATCATGGCGCATGGGGTGACCACGCGCGATGAGTACCGCGCCGTTCGGCGTACGGGTCGGGGGGTTATCCTGAGCCGCGCAAAAAGAGACGCAGTTTGGCCCGTGTTTGATGAGTACCGAGGCCAGTTGTCTTCGCGCAAGCTCAAGGAGGTGGATGATGCTTACCGCGAGATTGCCACCTTGCTAAATAATGAAACGCTCACACCACGAGTGACCTTGCCTTTTAGCGCCATTGTGGTGGATGAAACCCAAGATTTTGGCCCTCAAGCTTTGCGCATGTTGCGGGCTATGGTGGGCCGGGATGACAACGATTTATTCTTCGTGGGCGATGGACATCAGCGCATTTACAGCCGCCACCGGGCCGCAATGAGTAAGTGTGGAATCGACATACGGGGGCGCTCCAAAAAGCTCTATCTCAATTACAGAACCACTGATGAGATCCGACGCTTGGCCGTAGCCTTGTTAGAAAACTGCGATGTGGACGACCTCGATGAGGGGCATGACGAAACACGCCGCTACAAATCTTTATCGCACGGCCCAGAGCCCCTTGTGCTAGAAGTGGACGGCATGGAAAGCGCTATTAAGCATGCGATTGATTGCGCTAAAAAGTGGCAAGCACAGGATGGGCAAGATACCTTGAGCAGCACCTGCCTCATTGCACATAGCAAGTCGGTAAGAGATGCGCTTTATAAACAGTTTACGAATGCTGGCTTTAAAACTTCAGTCATTGAGGCCAATCAAAACCTGGCGACCGATTCCACTTACATTCATTTCGCTACGATGCACCGGGCCAAAGGGCTGGAGTTTGACCGGGTTATTGTGGTAGCAGCGAAGTCGTTCTTTGGTGACCCCTTGGATACAAATAGCCAAAGAAAACTGATCTATGTTGCGTTGACACGCGCCAAGCGCGAAGCTGTTCTGCTGAAGCTTTAGGTGTGAATTAGAAATGAACTGAACCTTAGGATTTTTCATGCTAGCTGCTGCACTGTTTTTTACAGCACCCACTATGGCGCATGGGCACTGCAGCCCTCTTGCCTGAAGTCCAAAGCAAAAGGACAGCACAGAATGATTGCTTGCAAAAATCCACAATTTATCAAGCTGATAAACTTTTAACATGGCCACCCCACCCAACGACTTTGCCAATTACTGCTGTGAGTTATTGTCCACGGCAGGACCTTGCGTGGCACGTCGCATGTTTGGTGGTTACGGTATCAGCACAGATGGACTAACGATTGCCATCATGGCGGACTTAGGGCAAGGAGAGACACTGTGGCTCAAAGTCAGCCCGGCTACCCGCCCTCTTTTTGAAGCGGCTGGATGCAAGCGGTTTACCTACCTGGCCAAAGGCGTATCCCGAAGCATGGACTATTACAGTGCGCCTGAAGCGGCGATGGAGTCAGCCCATGAAATGGCCGCTTGGGCTCGACTCGCACTGGAGGCGGCATTGGCAGCCAAATTGAGTGTGCCAAAACGTGCGAAGAAGACACGCACCTGACGTGGCTCTGGATAGTCGTCTTTACAGCGGTGACGAAACAAAAAAAAAGATCTGAACTATTCAGTTCCCTTTTTCAAAATCAACCGTTTACTACTTGGCAGCAGGTGCTGCGACATCGGTCTTGATGTCAGACTTAGCTTCATCGGCCTTCTTTGCTTTTACTTTTTTTGACGGTACTTTATTAGCAACGGGCGCTGCCTTTGTCGCAGACTTTGCCGCCGAGTCTGGCGCTGTCGCCGCAACTGGGGTCTTGACATTGGCCTCTTTGGTAGCCGCTGGGGCTTGCGCAAAGGAGGCAGCAGCTACGCTTGAAAAAACAATAGATACCGAACCACGCGGAGCAGACTACGGCTCAAATCTAAACACCCGTCAGGCTTGAGCCTGAACCACTAGGGCGTTAATTTCGCTTGGCGATTGACTTAACCTTCGATCGCCAGGCAGCTTGCCATAATTTCATCAAACGATGGCTGATGGAGCGACAGCAAACCGTCCTCCAGCATCGCGGCGTAATCGCGCTCCAATGCGCCCAAGGCGGCACCTGTGGGCACCAGTTGGAGACCACCGGTGACGGCTTTGCGGAAGTCGACTAGACGTCCGACAAGGCCCAAACGACCCAGATGTCTTTTTCCAACAAATGGGCCGGGCGCCCTGTTCTGCCTGCAGCCACTTCAAGGGCCTCGGCCTGATCTGCGCGGCTGAGTGCGAACCACGACTCAGACAAAGGCCACCTCACTGACGGCACGTGCTATCCAACTTGGCATCGCCGCGCGAGCAGCACGCATGGCATCCCATTCCGCTGGAGGTAACTTAGAGTGCAGGATTTTGAGCGCCGAAGGGGCTTGCTCTGCCCCCAGCCACGCCAAGGCGCGTATAGCCATGCCCGCGGGACGTTTGCCCATGGACAACTGCCAAGGCTTGACATGCTTGAACTCCACGTCCTGCTGACCCAGGCGCAGCTTGCGCGAAGGACCCGACGTCAGAAAAACCTCCCGCACCGGCACCTGCGTCGTCGACCCCAAGGCATTTGCTTCCGCCGCGCCGCTGGGCACCACGACCTCCCCACTGATCGCCTCAATCGCCGCGACAACAGTCTGCGTGGATGGGGGACGCACCCCAAACCGCCCCTGCACCGGCAAAGCGTAGACGCCACGACCCACGCGCAAAAGCTTCTCCTCACGAGTCAGACGTGTCAACGCCTGGTCAATCGCAGCGCGGGAGGCCAGGTGTAAGAATTCCTTCGGCGAAAGCAGACCGCCTTCAGGCAAGGCTTGCGCAGCTTCAATGATGGATTGGACGAGTTGACTCATAAATGGGTTTCGAATGTCAGAATAATAGCTATATTTCTGACATTTTGTAAATAGTAACCAGAACAGATACCTTTACGCTGGCAACTGACTTGGTTCATGTAACACCTAGCAGTCGCCATCACGGGGCATTTCGATCAGCCCCTGAACGCCACCAGCCATTGCAGGACCGGCGTACAAAACATCCTGTGAATGGTAACGTTGGCAACGATCCGATCACTTTGCATTTGACCCAACGATGCGGTAAGTGGCGCAAAAATCACCACTTCTCCGCCTGATAACGAAAGATTTCTTCATGACCCCTGCAACTGCCACCCTCCAAATCGACATCGTCTCGGATGTCGTCTGCCCATGGTGCATCGTCGGCTATTTACAACTAGCCGAGGCGCTAGAGTCAACGGGCACTCCGCACAAGATTCGCTGGCACCCGTTTGAGTTGAATCCAGGCATGGCCCAGGCGGGGCAAAACATGCGCGAGCATATCGCTGAAAAATACGGCTCCACCAAAGAGCAGTCCGATGAAAGCCGGGATCGATTAACTGAAGTTGGTGCTGAACTTGGTTTTGAGTTCCGGTTCACTGAAGACATGCGGATGCACAACACTTTTAACGTGCATCAGCTCCTGCACTGGGCCGAGCAACAGGGCCGAATGCACGATTTGAAACTGGCCCTTTTCTCAGGGCACTTCACCGATGGACGCAATCTATCGGACAACTCTGTTCTGGCGGACATGGCATTTGAAATTGGGCTGGACCGGGCCGAAGCCCTGGCTGTTCTTAACGAGCAGCGTTTTGCCCTGCAGGTACGAGAGGCCGAGAATCATTGGAAAAACCAAGGGATTCGCAGCGTGCCGGCCGTGATTTTTAATCAGCGCCACCTTGTGAGTGGTGCACAGGGGGTTGAGAACTTCAAAGGGATCTTGGAACAGCTAAAAACTTTGGAGTGAGTGCAAGCAATTTTCTGCTTTCACCACAAAGAAAATAGAACCAAGTTAGATAGCCTGATGATCGAATATTCATGAGGTAAGTCAGCCAATTACATTCCTTCAAAAAACTGTCGAAGCTCTGGCATCTTATTTAAGAGTTCCACTTCACCCTCGACACCAATGATAGTAGGAGTCCATACCCGAGAAGTTATTTTATAACTCGATCCAAGCAAGACCGATACTTTTTGATCAAACAAGGCTGCAGCTTGAAGAAATTTCAAAGTCCGCAAATTATTAGGAGAATCGATAACGGCTCGAATCATTGAATTTTCAAAAGCACCGAGCAGGGTCAGGTGGTCTGATACGCCAATTTCACCGACAAGTAAATCCACATATATCTTCCCACGTTTGCTGGTGTGAACACCCTTGAAGTCAACCTTGGCTCGATCACTTTGGGAAGAGGGAATCTCTTTCAAGATCAGATCTTTTCCGCCAACATCAATAATTCCCAAACTGGTTTGCAAAAGAAATTTTGTGCAGTCTGAACGGCTTAAATGATTCAAAACTTTTTCTAAATCATCACCAATTATCAGATGTGTCAACAGGTCATCAAAGTTGTTTACTAGACCTGCCTTGAGCCCATCAATAATTGAAATACTTGAATTACTAACATCGCGAATTACTTCGTCTCGGGTTCTGCCTTGGAGAAAATTTTGGTCAGCAGGCTCAGCATTTATATGCTCTATTTCTGGAAATAAATCGGGTTGAGGATGCCTGACGCCAAAAACCCCAATGATTCCATTGGCACAGTCAATCATCGATGCAATGATCAGCGCACGATCAGCAGCAATCTCGTAGCCGATTCGTGCTCTAATTTTTTCGTTCCTGTGAAGCGGATTTATACCTGACCACCTCACCTCGTCAAAACGCGGGACCTCGGCAGCTATTTGTATAGCATCGCCATTATTAATTTGTGTAGAAATATATTTTTCAAGTTCGGTGGGCATTATTCATCCTTCATTAAATTGACAATTGATTGCGTGATCAAAAGAGTTGCTGTAACAATTGTTCCGACTTGGCCGGCAACCTGCGGGGAAATTGCATCAACAGCGATGGTTGATTTCAGTTGAGATATGCCAACTTTATTGCCAATGAGTCCAAAACGAAATGCACCAATACCATCTCCATTTGACACATCACGAAAGACAAGAATTTCATTCCTCTGGCAGGACGAGAACACTTGATTTCGAAGATCGAATGCTGTGGTTTTAAAAAACTGAAAATAGACTTGTATGCCTGAAACTTGAAGCGTTTTGAGCAGGAGCATCCAGTCATTGAATTGAGAAATATCAAGCATGTGGATACATGATTTATTTCTCTTTACAAGCGAAGAGTGGGCATTTACAAGTCGCGCTATATTCGAGGCAGATTCATTCGTCAACTTAGAAAGCCGTGAGACTAGGATAGCCAGTGGATGACCAGATAAATGGACTTTTTTAGTTACATGCAAATCCAGCTTTCCATTGGCTTCTGCAACACTTTCGGACGAGTTATTGAGGGACGCCAACACCGAACTAATTTGCTTGAAGCTGACATCACACAACTGCGCGCAAGTTTCAATTGGTAACCTACTGCATACGAGTAAAGTAGCGTGAATCAAGGAACACCTGTCGTATTTCAAGCGGATCAATGAACCATTAACTTCCTCTCTGCCCGCGACGTCAGATAGGATCGTCGTTGGCAAAGATGAAATTGCCAAATGACTTGACGAAAATAACTCATCCCGCTGGCTAATTTTTATATTATCAAGTGTTGATTTAGCACGTCTATATCGCTTGCAATAAATCGATGCTGGTGACTTGACTGCAATATCCCCAAGGTGGGATGCACTAATAGAAATCCCTGCAGTTGCAGCATCCATTTGCTCGCGCACCTCAATCAAGGAAGACAAGTTGTAGTACCTCAGCGTGGTGAGAACATTTGTGTGCCGCGCTTCTCTAGATGCTTGCGCTGCACGCTGGTGGCGAGTTGAAATCCAATGAGAATCATGAACTTCAATTTTTACCTCATCGAGACCTGCAAGCCGCCGCAGGCCCGACTCTGGGTTGAAAATAAGGTCGGTGACTCCATTGGCACGCAAATCATAATTTCGCGCATCCTGGCGACATGTCACAGTGCGAATTGCATCTTGTAACAACTGCAAGGTTTTATCAAATTTTTCAAAATCTTTCTCACTACCAGCAGAACTAAAAATTAAGTCAAGGTTAGATCCTATGCTTTCTTTATTCAAATTTAGATATGAACTTATGAATTCATCTCTCTGCGCTATAGACAAACTGCCGTGAGATTTAAAGGTCTTAAAATGGTCATGTCCACTACTTGCCACATGCATTAATCGACAGTTTGAGTCAAAATCAATCCATCTTAAAAATCGTAATTCAACAGGTCTAAAAGGCATTTTCCTAGCGATTTTTAAATACACAGCAGAGAGTGACAAAACTCCGTCTGGCAGCTCATATACCTCACTAAAGTTATGAGCAATGCGATCTACCTCTGATGCTGTCAAATAAACTGAGTTATGCGGCAGAGATCTAGATTTAATTGCCCGGCTCTTGACAAGTCCTGGCGGGACATTGACTCCGATTTCCGCAAGCCAATGTGCAAGATGCAACACAACCCATCTCTTTTTGTTCGATGCTTGAAATTCATTTCCTCCACCCAATACCGCTGAAACATGCAGCCAGTCGTCCGCATCAAAATGAATTGTTCCACTAGCTCGGACCAAATTAAAAAATCTTTTCGCCAAAACTGCATATGCGTAAAGCACGCCAAGCCCAATTTTTTTATAGGGTCTGGTTTTATCATCACACTCGGAAATTAACCAATCACAGAAAAGTTCTTCAGCCTCATCCAAAACCTCTAATTTATGATGTTCCAGAGCTTTTTTTAACAAGAGCTTTCTTGCTTTATCTTCTCCAATTTTTTTATCTTTGTCAGCTATCTGTTCAACAATTTTTATTAAGGTTTTAAATCCACTATTTGTCTTAACCGACTTAGATGGAGTCGATAAATTTATGAATTTTCTCTCAACTATTTTGTTGTCCAGAATTCGCTTGATGTCCCTCATTGGAATGAATGGCGCTTTATGAAATAGGGCAATTTGATTAATAGGAGAAACCTCAATTGCTATGCAATGCGATGCCATTGACAACAGTAAATTCAATGACTCAACAGAGTTCTGTGCAGGCCAACTTTTATCAAGCATTAAAAGTAGTGAGTGAAGCATTTCGCAAACCTCGATCCTTGTAATTGATGTATGGTTCAGCCTAAATTTGGCAACCGCAGCGGCGGTTCCTCGACTCACCAATCGTTGCAAAACTGGACGATCGTTTTCAAATACTTCAATGCCCACTACATTATTTATTTGAGAAACACCGCTGCCCAAAGAACTTTCAATTAAGGAAAATAAATCCATTTCTGTTACCACGCAGTCGAATGTAATTAGACAAAACGCCAGTGACCCAATTGCGTTATCTTTCAACCATGCTGAGGTCTGATACAGAAATCTAAGTCTTTTCATGTGACTCACAGCAACCAATGTTTCTTTTGAAAAGGGGGCATGAGCTGCTCCTTGAATCCGATCGGGTGGCATAAAATCTTGCACGGCGATCCTTTGCTCAAGGAGAGAGTTTTCTAAAATTTTCAGATTTTTAAGAACCGATATTTTTGGCAATTTAAGACGTACTGGATTTGTTCGACCCAATCCGACCAGCGGTTCCATCTGTATCTCTATATGAAGCCGGTCAAGTATGGGTGCGAGATACTTTTGAAAATCGCTAACACTCATTCCACTGCCATACCCAAAGGGTTCGGCGCCGACAATGTGGTGACCTATTTGTGCATCAATTGCAATGGCTGCCACGTTTCTATTTACAAATTGCGTGAGTAAAAAATGCCTTGGACTGTTGAGATAATTAACACCAAGTGAGTTTGAAGTTGATTCCAAATCAGCGACTTCTAACCCTCGTAAATTGAACTCATTTTTTATAGCTATTTCAATTTGAAGGAATAGTAATTGTTCGCTGCACCTTCCCATGGCAACATTCTCTAACTGTTCCGCAGACTCTTTAAATCCTCTTTTTTTAAGTATTTCTGACATCGCCAAATAATGCTCGACAAGATGAAGTCGCGTTTGCTGCTGAATTTTGCTAAGACAACACAACCTTAAGCTTGAATAACTGTCGTTTTCTTTATCGGTGATTGCGATTAATTCAGGCTCACTCAACATTCGGGCAACGGTCAATGTTTCAAAGCGCTGAAGACGTGCCCCCACACCCCAGAGCAATTGCAAAGCAACATTTTTTACATAGGAATTGTGAAATTCAATAAAGTCTTTCAGGCTCGATCTTGCTGTAATATTATTTCTCAAGTGTCGATTGGATTGACCCTGCCGCCTGTTGATTTCTTTGAAATCTTCGATTGACAATTTTCTTGGTGACCCGATTAACCGGTATGTTTTTGGGTGAACCGTTTTTTTCAATCCAATAAAATCGCAAAACTTGTCTACTGCTTGGTGCACCAATTCCTGCGATAGTGTTAAGTAATAAACTTGTGAAATTGGGGTAACTGTTACATCACCTGTTACTCTTGCAACAACGCTCGGGTGAACTTTCAAGTAGAGTAAACATGCCCTCAAACTTCTGGCAAATCTCAAATCTTCAGGGCAGTGACTTGTAGCCCAGTTTTGATTCAACAATTCGTGTGTAATTGTGGGAGTCAATCCTGCAGAAATCATCAAATCACCAATCGTCCGAGCAGATGGAAAACGGGTCAAGGCATCTTTTAGTACAATTATTATTTCTGGGGGAATGGGTGTTCTCCACCAGCGCCCACACCACCTCCCTGCGTTACTTCGATCTAAACGAGGCGTCACGGTACTGCTATCTCGCCTGATTATTCCCAGGTTCAGATCAATGTGCATCGACCCGACCCGATGAATTGGAAGCCCTGCAGTTGTCTTAAGGGAGATGCCAGTGAAAAGTGTTAACAACCTGCATGCAGCATGAAGCCTTTTTGAAAAATCTTCATTTAGCCTATCAATTTTTTGAAGTGTTGCAATTAAAGGCAGCACGGCCAGATTCAGTTCACTTCGCGACAAACAATTCCAATCCAAGTTAAGCCGATATCCATTCAAAACTGGTTCAACTTCCTGCTGCAAAATTTGAAATGAAAATAGGTCGAGCCTCACATCTTCACAAAATTTCGTGGGAATTCTGACTTTATTTTTTTCCTTGATGGTCGATTCTTCTCCAATCAATTCTTCAATTTCAACCAGATCCTTCCATTTTTTAAAACCATCAACTACTCCAAATTTATGAATTAAACGGGCAGGTGGTATTTCCGTTTTACACAAGATAAGTCGGCTGCGGTCGAACTCACTGTACACATTTGATGCACCGACATCATCTTTCACACTCAAATTTTGTAAGCCGTGTTCTCTCGTTTTGACCCAGCCTAGTTGGGTCGAGGAAAAAACTTGAGTTAGAGAAAGCCAGAAATTTTTTGTCTGATCAACACCGCCCATCAATTGGAAAAAACTTCTCACCGCAAGTTTTAAACATTCATTTCTTACTTCACGTGAAAAATTTAAGCTGGTTTGTTTTTCAAGTAAAAATGCAAGAGGGTGCACGGCGCTAAATTTGGTCGTCAGGGGTTCTAGTGACGTAGTGGTGAAATTTCTTTCAAGGGCTTTCAGCCAATTGCCCCATTCACTCCAATTCTTCTCTTTTTCAAAATCTTTGCTACACCCCTGGCGCAGGCTAATAATTATTTTTTGAAGTCGCGTGGTTCTGCCATTTGGCAGCCTCAAAGTTCTACAAATCAATTCTTGCAGGCGTGTTAGCCCATCCAAATTTTCAAAATTGAAAATTTGGTGAGACGCCAATTGAATATTCAATTGCACATGAAATCCAAAAAATACTTGAAAAGACCGTTGACCTGCTGATCAAAAATTCAACAGGAAAAACGTGAAGCGAGGAAAATTCCGCTCGTTCAGAAACGCAGGTTAGTCACAAAAAATTTGTGATGACTGGTATTGAAAATGCTAACTTGTTGGCAAAGCTACCATGAAATTTAAGTGGTTATGAATTCACACAACCAAGAACTTAACTTTCAACCTCGACTATACAACATGAGGCTTTTACTCACAAGTCATGCATTTCAAATGTTGGCAGGCGTTCAATCAAAAACATCAATCTATCGGTTTAAGCGTTGACGAGATGTTCAAATCTTTATAAAGTGACAGCATGTGTGGCGTTGAAGCTAACTGTCTTCTCATTGGTAAAAGTCGATTATTTACCTTGTTTTTCAACTTTTTCAAACACTCAATCCAGCTTTAAAACGATGTCAATTCTTGGCCTCCGAAGCCAAGGGTCGTGGGTTCGATCCCCGCCAGCCGCACCAACCGCACCTTCGCCACCCTTCGCGGTGGCGTTTTTGTTGGCGACAAGCCTATGTTTTTATTGGATTTTCTTGAGAGTCAACTTCGCCGAGCACCGCCGTGATTCGCCAGAAGCCGCGAGTCTCAGGGGTTGCGCGAGGGGTTTGATGACAAATCGCGTCTAACCAAACCCCTCGAAGTGCCTCAAACCCATATCTGACAAGGGTTTACCAAGTCATAGAACAGGCGTTATGTAAAACGGCGAAGCATTCATAACGAATGCTGGCTTCCAAGTTATCGTTATTTGGTAATGATGGTCGTTGTTATTTCTACGCCAAAAGGTGAATCAATGTCCACTACAGCAAACACCATCGACCATGTGACCCTAGTGCGGCTTGTGGAAGCCGGAGCCGTTCGCGGCGCGAACGTTATCGGCCACCCTGGATGCAACAGAAGGCTGCTGAGTCGCTGGCCGACACACGGCCCCATGCTTCGCTCGAGCGGGCCATGTCCAGTGTTCAAGCGGTAATCGACACGAAGCGCAAGAAGCATGAAGCCAAAGCCGCAGCTTGAGTGGCGTCAGCAGGCAATGGATGACCTGGTGGCAATTGTCGAGTACATCGCTGAAGACAGGGACCGTAAGGTGCTGGTGCTGACCGAACGCACTGAACACCTCGATGCCATCCACGTTTGTTTTGCTCGGACGAATATCGGAAGGGCTCGGAGGACTCAAGTGACTTATGACTTCACTGCGATATGAAAGCTCACTTTCATTGTTGCAAGTCAAATTAAAGAATGGTTTAATGTGACTTTTCAAATTAAAGCTCGCTTTCAATGACTCGAACCACTGGCACCTACGCGATTTCGACGACTCTGGGCGAGTCGGTGCGCGCGTTCGTACCTTATGCCTTGCCTCCGGCTAACCCTGCCTTGTCGTCCGCGGTGTTCGCTGACCGCAATCGCCAAGCAGAACTTGCACTTGCACGTTTGAGCGGCGTGTCAGGGTTGGTGCCCTCGGTGGACTGGTTGCTGTACAGCGCTATCCGCAAGGAAGCCTTGCTCACCTCCCAGATTGAGGGCACGCAGGCCACGTTGACTGACTTGTTCGACGAAGAAGCGGGCTTTAGGGTCAGCAACACTGACGATGTGGAAGAAGTGACGAACTACCTCAGAGCCTTCCGTGGGGTTCAGGCGCAACTGCGTGACCCCAAAGGGCTACCTATCAGCGTACGGCTGCTGTGCGATGCCCATCGGCTGTTGCTCGACGGCGCGCGAGGCGCGGGGAAGCAGCCTGGTGAATTGCGTCGGTCGCAAAATTGGATCGGCGGAACACGTCCTGGCAACGCCCTATTTGTGCCGCCGCCACCAGA
>CANBUY010000070.1 GCA_947372745.1 Comamonadaceae bacterium | reverse complement strand
TCGGTAGGTGGCCGTTATTTGGCTAGGGCCCAGTCACCGTTTTTGATCTCCAGCATATTGAAGGCTGAGAGGTCAAGACCCATGTGATCGGTGGCTGACATATTGACTTTGCCGCCGGTGCCAATAAAGCCTTTGGTGGCTTCAAGGGCATCGCGAACCTTGCTCTTGTCGGTGGAGTTGGCGCGTTTGATGGCGTCAACCGCCAGCATCAAACCATCCAGGGCATGACCGCCAAAGGTGGAGACATCGGTTTTCCATTTGTCGTTGAAGGCTTTTGTGTAGGCAGTTACAACGGGTTTTTGGGGATCATTGGCCGCCAGTTTGTCGGCAATCAAGAGCGATGCAGCGGGCAGGCGAACACCTTCAGCAGCGGCTCCGGCCAACTTGATGAATTCTTCAGACGCCACACCGTGGGCGTGGTACAGCGGCAGCGTGATGCCGAGTTGCTTGTAGTTTTTGGTCACGATGGCCGGGCCCTGGCCCAAACCAAATACAAACACCGCTTGCACACCGGCCACGTTTTTAATTTTGGTTAACTGGGGGCTGGAGTCGGTGTCTTTGGGTCCATAGGTTTCGTTGGCCACCAGCGTGATGCCATATTTGGCGGCCACAGCCTCGGTTTCTTTCTTGCCCGATTGTCCAAAACCGCTGGTTTCCGACAGCAGGGCCACTTTGGAGATGCCCCGTTTTTTCATGTCTTCAAACACTTTCTCAGCTGCCATGCGGTCAGTGTGTGGTGTTTTGAAAACCCACTTTTTGACCGGCTCCACAATCACGACGGCACCGGCCAGCGAGATAAAGGGAATATTGGCTTTTTCTACCAGTGGCACCATCGACATGGTGGCGCCTGTGGTCGTGCCGCCCACCAAAATATCTACTTTGTCGTCATCAATCAGGCGCTTGGCAAAGCCATTGGCTTTGTTGGCATCACTGCCATCGTCGTAGTGCACCAACTCAAGTTGACGACCAATCACGCCGCCTTTTTTGTTGATGTCTTCCACATACATTTGCAAAGTTTTCAGCTCGGGGTCGCCCAGAAAAGCGGCGGGGCCAGTCACCGACAAAATGGAGCCAATTTTGATGGGGTCAGCGGCATAGGCAGCGACAGCACCCAACACCAAGGACGTTGCAATGGCTATTTTTTTCAGGTTGAATTTCATGATTTTTGTCTCCTAAGTTTTTAAATAAATTGCCCTACACCGATGCACCTCGTGCAAAGCGCCTAACGCTTGCCACGCTGTGCCAGTTCTTTAGTTTTGTTTGGGTCGATCGTCGATCACCCGACGGGCCTTGCCGGTCAGCGTGCGCGGAATGGCTTCATGCGCCAAGACCGTAACCTGGGTTGAAATGCCGGCAATGGTTTTAATGTGGTGCTGCATCTCCTGGCTGATGGCCTGTATTTCTGCCGGCGACATCTTTCCTGAGAACTCGCGTTGCAACTCGCAACGGACTTCCACGTTGTCCAGGTGGCCCTCGCGGGTGAGCAAAATTTGGTAAGTGCCCGCCAGGCGCTTGTCGCGCAAAATTTGCTCTTCAATGACGCTGGGGAATACGTTGACGCCGCGCACGATCAGCATGTCGTCGGTGCGCCCCGTGATGCGGTCCATGCGCCTGAAACTGCGCGAGGTGGGCGGTAGCAAACGGGTCAGGTCACGGGTTCGGTAGCGAATGACGGGCATGGCTTCCTTGCTCAGCGAGGTAAAGACCAGCTCGCCTTCTTCGCCATCCGCCACCACTTCGCCGGTCTCAGGGTTGATGATTTCAGGGTAAAAATGGTCTTCCCAAATGACGGGGCCGTCTTTGGACTCAATACATTCACAGGCTACGCCGGGCCCCATCACTTCAGTGAGGCCGTAAATGTCGATAGCGTCAATGCCCAGCTTTTGCTCGATCTCACGGCGCATGCCATGGCCCCAGGGTTCGGCCCCAAAAATACCGATTTTTAAAGAGATGTCTTCCGGTTTGATGCCCTGACGCTCAAACTCTTCAGCAATCACCAGCGAATATGACGGCGTGACCATGATGATTTCGGGTTGGAAATCCTGAATCAGTTGAACCTGCTTTTCTGTTTGCCCACCCGACATGGGCACCACCATGCAACCTAGGCGTTCGGCGCCGTAATGCGCGCCCAAACCGCCCGTGAACAAGCCGTAACCGTAGGCGATGTGGCAGGTGTCACCCGCCCGTCCACCTGCTGCACGAATGGAGCGAGCGACCAGGTTGGCCCAGTTGTCAATGTCTTGGTGCGTGTAGCCCACCACAATCGGTTTACCTGTGGTGCCCGATGAGGCATGCACCCGTGCAACCTGACTGCGTGGCACCGCAAACAAGCCAAAAGGGTAGTTGTCGCGCAGGTCAATTTTTGTGGTGAACGGAAACTTCGCCAGGTCAGCCAGTGTCTTCAGATCACTGGGGTGAACGCCTTTTTCATCAAAACTTTTTTTGTAATGCGGCACGTTGTCATACGCGTGCTGGAGTGTCCATTTCATGCGTTCGAGTTGCAGGGCGGCAATCTCGTCGCGGCTGGCAAGCTCTATGGATTCGAGTTCTCCGGGCTGAGGCTTCTTGGCGGTCATGGTCTGGTCTTCTCTTGAGGATGGAGTTGTTGTTTCTAGTCGGCTTGCTGCAACCCTGCAATGACTTCGCCACTGATGCGGTAGCTTTTGCCCCTAAACAGAGCGACCGTCGTGCCGCTGCGGGTGCTCACTGTGACGTCATAAACGCCTGTGCGACCCGAGCGTGAGCGCTCAATGGCGTGAGCCTCCAGCGTGTCGCCTTCTTTGCCTGGGGCCAAAAAATCAATATGGCACGCCGAGGCCACTGTGTTCATGTTGTAGCTGTTGCAGGCGTAAGCAAAGGCGCTGTCGGCCAGTGTGAAGATCAGGCCGCCGTGGCAAATATGGTGACCATTGACCATGTCAGCCCGAACCAGCATGGACATCCATGCTTCGCCCGGTGTGATGCGCATGAGTTCCATGCCCAGCGCGTTGGTGGCCCGGTCGCGCGACCACATTACCTCGCCAACAGATTGGGCCAGTGCCTGAGGATCAAGGGTTTGAGCGTTCATGTGCTTGCATTGATTGGTTTTTTGAAATTGGAGCGTATCATAAACTGATACATTTATTTCATAATATTTTTTTGATGTGTATCAGTAATGAGTAAAAACCCTTGGTCGTTTGGGCGCATCCCTGTTGATCTGGCGCAGGCGATGGTTCATCCGTTCAAACCGATTAAGATGCCGATCTTTTGTGAATAACCTCTCTAACGCCGTGCTCAGTCCCATTCAAAAACACCTCGATGACTTCCGGCAGCAGCGTCGCATGCAGGCGGGGTCGCTCATCATTTCGGCCTTCGGCGATACCGTGCTGGCGCGGGGCGGACGCATCTGGTTGGGCAGCCTCATCACCCTGTTGGCCCCTTTGGAGCTGAACGACCGGCTCATTCGTACGTCCATTTTTCGCTTGGTCAAAGAGGAGTGGTTGTATTCCGAGACCGTGGGGCGGCGCGCAGACTACATGCTGACCCCTGCCGGACAGCGGCGTTTTGAGGAAAGTGCGCGGCACATTTACGCCTCCAATGCGCCGATTTGGGACCGCCGCTGGCGCCTTGTTTTGACGGTGGGTGATCTTGATGCCAAAGCACGCGAGCGCCTGCGCAGTGCCTTTTTTTGGCAAGGGTTCGGCGCCTTGGGGCCTGATTGTTTTGTTCACCCCAGTGCCGACCTCAATACTGCCTTTGACGCCCTCATGACCGAGGGCTTGGGTGACCTCACCAAGCACTTGATGCCCCTGCTGGCGGCAGACCCGGGTTCGGGCCATTCAGCCAAAGATGCTGATCTGGTCAAGCGCGCCTGGAATCTTGACAAACTGGCCAGTGGGTATGCAGATTTTGTCGCCCGCTACAGTCCTATCCTGAACCAGTTGCGTCTGGATGCGCAACCGGACTTTGAAGACGAAAGTGCTTTTTTGCTTCGCACCCTGTTGATCCACGACTTCCGCCGCTTGCTGCTGCGCGACCCGGAGTTACCGGACGTCTTGCTGCCCGCTCACTGGACGGGCCAGGCGGCCCGCTTGCTGTGCAAGGAAATTTACAGGCGGCTGCTCGTTGCCTCTGAGCGCCACCTTGATCTGCATTTGAAACTGGCCAACGCAAGCACGCCCAAAGCGCTGCCGATGTTGGGCGAACGTTTTCAGATGCTGGACCCCTTGAGTCCCTTGATTTGACGGCGAGGTCTTCCGGCTTGGCCCGGTCTTGCTTTTCGCTGCCGCCTAAAAAGGCAAGGGAAAACCCGTGCTTTTTATCGGCAAGCGATACATTTACATGAATAAATTATTATATTTGTATCATTTTAATTGACATAAGTCACCCTTCATTTCAAAATCGGTGCGCGCTGGCCCCCAGCCACCTGCCAACGTTGAGGATTCAAATGAACAAGCTCGCTATCGGCCGTCAGGCTTTTTTCACTTGTGGAAGGTCGGCTTGATGCTGTCCCAATTTCTGCAATTTCTTTTCTCAGGCGTGACCGTGGGGGCCACCTATGCCTTGGCGGCTCTGGGCTTCACCCTGATTTACAACGCCAGCAACGTTATCAACTTTGCGCAAGGCGAATTCATCATGCTCGGGGGCATGCTGGCGGTATTTTTTACACAGGCCGGGTGGCCCTTGCCGGTCGCCCTGATCGCCGCCATTTTGGTACCCGCCGTGGTGGGTGTGCTGCTGGAGAAACTGGCCATTGAGCCGGTCAAAGGGGCTGAGACCGTTACCCTCATCATCATCACCATTGGGGCCTCGCTCGTGATTCGGGGCTTGGTGCAGGTGTGGCTGGGTAAAGCCACGCACAGCCTGCCTGCATTTTCTGGCGACACGCCCATTGCCGTCTTGGGCGCTACGTTGCTGCCACAAAGTTTGTGGGTGCTGGGCGTAACGGCCGTGGTGGTCGTGGCGCTGTGGTACTTTTTCAACCGTACCTTGCACGGCAAAGCCATGTTGGCGACCTCGTTCAACCGGGTGGCTGCTGAGTTGGTGGGCATCAATACCAACTGGGTGCTGTTCATGAGTTTTGCCATGTCGGCGGCGCTGGGGGCGCTGGGGGGCATTTTGGTCACGCCCATCACCCTCACGTCTTACGACGTGGGCATCATGCTCGGCCTTAAAGGCTTTGTCGCCGCCGTGGTGGGCGGCTTGGGTAACGGTTTGGGTGCCGTGCTGGGCGGTCTGCTGGTGGGCATCCTTGAAGCGATGGGGGCAGGGTATATCTCGTCCTCCTACAAAGACGCCATTCCCTTTGTGCTCATTTTGTTCATTCTGTTTTTCATGCCGCGCGGCTTGTTGGGCGGCAAATCAACGGATCGGGTCTGAGCATGTCGAAGAAAACTTTTTGGGGTCTGTACCTCATCATGGCGGTGTTGGCCTGTTTGCCCTGGGTGCTGCCCAACAGCTTTTATATGGACCTGGCCATTCGCATGGCGATCAATGCTGTCATTGTGCTGGGGTTGAATTTGCTGATCGGCTTTGCCGGTCAGATCAGTCTGGGTCATGCTGGTTTTCTGGGTATTGGGGCGTACGCCTCGGCCGTGCTGCCCACCCACTTTGGCTGGCACCCTGTGCTGGCGATGGCGGCAGGCGCACTGGTCACCGGATTGCTGGCTGCTTTGCTGGCGCGCCCCATCTTCAAACTCAAGGGCCATTACCTGGCGATGGCTACTTTGGGCTTGGGCATCATCATCAACATTGTCTTGCGCAATGAAGCGTCTTTGACCGGCGGGCCGGACGGCATGCCAGTGCCTGCCCTGGGTTTACTGGGTTTTGAGTTGTCCAGCGACAAGCACTGGTACTGGGTGGTGGCTTTGCTGCTCTCGTTCAGCGTCTGGGCCTCGCTCAATCTGATCAATTCACCCTTTGGCCGAGCGCTGCGGGCCTTGCACGGCTCGGAGGTTGCGTCGCAAGTGGCCGGGGTGGATGTGGTGCGCTACAAGGTTTCGATCTTTGTTATATCGGCAGTTTTTGCCAGCCTGATGGGCAGCGTGACGGCGCACTATGTGGGCTTCGTCACCCCCAATTTTGCTGACTTTTTCCATTCCATTGAACTGGTCACCATGGTGGTGATTGGTGGCATGGCCTCGGTTTATGGCTCGGTGCTGGGTGCGGTGTTGCTGACCGCGCTGCCGCAGGCGCTGGCCTCTTTTGAGGGCTGGGAGACGGTGGCCTTTGGCACTATTTTGATGCTGTGCATGATTTTCATGCCGCGTGGACTGGTGCCCACTTTGGCCGCTAAATTCGGCAAGGGAGCCTGAGGATGGCACTGCTTGAAATCAAAGACCTTTGCATCAACTTCGGGGGCGTCAAGGCGGTTCAAAACGTCAGCTTCAGCATTGAGCCCGGCATTGTTTACGCTGTCATCGGCCCCAATGGCGCAGGCAAAACCACACTGTTCAACCTGATCACCGGGGTCTACACCCCCAGCAGCGGAAGTATTTTGCTTGATGGTGAAGCCATTGAAGGCAAAGCCCCCAATGAGTTGGCCCGCCGCGGGGTGGCCCGCACGTTTCAAAACCTGCAAATTTGCATGAACATGAGCGCGCTTGAGAACGTGATGCTGGGTGCCCACCTGCGCCTGGACCGCAACCCGCTCAAGGCGGCTCTGCGCTGGCCGTCCATCACCCAGCGCGATGCCAAACTGCGTGTAGAGTCGGCCGACTTGATGCGTTTTGTCGGGCTGGAGGCCTACATTGAGGCCCGCGCCGACAGCATGCCCTACGGCGCCTTGAAGCGTCTGGAAATTGCCCGTGCGCTGGCGCTCAAGCCCCGTATTTTGTTTTTGGATGAACCCGCCGCTGGCCTCAACCCCAAGGAGACGATAGAAGTCGACGCCTTGGTGCGCAAAGTTGCCGACTCGGGTGTGACGGTGGTGCTGGTTGAGCACGACATGAAGATGGTGATGAACCTCTCGGACCGTATTCTAGTTTTGGATTACGGCAAGAAACTGGCTGAAGGCACCGGCGACGAAGTCCGCCGCAACCCGGATGTGATCGCCGCTTACCTGGGCGCCCACACCTCGGAGGAGGCACCTTCTGAACCAGTGAGCGTTGTCCAGTCAGCCACCTTCCCATTCACTGTGCCGTCCTTGCCGGCTGAAGTGTTGCTGCAGGTGAGCAGTATGGAGAGTTGTTATGGCCGCATCAAAGCTTTAAAGGGCATCAATCTGGATGTGCGCCGGGGTGAAACTGTGGCCTTGGTGGGTGCCAATGGCGCGGGTAAAACCACGTTTTTGCGCACGCTCTCGGGCGTGCAGCCCATGAGCGCTGGCAGTATTCATTTTGGTGGCGAAGATATCAGCGCAGTGCGCTCAGACCAACGAATGCGCCGCGGTATTTGCCAAAGCCCAGAGGGGCGTCAGGTGTTTGGGCCGCTGTCGATTGAAGATAACTTGCGTCTGGGCGCTTACACGCAAGCGCGTGCGCATGTTGAAGAAGATCTGGCGCGGGTGTTTGACATGTTTCCCATCCTCAAAGAAAAGCGGCTGCTCCCGGCGGGCACTCTGTCGGGCGGTCAGCAGCAAATGCTGGCCATTGGGCGGGCTTTGATGGGGCGCCCGCAAATGTTGCTGCTCGATGAGCCCTCCATGGGGCTGGCACCGCTGCTGGTTCAAGAGGTTTTTAACGTGGTCAAGCGCCTCAAAGCGCAAGGCATGACGATTCTGCTGGTGGAGCAAAACGCGTTTGCTGCGTTGGCCATTGCAGACAGGGGCTATGTGCTGGAAACCGGCCTGGTCACGCTCACGGGCACTGGCGAGGAACTACTCAGCAACGAGCAGGTTCGGGCTGCCTATCTGGGGATGTGATTACAACTGGCGCCGAATCGCCGCGCTGAGCCTTTGAAAAACCCATTTTTTATTCCAATGAAGCCTGGTTTCAATGCAAAGCAGCCAGTGCAGCTTCAGGGGCTTTGTCCAGAACTTTCAGCAGGGCCTTGGCTGCGCCCGTAGGGCTGCGTTTGCCCTGCTCCCAGTTCCGGATAGTTTCAAGAGACACGTCAATGCGGGTAGCGAATTCGGCTTGGCTAAACCCCAGCCGTCGGCGCACACGACGGGCAAATTTGGCGGCGTCTTGCATGGCCAGCGCGTCATCCTGTGCTGACTGCACGGCAATTTCAGCGTCGCTGGTGTTGTCCACTTTGGCGACATCGATTTGCCCCATGCCTTGCCGGGCCATGTCGGTGGGCTCAATCTTCATGCGTACTATTTTCATAATGCTTGACCTCTCGGGTGTTGGCTTTTCGAGCAGAGATGATTCGCGTAATGTCTGGGCGTAGGGTGTAAACCAAGACAAAGATTCTAGGGCCAATGCGTCCGAACAACTGGACGCGTACTTCGCCGTAGCTATGCCTCTGGTCTGTTTGAATGCGTCGGTCTGGATCAAAAAAGGCTTGTGCAGCGTAGGCAAAGTCAAACCCCCGTTCCAAGAAACAGGTGTTGCTTTTGGCTTCGTCCCATTCGAAATTCATGCCCAAGTATAGGCCATTGGCCTACTTTTGTCACTGCATTGGACCCGGTGTCACCCGCACAACTCAAGAAGCCCGCAGTTTTTGCAGCAATCCAGCGGTAGAGCCGTCCAGACCGTTGACGTCGCCTTTTAACAGGCGCGCTTCGACGTCTCGGGCGAGTACTTTGCCCAGTTCCACGCCCCATTGGTCAAAGCTGTTAATGCCCCAGACAGCGCCGCTGGTAAACACGCGGTGTTCTTGCAAGGCAATCAGGGCGCCGAGCGAGGCGGGGGTCAGTTCATCGAGCAACAAGAAGGTGCTGGGCCGGTTGCCGGTGAAGTGTTTGTGTCCGCCTGCATCTTCCTTGCCCACCATCAGCGCCTGGGCTTGGGCCAGCACATTGGCTAACAACAACTCGTGGTGGTTTTCCAGCGTGTGCATGGGCTTTTTGACGGCGACAAACTCCAGCGGCACCACATCGGTGCCTTGGTGCAGCATCTGAAAATACGCGTGTTGACCATTGGTGCCCGGCTCGCCCCATAAAACCGGCGAGGTGGCGAAGGGCAGTGTTTCACCTTTCGCGTCTACGCGCTTGCCGTTGCTTTCCATTTCCAACTGCTGCAAATAAGCCGGCAGGCGGCGCAGGGCGCTGTGGTAGGGCGCAATGGAGCGGCTGGTAAAGCCATGAAAATTGCGGTACCAAACGTCGAGCAAAGCCAAGCGCACGGGCAAATTACGTTCCAGTGGCGCGGTTTTGAAGTGCTCGTCCATCGCGTGGGCACCAGCCAAAAATTCGCGGAAGTCGTCGGCACCAATGGAAATCGCCAAAGGCAGACCAATGGCCGACCAGAGTGAATAACGTCCTCCCACCCAGTCCCAAAACCCGAACGTGGTGCTGATACCAAAGGCGTTGGCGGCGGGCACGTTGGTGGTCAAGGCCGCAAAGTGGCGGGCAATGTCGGTGCCACCGTGGGCTTCAAACCAGCGCTTGGCCGATAGCCCGTTGGTCATGGTCTCGATGGTGGTGAAAGTTTTGCTGGCAATCAAAAACAGCGTGCTCTCGGGCTTGAGGTGCTTGAGCACCGCAGCCAGCTCATGGCCGTCGACATTGGAGACAAAGTGAAAGCGTTTGCCGGGAACGGCAAATTCATTCAATGCCAGCACCGCCATTTGCGGGCCCAAATCAGAACCGCCAATGCCGATGTTGACCACGTCGGTGATCTGTACATCGGCGCGTACGGTTTCGGCATATGCCAGCATGGCGTCCAGCGTGGTGTGTACTTTGCTTAATTCAAGTGCTATATTTTCAGGAGCTTCTTTAGCAAGTTCCGTATGGTCTAGCGCTGGATTTCTTAACAACCAATGCATCACCGGCCGCTGCTCGGTGTGGTTGATAGCCTCGCCGGCAAACATCGCATCGCGGTGCTGCTCCACGCCCGTTTGGCGCGCCAGCTCAAACAGCAGCGCTTGCGTGTTGGCGTCGATTCTGTTTTTGGACAGGTCGGCAAAAACGTGGGGCGCTTGCTGGCTAAACATCTCAAACCGACCCGCATCAGTCGCGAACGCGGTGCGCACATCGAAGGCGTGGCCTTCTTTTTGGTAGGCTGATTCAAGAGCGGCCCAAGCGGGCGTGCGGTCACAACGGGTGCGGGTCATATCAAGCGTCCGGAGAGATTAAAAATTAAGCAGCCAACAACAATTGGTCGAGCTTGACGGTGTCCACGCAGAAGGCACGAATGCCCTCAGAGAGTTTCTCGGTGGCCATGGCGTCTTCGTTGAGGGCAAAGCGGAAGCTGGCCTCATCAAAATTCAGCGGCGTCAAATCGAGCGTTTGGGCTGCGGTCGCGTCCAGTGCGCGGGTCAGCGGGCTGGTGTTGCTGGCCAACAGGGCCAGTAAATCCGGGCTGATGGTCAGCAGGTCGCAACCGGCCAAGGCGGTAATTTGACCCACATTGCGAAAGCTCGCGCCCATCACCTCGGTGGCAATGCCAAACTTTTTGTAGTAGTTGTAGATCTGTTGGACTGACTTGACGCCCGGGTCGTTGGCTCCCGCCATGTCGGCTTCTACCCAGGTAGCGCCAGCTGATTTTTTGTACCAGTCGTAAATGCGGCCCACAAAAGGCGAGATCAGCTGCACTTTGGCCTGTCCGCAGGCCACGGCCTGGCAGAAGGAAAACAAGAGGGTGAGGTTGGTGTGAATGCCACGTTCTTCGAGCAACTTGGCGGCCTGAATGCCTTCCCAAGTGGCGGCGACCTTGATCAGCACGCGCTCGGCGGCAATGCCTTGCGCTTGGTAGAGCGCAATGAGGCGCTCGCCACGGGCCACAGTAGCTTCTGTGTCAAAGCTCAGGCGGGCATCGACTTCGGTGGAGACACGCCCCGGGATGATTGACAAAATCTCAACGCCAAAGCGCACCAGCAAGCGGTCCATGATTTCGTCCAGGGGACGGCCCCTGAACTCAGCAACGGTGTCGGTCAGCAGCGATTTGTAATCGGCTTTTTGCACCGCCTTCAAAATCAGCGAGGGGTTGGTGGTGGCATCCTGGGGCTGGTAAGCGGCAATTTGTTTGAAGTCGCCGGTATCAGCCACCACGGTGGTGAATTGTTTGAGTGCGTCGAGTTGGTTCATACTTTAATTATCCCGTGGCGCGGGCGTCATTTGAAACAAGTAGGTTACCAAAACCAGCGGCTGCAGTATTGCGCCTGCATAGGCTAGTCATTGCGAGTTTCTCGAATTAGACCTGTACCGCGCACAGACCATGAACAAAAGCTCGTCACTGCGACACCTTTGCGCCATCCCATTGAGCGAAGCGCGGCAGTCCATCGCGCAAAGCCAAACTCTTTCCAATAATAAAAAACTGTCGAAACTTGACGATGGACTGCCGCGCTTCGCTCGCAGTGACGGCAACAATGAGTCGCAGTGGCGTAGAAGGCGCGGTCAGGCCTTCAATTTTTTGAATGTTCCCGTGTAACAAATTATTGTTAAAAACACGAAACTAAGTTACAGTCAAGCCTGATTTTGTCCAGCCCTGGTGCATCCAGGGTCGCTTGGGTTCACCTCATGGGTGACCTGCTTCATGACCTTCTTCAGAAAATTTCATTCATGAGTTTTGATCTTGTTTTATTTGGCGGCACGGGTGATTTGGCTTGGCGCAAGCTGATGCCTGCGCTTTTTCAGGCCTTTCGTCATGGCACCTTGCCTGAAGGTGGGCGCATTATTGGCGTGGGTCGCGACGACCTGACCGCTGAGCAATACCGCGCACAAATTCGTGCCCGCTTTGATTCGGTGGAGTTGGCCAAGCGCCCCAGCGTGGAAGAGTTTGACCGCTTTGCTGCCTTGCTCGAGTTTGTCCGCATGGACCTGTCAAAACCCGACGACTACGCTCGCTTGGCCGAATGCCTGGCTGAACGTAACGCTGACACTGTGGTCATGTACGTGGCCACCGCGCCCAGTTTGTTCACCACGGTCTGCGAGCAACTGGCCGCAGCCGGGCTCAATACAGCGCAAACCCGCGTGGTGCTAGAGAAGCCCCTGGGCCATGACCTAGCCAGCAACCGGGCCATTAATGAGACCGTGCGCCGGGTGTTTGGTGAAAAGCAAATTTTCCGCATTGACCATTACCTAGGCAAGCCCGCCGTACAAAACCTCTTTGCGCTGCGTTTTGGCAATGCCTTGTTTGAACCATTGTGGCGCCGTGAGCACATTGCCAATATTCAGATCACCATTGCTGAAGAGTTGGGTGTGGAGAAGCGCGGTGCGTTTTATGAGACCACCGGTGCCTTGCGCGACATGGTGCAAAACCATGCGTTGCAGCTCTTGTGCGCCATTGGCATGGAGCCGCCCATCAACTCACACGCCGACGCGATTCGGGACGAAAAGCTCAAGGTCTTGCGCTCACTGAAGCCTTGGACGTCTGAGTCCTTGTCGCAAGATGTGATTCGCGGGCAGTATGCAGCCGGCACCGTTGCGGGCACACCGGTACCAGGCTACCGTGAGGAAACCGGTGTTAACCCACACAGCCACACCGAAACCTTTGTGGCTTTGCGCACCGAAATCTCCAACTGGCGCTGGGCGGGTGTGCCTTTCTATATCCGCACGGGCAAGCGACTGGCCGGGCGCGATGCCCGCATTGTGGTGAATTTCAGGCCTACGCCTCACGCCATTTTCAACTCCCAGATTGGCATGGCCAACCGCTTGGTGATCAACTTGCAGCCCAAAGACGGCCTGGAGTTGCACCTGCTGGCCCAAGGTCAGGACAACCGCCGCAGCTCACACACGCTGGCACCTGTCCAGCTCGACCTAGACTTTGACAAGCGCTTTGGCTCGGGGCGCGTGGGCGCGTATGAGCGCTTGCTGCTGGACGTGATTGACGGCCGCCTCAACCTGTTTGTTCGCAGTGACGAGCAGGAAGAAGCCTGGCGCTGGGTCGAACCCATCATGGACCAATGGAAAAACGATGCCCAAGGTCCACGCCCGTATGCAGCAGGCACTTGGGGCCCCAGTGCTTCGAGCGCCATGATTGCGCGGGATGGGTTTTGCTGGGCTGAAGAGTCCTAAACAACAAGGAGTTTGATCATGCTCGACCGAATTAAAGCCTGCCTGCCTTCCTTGGCGCCTGCCGAACAGCGGGTAGGCAAACTCGTGTTGAGCGATCCGCGCACCTTTGCCAAACTTCCTGTGAGCGAGCTGGCCGACCGTGCCCATGTGAGCAAACCCACGGTGGTGCGGTTTTGCCGCAGTGTGGGTTACGACGGTTTGTCGGACTTCAAGCTCAAGCTGGCAGGCAGCGTGAGCGAGGGCGTGCCCTTTATCCACCGCAGTGTGGATGCGGACGACAAAACCAACGACATCATGGTCAAGGTGATTGACAACACGGTGGCGGCTTTTTTGAAATACCGCAACGACGCCAGCACCCCGACTATTGAAAAAACCGTCACCACGCTGGTGGAGGCCTATAAGCTAGGCAAGCGCATCGAGTTTTTTGGGGTGGGCAATTCAGGCGTGGTGGCGCAGGATGCCCAGCACAAGTTCTTCAGGTTGGGCATCAACACCATTGCCTACAGCGATGGCCATATGCAGGTGATGAGCGCCTCTCTGTTGGGGCCAGGCGACTGCGTGGTGGTCATTTCCAACTCGGGGCGCACCCGTGACCTGATGGACGCCTGCGACATCGCTCGCAAAAATGGCGCCACCACCATTGTGATTACCGCCAGTGGTTCACCGCTGGCCGCCGCCGGCCATATTCACCTGGTGGCAGACCACCCGGAAGGCTACGACCGCTACAGCCCGATGGTGTCTCGCCTGCTGCACTTGATGATCATCGACATTTTGGCCACCTGCGTGGCCTTGCGCATTGGCGGCGAAAAGCTCCAACCCTTGCTGAGGGAGATGAGGAACAATTTGCGGAGCAAACGCTACGCCTGATCGGCGCGTGCTTTGTGGCGGCGCACCAGCGTCATGCCCGTGATCGCCAAGCCCAGCAATGCAAGCGATCCCGGCTCAGGGACCTGGTTGGCTGCCGGTGGGTCACCGGCAATCATGTCTTGAAAGTCGGGAGAGGTCAGGGTCATCACGGTGTTGCTATTCAGCGCTGCCGTGGTGTTCATGGCGCCCTGAAATTCTGACCACCAAGTGCTGGTGTCTGCATTGAGGTTTTTGGCCTTGAATTTCCCGTTGCTTAAGTCCCAAGACGAGCTGTCATCAAATTTACTTTCCCAAATTCCGAGCTGAATGGCTGCGGCCTGGTCGCCACTGACCGGGTGCAACCAAGCGTAGGGGTCGGCGGGGTTGATTTTTGAGTTGACGGCCCCCAAAAAATCAAGCGTGCGAGCGAGGGCTCCGTTTAGGTTGATGGTGTAGTTGACGCTAGCGCCCGAGCTGATGCCGTCATACAAGTCGTAGCAATACATAAAGACATCGTTAATCCCGTCGACAAAAATGCTAGGTGAGACGCCCACGATGTTCGACGCGGTGCCCTGAAAACGTCCCGCATTGGTATCGCTTTTTGTCGAACCTGAGCCTGATGCATTGGGGTAGGTGATCTCCACCGCGTCCGCGCTCAAGGGGTTGAAAATGGGATTGTCAAACTTAATAGAGACCGTAGCCGCCTGACAAACCGATGCCGCGCAGGCGCAAACCCATATGGCCAAACTGTTCTTTAAAGTAAACATTTAAGTCCTCTGAAATGGTTAGGCACAAAATAATGCAAAAACCAAGCCAGATTTGTAAGTGCTTGTAAATAAACGTTATTTTTTTAATGCCTCAAAAAAAGCAAGCCAAGTGTAAAAAATATCGACACTTTTGCGAGTCGTTGTTTTTAACTTCTAACGATCCAATTTGGGTCGTAATGCAACGATGCATTATCTGAAGTCCAATAGAAGGTGATTGGCTGGCAGAGACCCGTTGCAGAAATTCACAAAAATCCAAAGTTTTCAAGTGACTTGCTCGAGCAGCCGTCCGTAATGGCCGCTTTAAGGTGTGCCAATGTGTACACAAATTGCCCAAGTGATCTCCCAAGTCGTCTTGTTTCTGCGGGTTACGCATGGGTGAGAAGACTGAGGCAATCCAATAAATTGCAACCCTCTAACTTGCATTTTTTCTTGACGATTTGTAATCATTCGATTACATTTTGAGCATGACTTACACGGTAAAGCGTCTTGAAGAGTTTTCTGATTGGCTCAAAGG
>CANBUY010000069.1 GCA_947372745.1 Comamonadaceae bacterium | reverse complement strand
ATCACTTGGCCTGGCACCTTCTCTACTGGGCTGGCCGCCTTGAGCCGCTCCAGCACGCCATTGGCATACGTTGTAAACCCAGGAACAAGCAACACGCCGCGCGTGATTCGGCTTTCGTCCATGTCTTTCTCTTCCCCGATAGCTTCGTTGGATTTCTCATACGTACCAGGCCTTAGGTCTGCGATTTGTTGCGTTTCACGGCTTCCCGTCACCACTTGGTCGATGCTGCTAGCCAGTTTATTGAAAAAACTACCAAACCCGCTCACTGTCTCCGTTATGGGCGTTGGCACTGCTTCGGCTGCCAGCGGCACTGGCTCTGTTGCGCTTTCAGCCTGCGCCACAGACAAATACAAAGGCAACAAAAAAACCGCAGCCACCATGCTGGCTTGATGCGCACTGCCTCGCTGGACTAAAGATTTGGCAAACATACAAAGACCTTTATTTAGTTGCAGCCTGAATTGGCACCGCGCACACCTGCGGCCACCAATTTAGTGTTTGCCTGATCTACCGTGAGACATGTGACCGTCAACGACTCTGGTGGAATTCATACCTGCTTGCGATCGAGCCAAACATCCTGGCCTGCCACTTTGACGTGAACAAAACCACTTGCGGCTGTTTCATAAATTTTTAGCGGAAAGCTGATGTCCTTCACACTGAGCGGAGGCAACTCGCTTTTGCCATCCGCATCAGCGTAGGCCTTCAACACAGTCCGGGTTCCCATGGCCGCGATGACAAAGTCTTGCGCTTGAACGCTGAAGGCGGCCGCCATCACCAACACCACGGGCATTTTTTTAATATTTCTCACAGACACCGCCACAAGATGCCAACTCACAAACCCAGGCCACTTAAAACCACTCATAAAAAACCCTCCTGTTTTGACGTTTCATTTACAAAAAAATGCCCATTTTTAAGAGCGCACGGCCCTTTCAATCGCCTGCAGCTGGCCCCAACGATTGATTTTTTAATGTAGCACGCCAACCTAAGAAAGCTTGTTTTATATAAATAAATACCAAAAGATAAAGTTAAACCAATATTTATAGTATTTTTAGCTGTTTTACGACATTGCATGACTACACTCAAGCGATAACTCTGGGTTGAACGCTGACTCCGGGAAGGCCTTTTGGCCACAAGGAAGGTTGGGAGACCGAGTTGGCAAATCTAAGCACCGCCAGTGTGGCCACTGGCCGAGCGCTCGCCCAATGAGCGCCGCCCGCATCCCCTTAGCGCCGGGCTCCCGCGCTGTTATCCGCGACGAAGAATGGCTCATCCGCCGCATTGACCCCGCCACCGACGGCGGCTGGCTCCTGAGTTGCGATGGCCTCTCAGACCTCGTGCGCGGCCAATCGGCCCTGTTTCTCACCGCGCTAGAAGCCGACATCGAGGTGCTCGACCCCGCCGCCACCCAGCTGGTGCCCGACACCAGCCCCACCTACAACGCCAGCTTGCTGTACCTAGAGAGCCAGCGCCGGCGCAGTGTGGCCAACGACGACCGCATCCACCTCGGCCACAAAGGCGTGATGGACCTGGTGCCCTACCAGCTTGACCCCGCCTTGCAGGCCCTGCGCCAACCGCGTGCCCGCATCCTCATTGCCGACGCAGTGGGCTTGGGCAAAACCCTGGAAGCTGGCATCTTGGCCACCGAACTCATCCAGCGCGGGCGAGGCAAGCGCATCTTGGTCGTCACGCAAAAAGCCATGCTCACCCAGTTTCAAAAAGAGTGGTGGAGCCGCTTCTCCATCCCCCTAGTGCGGCTCGATTCTGTGGGCTTGGCGCGCGTGCGCAACCGCATCCCCGCCAACCACAACCCGTTCAACCACTTCGACCGCAGCATCATCTCCATCGACACCCTCAAAAGCAACCTGGAGTACCGTAACTACCTCGAAAACGCGTGGTGGGACATCATCGTCATCGACGAATGCCACAACGTCGCCGCAAGGGCGGGCGAGTCTGGTGTCTCGCGCCGTGCCCGACTGGCCCGCTTGCTGGCCACCCGCTCTGACACCCTCATGCTCCTGTCCGCCACGCCGCACGACGGCTCGGCCCGTAGCTTTGCCTCGCTCATGAGCCTGCTCGACCCCACCGCCATCTCCGACCCCGACGACTACACCCCCGACGACTTCAAAGACAAAGGCCTGGTCATCCGCCGCTTTAAAAAAGACATCCGCGACCAAGTGGGCACCGAGTTTCAGGAGCGTATCACCACCTGCCTGCGCCAAAACGCCAGCGCCCCCGAAGAAGCCGCCTACCGCGCCCTGCTCAACATCGCCTTCACCCAGGGCGGCCACCACCATGCGGGCCAACAACAAGAGCTGCAACGTGTGGGCCTGCAAAAAGGCCTGTTTTCCAGCCCGGCTGCTGCGCTCCAGTCCACCACCAAACGCATCGAGCTGCTGGGCGCCAAGCCCAGCCCCACCGCCGACGAAGCCCAAGAAGTGCAAGGCCTGCACGCACTGGCCAGCACCCTGCAAGTGCTCACCACCGATGCTGGGGCCGGTGGTTTTAGCAAATACCAGCGCCTGCTAGAGCACCTGCGCTCTGACGCCTTTGGCTGGCAAAAAAACGACGCCACCGACCGACTGGTCATCTTCTCTGAACGCATCGAGACCCTGCGCTGGCTCCAACAGCAACTGGGCGACGACCTCAAACTCAAAGCCAACCAAATTGCGCTCCTGCACGGCCAGCTCACCGACACCGAACAGCAAGACTTGGTAGAACGCTTTGGCCGCCAAGACGACCTCCTGCGCGTGCTGCTGTGCTCAGACGTGGCCAGCGAAGGTCTCAACCTGCACTACTTTTGCCACCGGCTGGTTCACTTTGACCTGCCCTGGTCCCTCATGGTGTTTCAGCAGCGCAACGGCCGCGTGGACCGCTACGGCCAAAAGCACCCGCCCCAAATCGTTTACCTGTTCACCGAAGCGCTCACCGAAAAAATCCGGGGCGACCTGCGCATTTTGGAAATCCTGCAAGCCAAAGACAACCAGGCCAACTTCAACCTAGGCGACCCGTCTGCCTTCCTCAACGTGTTTGACCCCGACAAAGAGGCTGACAAAGTGAGCGGCTTCATGGCCGCAGGCCTCAGCCCTGAGCAAGTCGAGGCCACGCTTGACACCACAGCAACCACCGACGACGCCAACGAAGCCGACTGGATGATGAAACTCTTTGGCGCCCAAACCACCGCAGCGCCCCAGCCAAAAGCAGAAAACACCGGCAGCCCCAACAGCCTAAGCCACATCACCGAGCCCGCCTCTCTGTTTCAGGGCGACTACCACTACACCAAAACCGCGCTCACCCAGATCAACCAGCCCGAACTGCAATGCCAGTGGACGTTCAACGACGCCGACCAAATCATCGCCCTCACCGCCCCGCACGACCTGCAAGACCGCCTGCGCCAACTCCCCCGCGAAGCCCAGGCCAAAGAAGACCACTACGCCCTGTGCGCCAACCCCCAGCGCATGGCCCAAGCCATAGAAACCGCCCGCCAAGCCCGTGCCGAAGACGACACCTGGCCCGCGCTGCACTACCTCTGGCCCCAGCACCCCGTGCTGGAGTGGCTGGGCGACCGCGTGCTCACCCACTTTGGCCGCCACCGCGCTCCCGTGCTGCAAAGCGCGCACCTGCACCCCGGTGAACAAGCCTTCATCCTCATGAGCCTGGTGCCCAACCGCAAAGGCCAGCCCCTGCTCATTGAATGGCAAGTAGCCTGCCGACTTGACACCCCAGGCACCCCCACCGCCTTCACCCTAGAGCCGTTTGACACCTTTGCCCTGCGCGCTGGCCTGCTCGCCAACGGCCTGCCCAACCGCGGCCAGTCAGACGCGCTCACCCACGCCACGGCCCAGCTACAAACCGCGCTACCCCAAGCGGTAGCCACCATGCACGACCACATGCGCCAATTGCAAACCCAATTTGCCGCCCAATCGGCCCTGCGCCTGCAAGACACCCTAGCCAACCTGGAGCAACTCCAACAGCGCCAGCTAGCCCAACTAGAGCGCCGCCTAGAGGGCCAAATCGAGACCGTCAAACGCAGCCGCTTTGAGCGCCGCAGCCTGCAAATTGGCCGCGTCTTTGACGACTACCGCCAGTGGGTCAACGACACCCTCACCACCGAGCCGCAGCCCTGGATACAAGTCCTTGCTGCCGTCTGCAACCCCCGTACAGGACACTGACCCATGGCCGCCCTAGACGCCGTTCAAACCTTCGCCGGCATCGCCAACGAAAACGAGTTTTACAGCCACCACTACCTCGCCGAAGTCTTCAAAGGCGACATCAAAACCCGCCTAGAAGCCTGGGACGCTGACGAGGCCGCCCACCCCGGCATAGACACCCACCGCCACCCCGCCAAACGCCTCAGCGCCTGGGGCCAAAAATGGTTTTCCCTGCGCGGCCAGCTTGACAAAGCCCGCGACGACACCGAAAAATGGCAGCTCTACACCCAGCTACAAACCGGCCTGCTGCAAGCCCTGGGCTACGCCGCCCCCAGCCCAACGCCCGCCTTGGTTGAACTCGTCTCCGGCCAAGCCCTGCCCGTGTGGCAATTGCTGGCCAAAGGTGAGACCGGAAAAACAGGCGCAGGCCAGCCCACCGCGCAGCTCGCCATCGTCCCCGCCTACCAGCCCGGCCAAGAGTCTGAAGACCTCCTTGACCACCAGCTCACCCCGCTGCACTATTCGGGTCAAAATATGCCTCCAGCCCTTAAGGGGAGTGCTTGGCCAGCTATTATTTCTGACGCACTCTTTGGCGCAGAAAACCCACCCCGCTACGTCCTCCTGCTCGGTCTGGACCACGGGCTGCTGCTCGACCGCTACAAATGGCCCAACAACCGCGCCCTGCGCTTTGAGTGGGCCGACATCCTGGACCGCAAAGACAGCGCCACCCTGCAAGCCACGGCCGCGCTCTTGCACCACAGCAGCCTGGCCCCAGGCGAGGGCATCAGCTTGCTGGAGGCGCTGGACGAAAACGCCCACAAACACGCCTTTGGCGTCAGCGAAGACCTCAAACACGCCCTGCGCGAAGCCATCGAGTTGCTCGGCAACGAGGCCGCCACCCAGCTCCGCGCACAAGCCGTCACCGCCAAAAAAGGCTTCTTTAGTGGCAAAGACCAGCTCGACCCCGCCGACCTCAGCCTGGAATGCCTGCGCATGGTGTACCGCCTGCTCTTCATGTTTTACATCGAGGCGCGCCCCGAGTTGGGCTACGTGCCCATCAGCAAAAGCGAGGTGTACCTTAAGGGCTACAGCCTGGAGTCACTGCGCGAGCTAGAGCTCAAACCCCTCAACACGCCCCACGCCCGATCTGGCTTTTACTTTGACGCCACCCTGCGCCGCTTGTTCAGCCTGGTCGCCACCGGCTGCGGCTTTGATCAACTCGACGTCAACAGCAAGCTGGCCGGCGCCAAAGACACCTTTGCCCTGGCCCCACTCGACAGCCGCCTGTTTGACGAATCCACCATGCCGCTGCTGGCCCGCGTGCGCTTTCCCAACCAAGTGTGGCAAACCGTGGTGCGCCTCATGTCGCTCACCCGGGGCAAAACCGGAGCGGGCCGGGGCCAGCGCCGGGGCCGCGTCAGCTACCAGCTGCTGTCTATCAACCAGCTAGGCGCGGTGTACGAAGCCCTGCTCAGCTACCGTGGCTTCTTCGCCGCTGAAGACCTTTATGAAGTGCAACCCGCCCCCAAGCAAGGCGGCAGCGCCGCGGCCGAAGACGACGACCTAGACCCCGACAACGCAGGCAGCGCGCCGGGTGAGCAAGCCGATGGCGAAGACACGGGCACGGATGACGGGTACTCTCAAAACAATAGCGGCTCTAGCACGGCGCACGGCGCCTCCAGCCCCGATTTGCTTGAGAACGCATGGTTCATCACGGCCAGCCACCTCAAAGACTACAAAGAAGATGAACTCGTTTACGACCTCAACGACGCCGGCCACCGCAAACTGCGCAGCCACCCGCGCGGCAGCTTCATCTACCGCCTAGCCGGGCGCGACCGCCAAAAAAGCGCCAGCTACTACACCCCGCAAGTGCTCACCCGCTGCCTGGTCAAATACGCCCTCAAAGAACTGCTGGCAAGCAGCCGCGTCACCTGCGCGGCAGACATCCTGACCCTCACCGTCTGCGAGCCCGCCATGGGCAGCGCCGCCTTCTTGAACGAAGCCGTCAACCAACTGGCCGAAGCCTACCTGGAGCGCATACAAACTGAGCGCAAGCAACGCATCCCCCACGACGACTACCCGCAAGAGCTGCAAAAAGTCCGCATGTACCTCGCCGACCGCAACGTCTATGGCGTGGACCTGAACCCGGTGGCCGTCGAACTGGCCGAAGTCTCTCTCTGGCTCAACGCCATTTATGGCGAAACCGACGCCCAAGGCCGCCCCCTGCCCGCCCGCGTGCCGTGGTTTGGCTACCAGCTGTTTTCCGGCAACAGCCTCATCGGCGCGCGCCACCAAGTGTTTCGCACAGGCGCCCTGCTAAAAGGCGCCAAACCCGCCTGGCACCAAGAGCCGCCCCGCGATTGCAGCCAAGCCGCCCCGCGCCAGCCCGACGAAATATGGCACTTCTTGCTGCCCGACCCCGGCATGGCCAGCTACACCGACAAAGCCGCCAAAGCCCTCTACCCGGACGACTTCAAACGCCTGGCCAGCTGGCGCAAAGCCTTCAACGCCCCACTACAAACCCACGAAATAGACCGCCTCCAGCAACTCAGCCAATGCATTGACACCCTGTGGTTAGAGCACACCACCGCACTGGCCCGCGACCGCGAGCGCACCGAAGACCACCTCACCGTCTGGCCACACACCACCCCCGACGCCGCCGACACGCCCGCCACCTCCGTCATTCCCGCGCAACCCGAAAACCAGTCCGCCGCAGCCCACCACCGCATCAACCGCGCCCAAAAAGAAGCCATCCGCCGCCAAGGCCTGCTCAACGACGACGGCGACCTCGCCACCCCCTACCGCCGCCTCAAGCTGGTGATGGACTACTGGTGCGCCCTGTGGTTTTGGCCCATTTGCAGTAGCGCCAGCCTGCCCACCCGCGAAGCCTGGTGGCTTGAAATAGGCGCCATTTTGGAAGGCAACATCGTCGACCTATCCCCCCGCGAAACCCTAGCCTTCGACTTTTCAGCCCCCGCAGAGACCGCCCCCGCCATGGCGAGCCAAGCCTCCCCCGTCATTGCGAGCGAAGCGCGTCAATCCATGACCCCTGAGCCCCCAGAAGTCATCTTCCACGAAACCCAACCCACCTTCCCTGGGTTTGAAACCCAGCTACCCCTGTCGGCCCCCACCAGCACCAAAGCCGAAAACACACCCCAACTGCACGACCAATACGGCCAGCTCCGCATCAGCCGCCTGCGCACCAGCTTTGCCCGCATCGTGCAGGTGGAGGCCGTGGCCGAAGCGCGCCGTTTTTTGCATTGGGATTTGTGCTTTGCCGACATCCTGCTGCAACGCGGTGGCTTTGATCTGATTCTGGGTAACCCGCCCTGGCTAAAGGTGACTTGGAATGAGTCCGGCATCTTGGGGGAGCGCAACCCGGTATTTGCGATACGAAAGGTGAGTGCAAGCGATTTGACCAAGCTACGAGCAGATGCTTTCGAGAGCTTTATTGGTCTTCAATTTGCATGGACAGAAGAATTGCAAGAGGCCCAGGGCACACAGAATTTTCTTAACGCTGGTCAGAACTACCCAGTGCTGAAGGGCATGCCTGCCAATCTCTATAAATGCTTCATGCCACTTGCCTGGCGATTGGCCAGTTCACAAGGTGTAAGCGCTTTGCTACATCCAGAAGGACCATATGAAGACCCTGAGGGCGGAGGGTTACGCGAAGCTCTTTATTCTCGTTTGAAAGCTCACTTTCAATTTCAAAATCAGGAAATGCTTTTCCCGATTGGTCATCGCGTCAAATACAGTATCAACATCTATGGGCCACAACGGCCAAGGGTTAGTTTTGACAACTTGGCGAATATTTTCGTTCCAGCCACAGTTGACGCAAGCTATCAGCACGACGGCAAAGGTATTCCGAATGGGATTAAGAATGAAGCGGGTCAATGGAATACTGTAGGGCACCGTGATCGCATCGTGCATATTGACAATGATGCGTTAGTGACATTTTCCCAGTTGTACGATGAACTAGGCACGCCACCGATGCGAGCTCGACTACCTGCGCTGCATGCTGGCGCAATGCAAAGCGTGTTGACCAAGTTGTCACGCTATCCGCATCGTGTTACCAGCCTTGCAAATGATATTTGTCTCACTCCTTCAACCTGCTGGAATGAAAAGACAGCACAGGACGATGGAACCATTTGCCGTCGTACAACTGTTCAGTCGAGCTTCCCTGGAGCTCCGCAAGATTGGGTGGTATCTGGCCCACACTTCTTTCTTGCTAATCCGTACATGAAGACACCGCGGATGGTATGTACAGAGAAAGGGCACTATGACGTTCTAGATTTGCAATCGTTGCCAGAATCATATTTGCCACGAACGAATTACATACCGATGATTGATCGTGTCGAATATGACCGTCGCATTCCATTCGTTAGCTGGCGTGAATTTGAGGGCAATTCCTCCCAGTCGAATGGGACGGCAGACTCAAACACCAACCGCAGTGAGCAAAAGAGAGTCACTGACTATTTCAGGTTAGTCTTTAGAAAGATGATTAGTCCATCATCAGAGCGTACCCTGACTGGGTGCATCATTCCTCCGCTCGTAGCACATACGAATGGCGCGATTTCAATTGTGTTCAAGAATCTACAAGATGTGCCACGTACAGCAGCTTTCTTATCTTCAATTGTTTTGGATTTTTTGCTAAAAAGTACCGGTAAGGTCAACTTGTATGAGGACTCAATTTCAACATTGTTGATCGGCGCATCGGGTGACAGCAATAGTCCAAAATATGTAGCAAGAATACTTGCTCTCAACTGCCTCACCACCCACTACGCCCCACTGTGGGAGCAGGTCTATGACCTCGCCTTCACCGACCAAAGCTGGAGCCAGCCCGAGAATCCGCGCCTGCCGCAAGACTTCTGGCAAGACCTCACCCACGACTGGACGCGCCATTGCGCCCTGCGCAGCGACTACGCCCGCCGCATGGCACTGGTCGAAATCGACGTGCTGGTCGCCCAGGCGCTCGGCCTCACGCTGGATGAGTTGCTGCTGATCTACCGCGTTCAGTTCCCGGTGATGCAGGGCTACGAGCGCGACACCTGGTACGACATCACCGGCCGCATCGTCTTCACCAACAGCAAAGGCCTGGTAGGCGTAGGCCTGCCCCGCAAAGGCGGCGCCAAAACCCCCAAAGTCACCATCACCCGCCCCACCGCCTCCAGCCAAACTAGCCCAAGCGGCCCCAGCAGCCAAACCGGCAAACTAGGCTGGGAAGACCTGTACAAAGACGAGAAGTGGCTCGTGCCCGACGGCACCACCGTCACCCTAGAAATCACCGACGACACCCTCCCCGGCGGCCCCCGCCCAGTCACCCGCACCTACCAATCCCCCTTCGCCCGAGCCAGCCGAGAAGACGACTACCGCGTGGCTTGGGCGTTTTTTAAAAACCACTGAAAGCGAATGCCATGAGCATCAATTTTCGACATCGCTGCGCACAGTCTCTGGCAAGGGCCAAGGTAGAGCTAGAAAGCGCAGACCCGGAGCGATTGAAGTACGCCGCATTAGAACTGCGCATGGCGATAGAAGCCATCACCTACGACCGCGCACAAAGTTACCGCGATGAGCTTCCACCAAGTGAATACGAGACGTGGCAGCCCAAAGAATTGATGCTACAACTTTTAGAAATTGACCCAATGGCGGGCATGACGAGAAGGGTTTCAATGGGCAGGCAGGACGTCATGGGTGTGCCTGCCCAAAAAATGACACTGCTGGGCACTGAAAGTGTTTTTGGCTTGGCGCTTATTAGGAAGTACTACGATGCCTTGGGCTCCTATCTCCACAGCCCAACGCTAAAGACGATTGAAAAAAAGGGTGAGCATGACTTAGTGCGTATGAAGCATAAATGCAGTGTGATTTTGCAAAGACTTGGTGTGGTTTTGTCCTCCAATTTCACCTCTAATTTTGGCGCGTTCGCCGAATTTAAATGCAATTTTCGGCACTGCGGAGGCAATATTCGCAGTCGACTACCCAAGGGGCAGGCTGTCGTAATTGGCACGTGTTTTTCTTGCAAAGCCATGTACAAAATAATTCCTGATGAAGGCAGTCAATTTCAATGGCTACCACTGGCTGAAGATGTGCAGTGTCCTACGGACTTTTGCAATGAAATAGTCACTATTTGGGCGCACGAAAAGAAGCCAGGCAACTATTGGGAATGCGTGGGTTGCAAACATAAGTTCCAACTGAGGCTGTCTGCTTATGAGGTGATGACTGACCCATGATCCCTCGACCTAAATCCCCATTGAATTAACTTCTTAACCCCAGAAAGGCCTGCTATGTCGAAACGCTTTGATTCAAATTGGACTGCTAAGGTGACCGTGCCGGTCAAGCGCGTGGGCGCTAGCTGGGAGTTTTTTTATGGCGGCGATGTGCCGGTCAAGGAGGGCACGATGGGGGAGCTGACCATTGATGCGAACGCCATCACAGACGAGCGCTTTCAACAACGTGTAAGCCAAGAAACAACGGTCAACATACTGCCCGAGGGGACACAGCTGCTAGTGGCGCTGAACGATAAAACCGAGGCTGCGCTAGATAAAAAGACGCCGTGGCCCCCAATTTACCCGCAGTACGCGCCGCTGGGGGTAACACGGTTTGAGGCGGTCACGATAGGACCAGCCCGCCTACCTTTAAAACTACAAAAGCCACCTGCACCCGTCGTAGAAGGTGGGTTGCGCCTGCGTTTAAAAGGGCTAGGAAAAACCGAGTTGGTGTGCAGCACCATATTCATGCCCACCGGGTTTAAGCCAAGCACCGCTAACAGCCCCAACCACGCCTACTCCCTGCTGTCCACGGTTTATGAGACGCACCGAACCTCCAACACGGGCAATGCCTACGAGCGCTTTTTTTACCAAGAATCCGACGGGTACTGGTACCCCTTGGATGAGTTGCGCAAAGGTGTACAAGCCAGCACAGAACGGACTTTGATCAGCGATGCTTGGGCCGAGTTAGAAAACCTGCTGGGCTGGCGTCCACTGTCGTCGGGTGCTCGGGGCGTCAATGAAAACTAAAGCGCGGCAATCCATTTTGCTCACCCAAAGTTGATATCAAAAAAATAGCTTCTCTAAGGCATTGCATATGAAAAAACGGCATTTATGCTTGAAAAATAGGCCTCTGCGCAATCCCTGCCAGTTAGCCGCCCTTCGTTCGCGCTCGCTTTGCCTTCGCCCTGAGCTTGTCGAAGGGTTGCGAGGCTTCGACAAGCTCAACCCGAACGGGGAGGGGGTTCGGTGGGTTCTTCATGGTGCCATGTTAGTGCAGTGCGCACGCCTTATCACCAGCGGAACCCCAAGCCGTCACCTCGCATTTCCACGCCACCCAAACCCCACCGCCAAGGCCTAACCATGCTTCCCTCCCTACTCGCCCGCGACATCCAGCAAGGCCTTCAGCAGTTTTTGGTGACGGGGTTTGAGCCGTCTGATGCTTTTATGCATGGCTTGATGAGCCGGTTTGTGCAAGACAAGCCGGGCTGGCTCAAGGGGCCGTATCTGCAGTTGGGTTTGCCCTTTAATTCAGGCAAGGCGGGGCGCAGCTTTTTTAATAGTTTTGAGACGGCGCACCCCAGTTTTAGCCACCAAGAGGCGGCTTGGCAGCGCCTTAGCACCCAGCATTTGGCAGCACACACTTTGGTGGCCACGGGCACCGGCAGTGGCAAGACCGAGTGTTTTGTGTACCCGGTGCTTGACCACTGTGCCCGAGCCCGCCAAGGCGGGGGCGATCAGGCGGGGGGCATCAAGGCGCTGGTCATTTACCCGATGAATGCGCTGGCTTCAGACCAGGCGAGGCGCTTTGCCCAGCTGGTGGCCAGCACGCCGGCGTTTGCAGGCTTAAGGGTGGGCTTGTATGTGGGCGGCACGGCGGGGGCGCCTGGCGAGGGGATGGTGATGACGCCCACCAGCGTGATTACCGACCGCGACACCTTGCGCAAAAGCCCGCCCGACATTTTGCTGACCAATTACAAGATGCTGGACTACCTGCTGCTGCGCCCCAAAGACCGCAAGCTGTGGGAGCGCAACACGCCCACGACCTTGCGCTATTTGGTGGTGGATGAGTTGCACACTTTTGACGGGGCGCAGGGCACTGATTTGGCTTTGTTGCTGCGCCGCTTGAGGGCGCGGCTTAAAACGCCTGAAGGGCATTTGGTGTGCGCGGGCACGTCGGCCACTTTGGGTGGCAGCTCAGACACGCAGGCACTGCGCGACTATGCGCACCAGATTTTTGGGGCCAGCTTTACGCCTGAGTCGGTGGTGCTGGAGTCGCGCCAGTCGGTGGAGGTTTTTCTGGAAGACGCGATGGTGGTCTCGATGTTTGTGCATCAGCCCGATTTGGCGGCGGTGTTGGATTCGGGCCGGTTTAAAAGCCCTGCCGAGGCGGTGGCGGCTTGGTTCCCTTTGTTTTTTGCTGAAGTTGAGCTGCCCGCGGATGTGACGGACACGGCCTGGCGCCTGCAGTTAGGCAGTTTGCTTAAAGGCCATCAGTTGTTTGTAAATTTGCTTAAGTTACTCAAAGGCGGCGTGGTGGCTTATGACGAGTTAACGCCACTGTTGCATTCTTCGCTGCCCGCCGCAGCCAAGCCGCAGGTGCGCGAGGTGTTAGAGGCTTTGTTGGTGTTGGTGGCCTGGGCTTTGCTGCCCAGCGGCCTGGGTAAGACCAAGCCTTTGGTGAGCTTGCGGGTGCAGCTGTGGATGCGCGAGTTGCGCCGCATGGTGGCCAACTTGGCGCTCAAGCCTGAGGATGTGCGCTTGCGCAGCGCAGCCGATGTGGCGGCCAACCCCGAGGGCATTTACCTGCCCTTGGTGCAGTGCACCGAGTGCCACACCACGGGCTGGTTGTCGCGCTTGGTGCAGGGGAGCAACAAGCTGTCTACCAAATTGGATGAGATTTACAACACCTGGTTTGCGGGCCGGCCCGAGGCCACGCGCTTGTATGCGGTGCAAAGTGTCAAGCGGCCCCAAGTGGAGGGGGTTATTCAGCATGCGTGCGTGGCCTGTGGCAATTTGCAACAAGCCCCCGGCGCTTGCCAGGCCTGCGGAGAGCTGGAGTTGCTGGCGGTGTACAAGGTGGTGGCGCAGCGCAGTTTTTCGGTGGGCACGGTGCAGCACACCCGCCACGACAACACCTGCCCGGCCTGTGGCAACCGGGACCGCTTGCTACTGCTGGGCGCGCGCAATGCCACGCTGGGCTCGCAGGTGGTAGAGCACAGCTGGGCCAGCCCGTTTAACGACGACAAGAAGCTGATTGCTTTTTCAGACTCGGTGCAAGACGCGGCCCTGCGGGCGGGCTTTTTTGGTGCCCGCACGTACCAAAACAATGTGCGCACCGCGCTGGCCAAGGTGATTGATGAGTTGGCAAAACCGGGTTTGAGTTGGCAAGATTTCCTGACGCAGTCAAACGCGCTCTTCGATGCGCCGGGCTCGGTGTTGCACATGCCGCCCACTAAATTGTTGGCCGAGTTTATTGCCCCCAATATGACGTGGCAGCGCGATTGGTCGTATGAGTTGCTGGTGAAAGGGGCGCTGCCTGCGGCCAGCCGTTTGCCAGGCAAGGTGCGCAAGCGGCTGCTGTGGCAGGCGGTGAGTGACTTTACCTACCTAAGCCACCGGGGTCGCAACCTGGACAGGCTGGGCAAGGCAACCCTGGCCGTGCCGCTGGCACGCTTGCAGGCGGTAGCGGCTGATTTGTTGCCCATTTTTCATGAGCAATTTGGCGCACCAGAGCTTGAGGGCGAGGTGCTGGTGCAGTGGCTGTGGGGCCTGCAGGCGCACTTGCGCAGGCGTGGCGCGGTGATGCACCCCGAGCTGGCGGCTTATGCGGCGGATGGCAATCTCTATGCCTTACACAACACCGGTGGGCGGGGTGAGTGGCTGCCACCAATGGGGGAGCGCACGCCACACCCGGTGTTTTTGACGCTGGGTATGCAGCGCGACTTGGACAAGCTAAGCAACAACCAAAACAGCACTTGGTTTGACCGCTGGGCCGCGGCTGCTTTGGGGCGACAAATGCTGCTCTCAACCGGCAAGGCGGCTGATTTATTTAAAGCCGCTGCCGCTGCCCTGTTGCAGACCGATATTTTGGTGCGCACGCAGCACCACCAGGGCGACACGCTGGCCTTAAACCCGCAGGCTTTGCAGCTCTACACCGAGACCCGCTTCTTGGCCACGCCACAAGGCAAAAGGCGCCTCACAGTGCCCGCCGATGCCGCCGATGCGCTGCGTGGTATGCCTTGCCTGGATGCGACCGATGAGGTTTATGACGAGGTTTTGCCCACCGGCGGGTGGCTATCTGACCGTTTGAGCCAGGGTGATCTGCGTCGGGTGATTGCCGCAGAACACACGGGTTTGTTGGCGCGCGAAGAGCGCGAGGCATTAGAGCTGCGCTTTAAGTCAACCGAACCAATGGACTGGTTTGAAAACCTGTTGTCGGCCACACCCACATTGGAGATGGGGGTGGACATTGGCGATTTGTCGTCAGTGCTTTTATGCTCGGTGCCGCCTAACCAGGCCAGTTTTCTGCAGCGCATGGGCCGGGCCGGACGGCGAGATGGCAATGCCTTGACCACCACGCTGGCTGATGGCAGCAGCCCGCATGATTTGTATTTTTTTGCAGAAACGCAGGAGATGCTCGCCGGCGAGGTGTCGCCACCGGGGGTGTTTTTACAAGCCGCCGAGGTGCTGCGCCGCCAGTTGTTTGCATTTTGCTTGGACGATTGGGTGAGCACGATCAGTGCGGCCTCGGCTTTTCCCGAGAAAACGTCGCCCGTGCTGGACGCCGTTGAGCAGGCCAGCCTAGGGCGCTTTCCCTACAACTTTGGCGACCATGTGCTGACGCATGAACCCAGGTTGTTTGCGGCGTTCATGGCCCTGCTGGGGGCCGATGTGGATGCAGCGGTGGGCCTGCGTTTGCAGGCCTATATTCAAGGGCAAGGTGATGAGGACGGCCTTCGCTCGCGCTTGCTTAAAGCTCTGCAAGAACTGGTGGAGGAGCGCAGTGCCTATAAAAAGCGCAAAGACCAGATCGACAAACTAAAAGCTGCCGCCTTGCTGCGCCCCCAGGATGAGGCCACCCGAGAGGAGATAGACAGCTTGCTGCGCGAGCGCGACAAGATGCTGGAGCTGATGGCAGAGATCAACAAGCGCGACTTGCTAAACACCTTGACCGACGCGGGCTTGATTCCAAACTATGCGTTTCCCGAGGCGGGGATTGAGCTCAAATCAGTGCTTTGGCGCAAACGAGGCGCCGATGAGCCGGGACAAGGCAACTATGTGACGCTAGAGGCGATCAAATACGAGCGCCCGGCCAACTCGGCTTTGTCTGAGTTTGCCCCTGAAAACCGGTTTTATGCCAACCAGCGCCGGGTGGAGGTCGATCAGATCAATATGAGCCT
>CANBUY010000068.1 GCA_947372745.1 Comamonadaceae bacterium | reverse complement strand
AGAAACTGTCGAAGAAAAACTGTGGCAGCCCACCTTCATCTGCGAGCACCCGGTCGAGATTTCGCCGCTGGCCCGTGCCAGCGACAGCAAACCCGGCGTGACCGAGCGCTTTGAGCTTTATATTACCGGGCGCGAGTTTGGCAACGGCTTCAGCGAGTTGAACGACGCCGAAGAGCAAGCCGCCCGCTTCCATGCCCAAGTAGCCGCTAAAGACGAGGGCGACGACGAAGCCATGTATTACGACCACGACTTCATCCGCGCCCTGGAATACGGCATGCCCCCCACCGGCGGCTGTGGCGTGGGCCTGGATCGCCTGATGATGCTGCTGACCGACAGCAGCAGCATCAGGGATGTGATTCTGTTCCCCGCCTTACGCCGGGAAGTTTAAGAAAAATAGTGCTTAAAGCAACGTCAGACAAGCTTAAAAAGCTATGAATTCCATAGCACCTACCCCGCACATTCAACCGCTCAAATACCTGCAAGGCTACGGCGCTGACACCTTGGCGCAGGTGACGCAGTTGGTGGCAGGAGAGGGCTTGGGCGAATGGCTGTTGAAACGCTATCCCAGCGGCCACGGCATTCGCACCGACAAAGCGCTGTTTGAGTATGTGCAAGAACTCAAACAAGCGTACCTGCGCGGCGCAGAGCCACTCAACAAAGTGGCTTTTGACAGCAAATTGCAAGTCGTGGCCCATGCACTGGGCACGCACACCACCATCTCGCGCGTGCAGGGTAACAAGCTCAAAGCCAAGCGTGAGATCCGTATCGCCTCGATGTTCAAAGATGCACCGCCCGAATTTTTGCAAATGATTGCGGTGCATGAACTCGCCCATATCAAAGAGCGTGAACACGACAAAGCCTTCTACAAGCTATGCACTTACATGGCGCCCAACTATCACCAGCTTGAATTTGAGGTAAGGTTGTATTTAACCCACCTCGACATCACAGGCACGCGCTTGTGGGCGGCTGCGGCAACTGAAAATTAAGCCGACTTTTCAGCTGTTTTCGCGCGGAGCATTTGCATAAATTATTGTGATAATCATGTAATTACTTATTCCATCGCCCGGCAAACTCGATGTCTGACTGGCCATGTAACGAAACCCAGGAAATGACTTTGAATATTCTTAAGCGCAACAACGTGCAGGTCAAGGGCGAAGGCGGCCCGGTTCTTATTTATGGCAATGGCTTTGGCTGCAACCAGACCATGTGGGACCGCATCACCCCGGCCTTTGACTCCACTCACACCCAGGTTTTGTTTGACTATGTCGGCACCGGCAAATCAGACCTGCGTGCTTTCGATGGGGACCGTTATGCCCATTTGGACGGCTATGCGCAGGACCTGCTGGATGTTTGCGATGCGCTTGAATTGACAAACGGCGCGACCTTTGTGGGTCACTCAGTCAGCTGCAGCATTGGTCAGCTGGCCTGCCTCAAACGCCCAGCACTCTTCAAGCAGCTGGTTCTCCTTGGCCCTTCCCCGTGTTTTATAAATCATCCGCCCCACTATCTGGGCGGCTTCGAGCGCGAAGACCTGGAAGGCTTACTGGCCTTGATGGACCAAAACTACATGGGCTGGGCCAGTTACCTGGCGCCCGTAATTGCCGGAGAAGCGCAGGGTGGTGTGTACGCCAATGAGCTCGAAAAAAGCTTTTGCAGCACCGACCCCGTCGCCGCGCGCTTATTTGCACAAGCCACTTTTTTCTCTGACAACCGCGAAGACCTCCCCCAAGTCAAGCGTCCTTGCCTGGTTCTGCAACACCACCAGGATTCACTGGCGCCATTGGGGGTGGGTGACTATGTGCACCAGCATCTGGCGGGGAGCACCCTCAAGGTACTGGACGTTGCCGGGCATTGTGCCCACATGAGCCACCCTTTGCTGGTGATTGAGGCCATGCAAGACTATTTTTCACGACCCCTTGCTAATTAATGTCCTGACCTATCGGCATGGACCGGCTTAATCAACTCCCCTGCGCCCTGCTGGTCACTGACAGCACGGGCCAGATTGTGGAGATCAATCACGAGTTGCTGGCCTTGGTGGGTCACACGGCGGCGCAGTGGCGTGGCCACGCCATGGCCGAATTACTGACCCCGGCGAGTCGTATTTTTTTACAAACCCATGTTTGGCCCATGCTGCTTCACACGGGGCGCATCAACGAAATCTACCTGCATTTATCGGATGCCGCCAAGCAGCAAACACCGGTCATGGTTAACTGCCAAAAACGTGAAGGCGACGCCACTGAGTGTTACTTTTGGGTCATCTTTGTGGCCAAAGAACGCAGTCGGTATGAGGAAGAGTTATTGCTCGCTCGCAAAAAGGCCGAGCTGATGTCGGCCAACCTGGCCCAAGCCCACGCCGAGCTCAAAGTTTTACACAGTCAACTCGCCCAGCACGCTGATGTGATTCGCACCGAAAACCGCGAACTCGCTGACTTGAGTCGAACCGACGCCTTGACCGGTCTGTCCAACCGGCGAGCCTTGGAGACCGCGGTCAACCATTGGCGCGCACAATCGCCGCCCGATGCAAGTGCTGCCTTGCTGATGGTGGATGTTGACCACTTCAAGGCGGTGAACGATCTTCACGGCCATGGTGAGGGCGACAAGGTCCTGCGCGCTTTGGCCGACCAACTGCACTTAAGCATGCGCAGCAGTGACCTGGCGGTGCGCTACGGCGGTGAAGAGTTTGTGATGTGGCTGCCCTTGGCAGACCGCAAGGGTGCAGGCCAAGCGGCGCAGCGGGTTCATGAGAATGTCCGTCAGGTGCAGGTGGCGGGGAAGTCCATCACCGTCAGCATTGGCGTGGCCACAGCACTTAACACCCCGGGCACCGATCTGATACAGGACCTGATCCACCACGCTGACAAGGCGGTCTATCAGGCCAAGGCCACAGGCCGCAACCGCACGGTCTACGCTGACTAGACCAAACCGGTCGTTCCTTTGACCTGCTCCAGGGCATAGGCCACATCGCGCGGGTCCATCCCGTACATATCAGCAAACTCTTCGAGAGGCTTACCACTGCCCTCAAAGGCCCGGACCAGCGCTTCTTGCTTGGCACGCCACTGGTCATACTCGGCAAAGGCCTCTTCCAACAAAATAGTGGCGTCTTCGTCGTTGGTTTGCACGGTGCTTTGGTAGTCCTGGCGACTCAGGCCCGAAGCCTCAAAAGCGGCTATCAACTGCACGCGAAAGGTCGGACGCAGGTCAACCCTGGAGCGGCTCTGGCGGCGGCGAAACAACTCCAGCAGCGCCAAGTAGATGTGCTGCGGGGACACGTCTTCAACGGGTGCGCCTTGCAGATCGTGGCGCTGCTTGCCCGCGGCCACACTTTGCAGGTAACGCGCTGAGCGGGTGTGCATGCCCAGTGCCAGCTTGAGGGTGTCGCGCTGAAACTGCTCAGGGTGCGCAGCCAGCAGCTCCTGAAAAATACCCAGTTTGAGGGGCAAAAATTCAGCGCCAAAAAGATGGGGGTACAGCTCAAACAGCTTTTCCAGCACAGGCTGCACCGTCGCGCCGCGTGCTGGCTTTTGAGTGGACTCTGCCGCAGGTGCTGCGGTGACTTCACTGGCTTCGGTGACGATTTCGGGCACGGGCTCAGTCGAGGGAACCATTTCTTCGGGGGTGGTAGTTGTCATGTAATTTAGCGTTTGGACAACCCGTGATTGTCAACGATGTTGGGCCAGGGCTATGACGCATGGCGCAAGGGCTTGAGCAGGTCGATCAGGCCGTTGTGGTCAATCTCGTGCATGAGGTTCAAAAGTCGACCGATTTCGCCCTTGGGCACGCCATCGCGCACGAACCAGCGCAGGTAATCACCGGGCAAATCGGCCAGAATGCGGCCCTTGTATTTGCCAAACGGCATGGTGCGGGTCACCAGCAACTGCAAGTCTTCGGGGTTCATGGCTTAACCACCCGCCCGTTTCACGTTAAAGCCCTGGGCTTTTAAGACCTCCATCACGCGCTCGCAGTGGTCGCCCTGCACTTCAATGACGCCATCTTTCACGGTGCCACCTGAGCCGCAGGCAGTTTTGAGCTGCTTGCCCAGCGTGGCCAAAGCCAAGGCCTCTAGCCCCAGCCCCTTCACCAAGGTGACGCCCTTACCAGCACGGCCTTTGGTTTCCCGAGAGACGCGCACGATGCCGTCCGCTGAGGCTTTGTGGGCTTGCACCTTGCATCGGCAATCAGCCTGGGCTTGGCGGCAGTCGGGGCACATGCGCCCGCTGTCGGTTGAGTAAACGAGGCCACCGCTGCTTAATCTGGATTTCATGGCTTGTTGAACCGTGGTGAAGTAGGGTCAAAGAAGGCTTGAATTGTCGGGCATCAAACGGGGTCTGAAAACGCTATGTTTTTAATAGCTGGTCAAGCTAATTGCTCTTGGTCCATGTGCCAAAATGGCTTAAAACAAATCGAAGTTAAGGAATTTTGCCATGTCACGTCAAACAATTTGGGCCACCAAAGTCGCCGCCCTGGTACAAGGCGGCAACAGCGCGGCGGCGCTTGCCCAGATCAAAGTGGCCCCCACGGTGAAAGACCTGAAAGACCTGCGCGCCTTGCTGATTGCCGCCAAAGTCATGGCCAAACACCCCAATGTGGACAGCGCCACCAGCGACATGATTGTGGCGCTCTCTTCCCCGCGCCTGCATCGCTCGCCCTAAGCGGGCTGCTCAAGACACGATCAGGGCAACAAACCCAGCGCGTGCATGTAATCAGGCTGCACCATCAGGCTGTCCCAGTCCGGTGAGGCACTGCGGGGCAGCAAGGCCAAGCGGCGCTCTTCGCTGGCCTCCATCGCTGCCCAGCCGCCTTTGAGCAGGGACTCGGTCAGCCCGTCAATCAAGGCATCGACCGCCGCGCCGCCATCCAATGACTGGTTGCACAGCAGCACCATGTCGCAGCCCGCATTCAAGGCAGCCTCAGCGGCTTGCGTAGTGCTGACTTCCACGCCATCAATCAGACGGGCACCGGCCATGGAGAGGTCGTCGCTGAAAATCGCGCCGCCAAAACCCAGCTGGCCACGCAGAATGTCGCCCAGCCACTTGGCGGAGAAACCAGCCGGGCGGCTGTCCACCTTGGGGTAGATGACGTGGGCGGGCATTACGCTGGAGAGCGTGCTGTTGAGCCAGACATAAGGCGCAGCGTCTTCGCTCAAAATGGCTTTGAGGCTGCGTTTGTCCACGGGAATGTCTGTGTGCGAGTCGGCTTTGACAAAGCCGTGGCCAGGGAAGTGCTTGCCGCAGTTGGCCATGCCGCTTTGCAGCAAGCCATGCATCAGGCTTTTGGCCAACAGGCTGACCACCCGCGCATCGCGCGCAAAAGCACGGTCGCCAATGACGCTGCTTTCGCCAAAATCAAGGTCCAGCACCGGGGTGAAGCTGAAGTCCACCCCGCAGGCGCGCAACTCGGCGCCCAGCACAAAGCCGCAAGCGCTGGCGGCGTTGGTGGCCCGCATAGCCCCTGAGCCTGCCCCGCCCTTGCCATCATTCATCCACAGTTCACCCAAGGCGCGCATGGGCGGCAGGTGGGTGAAACCGTCGGTTTTAAAGCGCTGCACGCGCCCACCTTCGTGGTCCACGCAAATGAGCAGGTCGGCGCGCAGTTTTTTGATGTCGCGGCAAAGCTGGGTGAGCTGGGCTCGGTCCTGCCAGTTGCGGGCAAACAAAATGAGACCGCCGACCAGCGGGTGTTTGAGGCGGCGGCGATCGTCTTTGCTCAGGCTGAGACCCGCGATGTCAATGATGAGGGGGGCGTGGAGGGTCATGTGGTCACTTCCAATGAAAATTCAATGCTATAAATTAAAGAGCTGGTTAAGCACGCATTTAAAGGGCTAGAGGCATTATTTACTTAAAACCTCAACCACACAATAGCTGGTGGCGTAGTCGGTCTCGTCGCTCACGCTCAGGTGCGCGCTCAAATGGCGAGCCTCAAACCAGTCTTTCAGGGCGCCGTGCAGAAGAAGCGTAGGCTGGCCGCTGGGCAGGTTAGCAACCTCGCAGCGGCGCCAGGTCATGGGCATCACCATGCCCAAACCGATGGCCTTGCTGAACGCCTCTTTGGCGCTGAACCGGGTGGCCAGATAGCGCACACCGCGCTCGGGCCAGCGTGCGCTGCGGGCCTGCCAAGTAGCAAATTCGGCGTCACTCAAAATTTTGAGGGCAAAGCGCTCGCCGTGGCGAGCCAAGCTGGCGCGAATGCGCCGCACATCGCAAATGTCGGTGCCCACCCCAAAAATCATGGCCTAGTCCTCTAAGCCGTTCAGGCAGCGCAGGTAGGCTTGCACGGTGGCGCTGTAGCCCAGCTCCAGCGCATCGGCGATCAGGGCGTGGCCTATGGACACTTCCTGCAATCCGGGCACCGCGCTGGCAAACGCCCGCAGGTTGTCTCGGTTCAGGTCGTGGCCTGCATTGACCCCCAAGCCCACGTCCAGCGCCGCTTGTGCGGCTTGGGCGAAGCGCTGCAACTCGGTGCCCTGCGCGGGCGTGCCCCATGCGGCGGCAAAGGGCTCGGTGTACAGTTCCACCCGGTCCGCACCGACAGCCTTGGCCCCGGCCATCGCCTGTGGATCTGCATCCATAAACAGGCTGACGCGCACGCCCAAACTTTGGGCTTCTGCAATCAGCGGGCGCAGACGCTCGGCATCATGCGCCAGGTTCCAGCCGTGGTCGCTGGTGAACTGGCCTTCGGAATCGGGCACAAAGGTGCACTGGTGTGGGCGCACCTGGCGCACAAAATCCATCAGATTCTGAAACGGATTGCCTTCAATATTGAATTCACGCCCCGGCCAGGCTCTCATCAAGGCAGCCAAATCATGCACATCAGCAGCCCGGATATGGCGCTCGTCAGGGCGCGGATGCACGGTAATACCTTGGGCACCCGCCTCCAGGCACAGCGTCGCCGCCCGCGTCACGCTGGGAATGCCCAGGTGGCGCGTATTGCGAATTAAGGCAACTTTGTTCAGATTGACGGAGAGCGATGTTTTGTTCATAAAGTTTGCAGGTCGATCATCATTTGCCGAGTGCGCAGGGTAGTCACACCGCAATGGTAATTGAGCAGTGTGCGCAACTGCGGCTTGAGCTCGGACATGACCACAGAACTGGCGCGCAAAGTGGTGGTGAATTGAGCGTCCTCATTCAAAGACAGCTGCAAGGCGATCCATTGCGCGCCGGTGAGGCTGGCTCGATCCGTGGGGTTGGCTTGGCGCAGACCACCCTCAGGCACCAAGGTGTAGCGCAGGTCTGGCGACAAAGGGGCCAGCGTCATGGTTTGCACATCGAGCAGGGGCAGCAAACCAATTTCGCGCAGCAGCAGCAACTCAAAGGCGCGCAGGGCTGGTTGCAGCGCCTCGCCATGCTCGGAGGCAATGACCTCTACGACATTGGCATAAACATCAAACAATCGGGGGTGGGGGTCGTCCCGAGCCATGAGCTTGAGCAGCAACTCATTCAAATACAGGCCCGACATCAGCGCGTCGCCGGTGGGCATGACGTGACCGCCCTGCCACTCGGCGGCCTTCAAGGTGCGAATTTCAGCGTCGCCCCCAAAGGCCAGGTGCAGCGGCTGCAAGGGCAGCAAGACCGGGCGAAAACTAGAGGTGGGCCGCTTCACGCCCTTGGCCACCAGGGCAATACGCCCGTAGTGCCGGGAGAACACCTCCAAAATCAGGCTCGACTCGCTCCAGTCATAGCGGTGCAAGACATACGCGGGCTCATCATTGATGCGCTTGGTCGCCACAAATGATCAACAGATCACTGGTAGCCGAAGGAGCGGACGCGGGCTTCGTCGTCGGCCCAACCGGAACGCACTTTCACCCACATCTCGATGAACACTTTGCAGTCGAGGGCTTTTTCCAGCTCAACGCGGGTTTCCATGCCAATGCGCTTGATGCGCTCGCCCTTGTCACCAATCACCATGGCTTTGTGCGTGTCGCGCTCCACCACGATGGTGGCGGCAATGCGCAGCAGGCGCTTTTGCTTGCCGCGACCGGCTTCTTCTTCAAACTTGTCGATGACCACGGTGGAGGTGTAAGGCAACTCATCACCCGTCAAGCGGAACAACTTTTCGCGCACGGTCTCGGAGGCCAAGAACTTCTCGCTGCGGTCGGTCAACTCGTCTTCGGCGTACCACCAGGCTTGCTCGGGCAGGTATTTTTCGCAAATGCCCAGCATGCGCTCGATGTCTTTGGCGTTTTTGGCCGACATAGGCACAAACTCAGCAAAGGTGTGGCGCTGCTGCATTTCTTGCAACCAGGGCGCAATGTCGGCGCGGCGGTGGACTTGGTCGAGTTTGTTGGCGACCAGCAGCGTGGGAATGTCTTTGCCCAAGAGCGTCAGCACTTTGGCATCGGCCTGGTTGAACATGCCAGCTTCGACCACAAACAAAATCAGGTCCACATCGCCCACCGCACCCAGCACGGTTTTGTTGAGCGAGCGGTTCAAGGCGTTGTTGTGGCGCGTCTGAAAACCAGGGGTGTCGACAAACACAAACTGCGTGGCGCCCTGGCTGTGAATGCCGGTGATGCGGTGGCGCGTGGTCTGCGCTTTGCGTGAGGTGATGCTGATTTTTTGGCCCACCAAAGCGTTCATCAAGGTTGATTTGCCCACGTTGGGCTTGCCCACAATGGCGATCAGGCCGCAGCGCTGGCCTTCAACCGCACCTTCAGCGGGTGCGGCTACCCGCATGCTTTTGAGCATGCTTTCGATGTCATTTTGGCCTTCAGGTGCCGTGGAGTCTGCGTCAGCAGCTATGATTTTTGATGTGGTCATTTTTTTGCCTTCGCTTTGATGGTTTGGAGCATGGCGGCCGCAGCGGCCTGCTCCCCGGCACGGCGTGAACCGCCGATGCCTCGTTCAGAAAAATTGAGTTCAATGATTTCACATTCAACGTCAAAGGTTTGTTTGTGCGCGGCCCCCTGGGTGCCGACCACTTTGTAGAGCGGCAAATTCATTTTGCGCCCCTGCAACCATTCTTGCAATTCGGTTTTGGGGTCTTTACCAATCGCTTCCATCGTGGGGTTGATTTCCACGGCTTTGAATAAACGATGAATCAAGGTCTGGGCGGCCGCAAATCCGGCATCGAGGTACACCGCGCCAATGACGGCCTCCAACGCATCCGCCAAGATGGAAGGCCGCTTTTGTCCGCCTGAGCGAGCCTCGCCCTCGCCCAAGCGAATGACATCGGGCAAACCCAACTCCACCGCCAACAGGTGCAGCGTGTCTTGCTTGACCAGATTGGCCCGAATACGCGACAGGTCGCCCTCGGGCAAGGCACTCAGACGTTCAAACAAGAGATCGGCCACGGCCAGATTCAGCACCGCGTCCCCCAAAAACTCCAGGCGCTCGTTGTGGTCAGCCGAAAAGCTGCGGTGCGTCACGGCCTGGGTCAGGAGGGCCGGTTTTGAAAATACATGCTGCAACCGAGATTGCAACGCCATCAAACCTTCATTCACAGGGTGCTGTCTTTCAAAATCAACTCTTCAATTGAAGGCGCCGATGCGCTTCAAACTTCCAAAATTCATCCAGACAAAAAATGCTTTGCCGACAATATTTTTATCTGGCACAAAGCCCCAATAGCGTGAATCAAGCGAATTGTCGCGGTTGTCACCCATCATGAAGTAATGCCCGGCAGGTACCTTGCAGACCACGCCTTCGACGGTGTAGTTGCAGTTTTTCTTGAAGACAAAGTCATCCGCGCCTGGGACAAAGGCGGGGCGGTCGTCGTCATTCAAAATGCCGTGCTTCTTTTCACCCAGAGTTTCCTGGTATTGCTTGAAGTAACGCATCACGTCTTCATCAAAAAAATCAGGCAAAGCCACTGTCGTGACTGCTTTTCCGTTGATGGTCAGACGCTTGTTGAGGTAAGCCACTTCGTCACCTGGCACACCCACCACACGCTTGATGTAATCAAGGCTCGGCTTGGGTGGGTAGCGAAACACCATCACGTCGCCGCGCTGGGGGGCCGTGCCCTCAGAAATTTTGGTGTTGATCACTGGCAAGCGCACGCCGTAGTGAAACTTGTTGACCAAAATAAGGTCGCCCACCAAGAGCGTGGGGATCATCGAACCTGACGGAATTTTGAAGGGCTCAAACAGGACTGAGCGCAGAAAAAACACGGCAATGATCACCGGGAACAGACCCGCCGTCCAATCCAGCCACCAAGGCTGGGCCAGAATCCGGTTTTTGCCTTCAGCCACCGTGTCAACATCTTGAACGATGCCCAACTTGGCCAACTCATCCCGGCGCTTGAGTGCTTCGGTTTCCAGTGCCTGCGCGGCTTTTTGACGCTGTGGCAAAAAGTAATAGCGCTCGGCAAACCAATAGATGCCCGTGACAGTGGTCGCCAAAAATAGCAACAAGGCGAAGTTGCCCTCGACCATGCCCAGATACCAGGCGCCGGCATAGCCGACGAAGGCCGCCAAAATAAAGGAGGTTAAAACTTGCATTAGCCGTCCACCCGCAAAATGGCCAAGAAGGCTTCTTGGGGTACTTCGACCGAACCGATTTGTTTCATGCGTTTTTTACCTTCTTTTTGTTTGTCCAGCAATTTGCGTTTGCGTGAAATATCGCCGCCATAGCACTTGGCAATCACGTTCTTGCGCAACGCCTTGATGGACTCTCGGGCGATGACATTGGAGCCAATGGCGGCTTGAATCGCCACGTCATACATCTGCCTTGAGATCGTCTCGCGCATCTTGGCCACCACGGCCCGACCGCGAAACTGCGACTGCGTGCGGTGCACGATGATGGACAGCGCATCCACTTTTTCACCGTTAAGCAAAATATCAACTTTCACCACATCGGCGGCGCGGTATTCCTTGAAGTCGTAGTCCATCGAGGCATAGCCGCGCGACACCGACTTGAGTTTGTCAAAGAAGTCCAGCACGATTTCTGCCAGCGGCATCTCATAGGTCAGCATGACCTGGCGCCCGTGATAGGACATGTTCATCTGCACACCACGCTTCTGGTTAGCCAGCGTCATGACGGCACCCACGTAGTCTTGCGGCATGTACAAATGCACGGTCACGATGGGCTCACGAATCTCGTCCATACGGCCTTGGTCTGGCATTTTGGAAGGGTTCTCAACCATCCGCACTTCACCATCGGCACCGACCACTTGGTAGACCACGCTGGGCGCGGTGGTGATCAGGTCCTGGTCGAATTCGCGCTCCAGTCGCTCTTGCACAATTTCCATGTGCAGCAGGCCCAAAAAGCCGCAGCGAAAGCCAAAACCCAGCGCTTGCGACACTTCAGGCTCGTAGTGCAGGGAGGAGTCATTGAGCTTGAGCTTTTCCAGACTGTCGCGCAAGCCTTCGTACTGGTTGGCCTCAGTGGGGTACAAACCGGCAAACACCTGCGGCTGAATTTCCTTGAAGCCTGGCAGCGGCTCGGTCGCCGTGAAAGCAGCACCACCCGTACCGAGCTTGATCAGGGTGATGGTGTCACCCACCTTGGCTGCTTGCAACTCGCGAATACCGGCAATGATATAGCCGACCTCACCCGCCTCTAACGAGTCACGGTCTTCATTGGCGGGCGTAAAAACACCGAGCTTGTCGGCGTTGTACATGGTGCCCGTGGCCATCATTTTGAAACGTTCGCCCTTGCCCAGGCGACCATCGACCACGCGCACCAGCATCACCACGCCGACATAGGTGTCAAACCAACTGTCCACGATCATGGCGCGAAGCGGGCCGTTCGGGTTGCCTTTGGGGGGTGGAATTCGAGCCACCACGGCCTCCAAAATGTCGTCAATTCCCATGCCGGTTTTGGCAGAGCACGGAATGGCGTCGGTGGCATCAATGCCGATCACATCCTCGATTTCAACTTTGGCGTTCTCGGGGTCGGCATTGGGCAGGTCCATCTTGTTCAAGACTGGCACCACTTCAACACCGAGCTCTAGCGCGGTGTAGCAATTGGCCACCGTTTGCGCCTCAACACCCTGACTGGCATCGACCACCAACAAGGCCCCTTCGCAGGCCGACAGCGAGCGACTCACTTCATAAGAAAAGTCAACGTGTCCGGGGGTGTCAATCAAGTTGAGGTTGTAAACCTGGCCATCCAATGCTTTGTACTTGAGCGAGGCGGTTTGCGCCTTGATCGTGATCCCGCGCTCTTTTTCGATGTCCATCGAGTCGAGCACCTGCGCTTCCATCTCCCGCGCCTGTAGCCCGCCGCAACGCTGAATCAATCGATCTGCTAGTGTGGACTTTCCATGATCAATGTGGGCAATGATCGAAAAATTTCTGATGTGATTCATCAACGATGGCTACTTAAGTGATTGAATTAAAACGAGCGAACAAGAAAAAAGGGCGCATCAAATTTGACGCGCCCTGAACCAACAATCATTGGCAACTGCGATAGCTGGAAGTTCATTGTAGGCAAAAAGCCAAGAAAACGCAGGTCATCAAACAGTTGCCATGTGTTGTTGCAGCGCAGCAACAAATAACTTATGCACAGCTTATTAACATTCTTTGCGATCATTCCATGAACAACTTGTGGGTGACCTGTGGACCGCCTGTGGAGCCCTTCAGTTCATCTCATATGGTGGATTCGAGCTCGTTTGATAGTCCCGAATCCAACGATGATCGCCTCTCATTCTAACCAAAACTGCTTTAGTCGAAATTTGAAGTTAGTAGGCGCCAACCTAGGTGATGCCGAAAGGCCGATTTAAATAAATGTAAATCGGTCTTTCAAACAGGCGTTCAACACGCAAAAAAGGCAAAGACCGAGTCGTTCAAAGGGTTAAAAAGCCTTATTTGGCCAGTTTGATCACCGCATATTGCGCCCATTCGCCTCGGCGAAAGAGAACCGTGAGTACTTTGTTTTTCTCCGATTTCGTCACCGCTGCCTCAAATTCCTTGACGTTGGCGACCTCCAAGTTGCCGATTTGAACAATCACATCGCCTTCTTGCAGACCAGCACGGGCGGCGGCCTCGGTGGCGGCATCCACCTTAACGCCGCCTTTGACCTTGAGCTCTTTCTTTTGTGCGTCCGTCAACTCGCTCACCGCCAGGCCAATCGCCTGACCCGCGCTCGACGCCTTGGGTTTGACTTCCTTCTCGGAGGCTTTCTTCACAGGCTTGTCGGCTTCAATTTCAGCAATCGTCACCGTCAGCTCTTTGTAGGCACCCCGGCGAAACACCGTCAGCGTGCTGCGGGTGCCTGGCTTGGTGGCGCCGACCATGCGGGGTAAGTCGCTGGATTTTTCAACCACGCGACCTTCAAACTTGGTAATGATGTCGCCCGCTTCGACGCCGCCTTTTTCAGCAGGAGCGCCCACTTCAACACCGCGCACCAAAGCGCCCAGTGGCTTAGGCAAGCCTAAAGACTCAGCCACCTCCTTGGTCACTTGGTCGATCTGAACACCAATGCGTCCGCGCGTCACACGGCCTGATGCGCGCAGTTGCTCACTCACCCGCATGGCTTCGTCCATCGGAATAGCGAACGAGATGCCCATCGAGCCGCCTGAACGGGAATAAATTTGGCTGTTGATGCCCACCACTTCGCCGCGCATATTAATGAGCGGGCCGCCTGAATTTCCGGGGTTGATGGCCACATCCGTTTGAATGAAGGGCAAGTAATCGCCGGTGTCGCGCTGCTTGGCGCTTACGATGCCGGCGGTCACGGTGTTTTCAAGTCCAAAAGGTGAGCCAATCGCCATCACCCACTCGCCCACTTTGAGGCGGCTCACATCGCCCACTTTGACCGCGGGCAAACCGGTTGCCTCGATCTTGACCACGGCCACATCGCTGCGCTTGTCGGCGCCAATGATTTTGGCCTTGAATTCGCGCTTATCTGTCAAGGTCACGATCACTTCATCTGCACCCTCGACGACATGGGCGTTGGTCATGATGAAACCATCCGACGACAAAATGAACCCCGAGCCGACGCCGCGCGGCTGATCCTCATCAGGTTGCTGAGGGCGGTTTTGACGAGGGGCTTGGCGCGGCATATTAGGAATCGGCAAACCAAAGCGGCGGAAAAACTCCAGCATTTCTTCTTCGCCCTGTCCATTTTGTGCCGACTTGGGGGCCACTTTTTCAAGCGTTCGGATATTGACCACCGAGGGGCCAGCCTGCTCGACCAGGTCTGTAAAGTCGGGCAAGGTGCGCACCTGCGCAGAGGCCGGCAATGTGGGAACCAGAACGACCGAGGCCGTCAAGGCACAAGCACTCACCCAAACAAGCGATTGCAATTTTTTCAAAAAAATGGGAGACATTTGCATACTTTCTTCAAAAATTAAACTCAATAAATGTTTCATTTGAGGCGCGCCAGCCCCTGGACAAAGGCGGCCAGTGTTTGTGGCGGCACCTCACCGACGGCCGTCACCCACCATTGATTCAGTCGCCGCGACATGGCATAGGTTGACCCCAGGGCCTGAAGTTCGGCTTGCAGATGGCGACGCGGATCGAAATTTTCAATAAACAAGGAAACCGAAGCCAGTCCGTCTGAAAAAACCCACTGCACCGTGCTGTCATGGCGGGGCTCGGACCCGGTGGCGATCAGGCGTTTGTAGCAATTCATCGACTTGAAACCGGGCACCTCGCTGCGCATCACCCAGCCCTGCGCCTCGGGCGTTGTTTTTATCAATTCCGGGGTTTCGACGCGGTAGCCTTGGGTGTTGTCCATCATCTGGCTGATCTTGGCCACACTGACTGGCAGATCCAACTGCAGCTCGGAAAATGCCGATTGTTCCAAGACCCGGCCCTGACCATCGAGGGTTTGCAATTTAAGCACCAGGCCGGTTTTTCTCTCAGTCCACACCCGGTAGCCAAAACGAAAGTTGTCCTGTGGGCGCAGTTGGACCACATCCGCCGCAAAGCCGGCCACGCGCTCGGCGCCGATGGGCTTGACGTCATACCACTGGGCAATCGAGCCGGGGTGAGATTGCAGCAGGTTGGGGAACAGCCCCAGCGACTCCCGCGTTTCAGACAGCACCACACGGCGCTCAGGAAAGAAGGTGAGCACTTGCTCGTTGCGCCTGAACGTGGACCTTGGCGCGCCGCTCAAAGCCTCCACGCGTTCGACTTGTTGCGCGCCATCGCAGGCATGCCAAATGCGCGCACTCGACATGCGGCCTTCCATCGACACCACAAAAACACCCGCATAACTTTGCTTGTTTGAGGCCTCATGGATGCGCACCAACCATTCATTCACGCCCACCCCCACAGAGGGGATGACCGTGCCCGACTGGGCATGCACAGAACTCAATCCCATGGACAAGAGCAGCCAAGCGACCCAGCACAAGGTCCAAACTGACTTCATCGGGCGTCGCCTTCAAAGACAGCATTGCTCAAAAAACCCGATGGTTTTTGGAAGGCAGACGTTCCACCAAATTGCTTGTGGGCGGCCAAAAAGGCATCCAGTTGCGGGTCGCGAATCATGACGGGTGTCTCATCACGCGCCACCACCAAGGGCAAGGCGGCGACGGATTGTCTTGTGGGCACGATCACTTGGGCTAGTTGAGGCGCTGCCCCTTGATCCAAGCCGGCACTCAAACCTTGCCAACTGACGACCACGACCGCCAACAAGGCGGCCAACCCACCCGCC
>CANBUY010000067.1 GCA_947372745.1 Comamonadaceae bacterium | reverse complement strand
ATCTGCATGGGGTCTGGCATTTTTCACATGCCAAGCCGTCACGGCCAGTCCACCCACGGCTGCGCCCACCACCATCTGCCCTGTCAGGGTTAAACCGCCATGGGCCGCCAAAGCGGCAGCAGCGGCGCCCAAGGAGAGCATCAACAAGTAAAAAGTACCCGTGAGCAGTTCGACAGCGATCAAACCACCGGTGACGAGCCACCAAACCGTCGATAAATCCATGTTCAATCCTTGGATAATGAGTTCTTTTTAACGCAACTCACATTGTGCCTAAATTTAGACACAAATAATCCTTACACTTCGCCCCTGTTTCCCTTTTTTGCCCCCGCCTTTGGAGCCGTGCATGAAATTTCGTTTCCCCATCGTCATCATTGACGAAGACTACCGTTCTGAGAACACATCGGGTCTTGGCATTCGCGCGTTGGCGCAGGCCATTGAGACGGAAGGATTTGAAGTTTTGGGCGCAACCAGTTACGGCGATTTGTCTCAATTCGCGCAGCAGCAAAGCCGTGCCAGTGCCTTTATTTTGTCCATCGATGACGAAGAGTTCACGCCCGGTCCAGACCTCGATCCGGTGGTTTACGGCTTGCGCGGCTTCATTGAAGAAGTGCGGCGCAAGAACGCGGATGTGCCGATTTACATCTACGGCGAAACCAAAACATCGCGTCACTTGCCCAACGATATTTTGCGTGAGTTGCATGGTTTCATTCACATGTTTGAAGACACGCCCGAGTTTGTGGCGCGGCACATCATCCGCGAAGCCAAAAGCTACTTAGAAGGCATCAAGCCGCCCTTTTTTAAAGCTTTGCTCGATTACGCGGAAGACGGCTCTTACTCTTGGCATTGCCCTGGCCACTCGGGCGGCGTGGCCTTTTTGAAGAGTCCTGTAGGCCAGATGTACCACCAGTTTTATGGTGAAAACATGTTGCGTGCGGACGTGTGCAACGCGGTGGAAGAGTTGGGCCAATTGCTGGACCACAACGGCGCCATTGGCGAGAGCGAGCGCAATGCGGCGCGCATTTTCAATGCCGACCATTGCTTCTTTGTGACCAACGGCACCAGCACCAGCAACAAAATGGTCTGGCACCACACCGTGGCCCCTAACGATGTGGTGGTCGTTGACCGCAACTGCCACAAGTCAATTCTGCACGCCATCATCATGACCGGGGCTATTCCGGTCTTTTTGAAGCCGACGCGCAATCACTTCGGCATCATCGGACCCATTCCGAAAAGTGAGTTTGAGCAAGCTGCGATCAAGGCCAAAATCTTGGCCAATCCCTTGATCAAAGAGCATTTGCAAGGGGTTGACGCTAGCAAAATCAAGCCCCGCGTTTTGACCTTAACCCAATCAACTTATGACGGTGTTTTGTACAACACCGAAACCGTCAAGGGCATGCTGGACGGCTACGTGGAAAACATCCACTTTGACGAGGCCTGGCTACCGCACGCGGCTTTTCATCCTTTTTATGGCTCTTACCATGCCATGGGTAAAAAACGCGCGCGCCCTAAGCACGCTATGGTTTACGCTACCCAATCTATCCACAAACTGTTGGCCGGCATTAGCCAAGCCAGCCATGTGTTGGTACAAGACTCGCAAACGGTCAAGCTCGACAAGCACCTCTTCAATGAGGCGTACTTGATGCACAGCAGCACCAGCCCTCAATACAGCATCATCGCCAGCTGCGACGTTGCCGCTGCCATGATGGAGCCCCCTGGTGGCACTGCCTTGGTGGAGGAAAGCATTGCCGAAGCGCTCGATTTCCGCCGCGCCATGCGCAAAATTGATGAAGATTACGGGACTGACTGGTGGTTCAAGGTCTGGGGACCGGACAAGTTGGTCGATGAAGGCATTGGCCGGGCCGATGACTGGATCATCAAAGGGGAGTCCGCCAAAGCAAAGGCCGGCGTCAATTGGCACGGGTTTGGCAAGATGGCTACCGGTTTCAATATGCTGGACCCGATCAAGTCAACGATTGTCACGCCCGGTATGGACCTGAACGGCAAGTTTGCCAAAACAGGCATACCTGCAAGCATCGTGACCAAATTTTTGGCTGAGCATGGTGTGGTGGTTGAAAAAACCGGTTTGTACAGCTTTTTCATCATGTTCACCATCGGCATCACTAAAGGCCGCTGGAACAGCATGTTGACTGCCTTGCAGCAGTTCAAGGACGATTACGACAAGAATCAACCCATGTGGCGCGTAATGCCTGAGTTCTGTCAGAAGCACCCCAAATATGAAACCATGGGCTTGGCTGACTTGTGCCAGCACTTGCATCAGTTGTATGCCAAGTACGATATTGCTCGTCTCACGACCGATATGTATTTGAGCGACTTGACGCCCGCCATGAAGCCGAGCGACGCTTATGCTCACATCGCCTTGCGTAAAACCGAGCGCGTGGAGATTGACAAACTTGAAGGCCGCATCACGGTGGGCTTGGTGACACCCTATCCACCGGGCATTCCCTTGTTGATTCCTGGCGAAGTGTTCAACAAGAAAATTGTCGACTACCTGAAGTTTTCACGCGAATTCAACACGCAGTGTCCAGGTTTTGAGACCGATATTCATGGATTGGTTGAAGAAGTAGGGGCTAACGGCGTGCTCCACTACTTTGCAGACTGCGTTAAAGCGTAACGCATTGCTATTTAAATAGTAGCTGCTAGCGCCCGATAGACGGGGCTAGCAGTCTATTTTTATTAAGAAGCAGGTGATTCGACGACTGCGACCGCTGTTTGGCTCACGCCACAGTCCACATACGAAATTTGACCGGTCATGCCTGAGGCCAGGTCACTGAGCAAGAAGGCGGCGACATTGCCCACTTCTTCGATCGTTACATTGCGGCGTAAAGGCGAGGCATTGACAGAAATGGCCAGCAAGCGTCCAAAATCCTTGATGCCACTAGCAGCCAGTGTTTTGATGGCGCCGGCACTGAGTCCATTGACGCGCATTCCGCGTGGTCCGATCGCATCGGCCAGGTAACGTACTGATGACTCCAAAGATGCTTTAGCCAAACCCATGGTGTTGTAACTAGGCACCACACGCACGCCGCCCAAATAAGTCAGGGTCAGCAAGGAGGCTTTTTCATTGAGGTAGGGCAGGGCGGCTTTAGCCATGGCGGGGAAACTGTAGGCACTGATATCGTGGGCAATACGAAAATTTTCTCGTGTGAGTCCATCCAAAAAGTTGCCGGCAATGGCTTCTCGAGGGGCAAAGCCGATGCTGTGCACAAAGCCATCAAACATGGGCCAGGTGGCCGAGAGGTCTTTGAATAAAGCATCAATTTGGGCGTCGTCACCCACATCGCAATCAAATATCAGCGAAGAGCCAAAATCTGCGGCAAATTCTGTAATGCGTTCCTTGAAGCGCTCGCCCACGTAACTAAACGCCAGTTCAGCGCCTTGCTCATGACAAGCTTGTGCAATGCCATAGGCAATCGAACGCTTGGACAACACACCAGTAATCAGAAATTTTTTGCCAGTCAGGAATCCCATAGTCTCTTTCTCTCATGTAAGCCAATGAATCATCACTGAAAATTATGCTTTGATATTGAGCCTTTTCCATTCTTGGGCTCAAACCTTGGCGTAAAACTCAGCGACATTTGATGCAGAATTGTCTCATGCGTTCTATGTTGATTATTCTGTTGATGGTGGCAAGCTTTCCGGCGTGGGCTGCGCATGGCTACGCTTTATGGGGCGACCTCAAATACCCTGTTAATTTTTCGCATTTTGACTATGTCAATTCCAAGGCACCCAAGGGCGGTGAGCTTCGACTGGTCAGTAATCTGCGCGTGTCTACTTTTGACAAGTACAACCCTTTCACCATGAAAGGCTCGGCACCAGCCTATTTAACTGATTTGATGTTCGACTCTTTGCTCACCGGCGCTTTGGACGAGTCAGCCTCAGGTTACGGCTTGCTGGCCAGTGATGTTGAGGTTTCGCCCGACGGGCTGAGCGTCATTTTTCGGCTCCGATCTCAGGCCCGTTTTCACAATGGTGTGCCTGTTTTGGCGGAAGATGTGAAACACAGCTTTGACACATTGATGGGGCCTCATACGTCGCCGTCTTATAAAAGCTTGCTTGAAGATGTAGCGGGTCTTGATGTTATTGACACAATGACGGTGCGCTATCGGTTCAAAAAACCAAACAAAAGCTTGGTGCTTACTGTGGGTGGCTTGCCCGTTTTCAGCCATCAATGGGGCATGGAGAATGGGAAGTTAAAACCGTTTGACCAAGTCGTCACTGATGTACCGATTGGCAGTGGTCCTTACAAAATTGGCCCGGTCAACTTTGGCAAAGACATCACTTATGTGCGTGACCCCGTGTACTGGGCCAAAGATTTGAATGTCAAGAAAGGCACCAGTAATTTTGATCGCATCACAGTCAAAATCTACAAAGACAACACCGCTCGCCTTGAAGCATTGAAGGCGGGCGAGTTTGATTTGATGCGGTTTTTTTCAGCAGGTGACTGGGCGAGGCGCGTCACAGGCAAGCGGTTTGATTCGGGTGAACTAGTCAAAGCGGAGTTTAAGCACCGTCTGCCCTCTGGTTTTCAAAGCTACGTGATCAATACCCGCCGCGAACAATTCAAGGATGTGCGGGTGCGTCAGGCGCTGGGCCTGGCCTTGGATTACGAGTGGATGAATCGCCAAATGTTTTACAACGCTTACCAGCGCGTGAATGGCCTCTTTGGGAATACCGATTGCCAAGCCTCAGGCCTGCCCGGTTCAGAAGAGTTGGCCCTCTTGAGTCCTTGGCGTGAAGCACTGCCTGAAGCCACATTTGGACCCATGACCGTTGCGCCCCGAACCGATGGCGCGCATTCCCTGCGTGAAAACTTGCGTCAAGCACAAGCCTTGCTGTCTGCTGCTGGCTGGACTGTGAAGGACGGTGCGTTGCGCAATGCAGCAGGCAAGGTTTTTGCGCTTGAGTATCTAGACAGCAACGAAGGCAGTGCCCGGGTCATCACGCCTTGGGCGCGCAACCTGGAGAAACTGGGGATTCAATTGAACTTCAGGCCGGTTGATTTTGCCCTGTACCAGCAGCGGCTCCAGAAGTTTGAGTTCGACATCACCTCTATGGCCTATGGCGGCACCCACAATCCTGGCCAGGAATACGCGGACATGTTTGGCAGCAAAGCGGCAGATATTGAGGACTCCGGTAATTTGACCGGCATCAAGAGCCCTACGGTCGATGCGCTGATTGCCCAAATGACCCGCGCTAAAACCAAGGCCGAATTGCTGCCCGCCTGCCGCGCACTGGAACGCGTCATTTCACACAGTCACTTATTAATTCCTCAGTGGACAGCCCCAACCCACCGTATCGTCTTTAATGCCTGGCGTGTCGAAAAACCTGTGGCCATGCCGCCCTATGCCCAAGGCGAAACCTGGGCCATCGACACCTGGTGGGCCAAATAAACCATGCTGATCTATAGCCTTAAACGCCTCCTGCTCATGGTGCCCACGCTCTTGGGCGTGCTGCTGCTGACCTTTGTGGTGGTCCAGTTTGTGCCCGGCGGCCCGGTTGAGCAGTACATGGCTGAGGCCAAAGCCGGGACGGGCAACAGCGCGGAGGGAGGGGGCCTGAGCTACCGTGGCGCCCAAGGCGTTGACCCCAAGCGGCTCGATCAGATCAAGGCCCTTTATGGTTTTGACAAACCAGCGCATGAGCGCTTCTTTCAAATGCTGGGTCAATTTGCACGCTTTGATTTGGGCAAAAGTTTTTTTCAAAACAAGGCCGTCTCTCAGTTGCTTTGGGAAAAGTTGCCAGTGTCCATTAGCTTGGGTTTGTGGACTTTCTTTATCAGTTATTTGATAGCTGTCCCCTTAGGCGTCGCCAAGGCGGTGCGGGCAGGTTCCCGCTTTGACTTTGTCACCACACTCTTGGTGTTAGTGGGCTACGCCATTCCGGGTTTTGTCATGGGTGTCGCCTTACTGGTCATATTTGGTGGTCAGTTGCAATGGTTTCCCTTGCGTGGCTTGACCTCTAGCAATTGGGTCGAACTGAGTTGGGGCGCTCGCGTGGTGGACTACCTGTGGCATATCGCGATGCCGGTTACCGCCATGGTTTTGGGGAGTTTTGCAGTCACCAGCATGCTGACCAAAAATGCCTTTTTAGAAGAAATTCGCAAGCAATATGTCGTGACCGCCCGTGCCAAGGGCTTGGATGAGCGTCAGGTCCTCTGGAAACATGTGTTTCGCAACGCGCTGATTCCGATCATTACCGGATTCCCTTCGGCGTTCATCGGGGCGTTCTTTACGGGTTCACTGCTGATAGAAACCCTTTTTTCACTGGATGGACTGGGCTTGCTCAGCTACGAGAGTGTGATTCGGCGCGACTATCCTGTAGTGATGGGTACCTTGTATTTCTTTACCTTGCTGGGACTCTTCACCAAGTTGGTCTCGGATCTTTGTTATGTTTGGGTGGACCCTCGTGTCAAATTTGACTAAACCGCAAGCCCACGCCGTCAGCCCCAGTCCGTCACGTCGGGCATGGCTGCGCTTTAAACGCAACCGTTTAGGCTACTGGAGCTTGCTCATTTTTGCCTGCCTGGTGGGCTTAAGCTTGATGGCAGAGTTAATCTCCAACGACCGGCCGCTGCTGGTGCGCTACGAGGGTAGCCTTTATGTCCCCATCGTCAAGGACTACTCGGAAAAGACATTTGGTGGTGATTTCGAGACGCCAACCGATTACCTTGACCCCTTTATTCGAGACCGCTTGGCCAAGCTGGGCAACTGGGCGGTGTTTGCCCCCAATCCCTATGGCTACAAAACGCTTAACTATTTCGCCAAGCAGCCCAACCCTTCAGGTCCCAGTCGGGATAACTGGCTGGGCACCGATGACCGCGGGCGCGATTTGCTGGCCCAGCTCATCTATGGTTTCAGGGTTAGTGTGCTGTTTGCGCTGGCCCTGACGACCTCAGGCGTCTTGTTGGGGGTCATCACAGGCGCTGTTCAGGGGTTTTTTGGGGGCAAGACTGATTTGGCTTTTCAGCGATTCACTGAAATTTGGAGCTCAATGCCGGAACTGTACCTGCTGATTATTTTCAGCGCTGTTTTTGCGCCCAGCATGGCCCTGCTGCTTATTTTGCTGAGCTTATTTGGCTGGATGGGATTGTCTGACTACGTTCGGGCCGAGTTTTTGCGCAACCGACAACTGGACTATGTGCGCGCAGCCCGCGCCTTGGGCGTGAGTCAATGGCAAATCATTGTTCGACACCTGCTTCCCAACAGCATGACGCCCGTCGTCACGTTTTTACCTTTTCGGATGAGTGGGGCTATTTTGGCGCTCACCTCGCTCGACTTTTTGGGCTTGGGCGTTCCCCCGGGCACGCCCTCTTTGGGTGAACTTCTTTCACAGGGGAAAAACAATATAGATGCTTGGTGGATATCGCTTTCTACCTTTGTTGTTTTGGTGCTGACCTTGCTGCTGCTAACCCTGATGGGCGATGCCCTGCGTGATGCGCTGGACCCCCGAAAGGCTGACAAATGACGCCGGGAACCTTGCTTGAGGTTAAAAACCTCAAAATTACTTTTGGCCAGAACGAAGTAGTCCACGCCATAAATTTCAGCATGGCGCGTGGTGAAAAATTAGCCTTGGTGGGCGAGTCTGGCTCTGGTAAAACCATCACGGCTTTAAGTTTGTTGGGTCTGGCGCTTAACGCCGACACCACTGGCCAAGCTTTGTTTGAGACGCGTGATCTGCTCAGCATGCCAGAGCCCGCGCTTCGGGCCTTGCGGGGGCGAGACATCGCCATGATTTTTCAAGAGCCGATGACCGCCTTGAACCCATTGATGACTATCGGCGATCAAATTTCCGAAGTTTTAGAGCTGAAAATAGGTTTAAGCAAAGAGCAGTGTGCTAAGGTAGCTATTCAATTAATAGCAGATACCGGCATTGATAACCCGCAAAGACGGGCCCAGGCTTATCCGCATCAACTCAGCGGGGGGCAGCGACAACGCGCCATGATCGCCATGGCTTTAGCCTGTCAGCCCAAATTGTTGCTGGCCGATGAACCCACCACCGCCTTGGATGTGACCCTGCGGGGGCAGATTTTGGACTTGCTGAACCAAGCGCAGAAAAAAAACGGCATGGCCGTGCTCATGATTACCCATGACTTAAATCTGGTGCGACGTTTCGCTGATCGGGTGATCGTGATGGAAAGTGGCCACATCGTTGAACAAGGCTTAGTGGCCGATGTTTTTGCCAACCCGCAGCATCCCTACACCCGGCGCTTGATTGAAAGCAAGCCGACGCGCAATCTTGAAGCCACTGAGCCCGCTACAGAGCCAGTCGCTGTGCTGCACGCGCAGTCGCTTCAGATCACTTATGCCATACCGCGTGCTGGTTTAAAGGGCTGGTTCAGTCATGCTGAATTCGTGGCTGTTCATCCTTCTGATTTCAAACTGTACAAGGGGAAAACGCTGGGGATCATTGGCGAATCGGGGTCTGGCAAGTCAAGTTTGGCCTTGGCGGCTTTGGGTTTGTTGCCAGCCAAAGGAGAATTAACCGTGATGACCGCAGCCTGGGGGGCCAATACAGCCAGCGACCGGGCTTTGCGCAAGACCATCCAGGTTGTGTTTCAAGATCCTTTTTCGTCCTTGTCGCCAAGACTCACCTTGGAAGAAATTGTTGGTGAGGGCTTGTTGGTCCATGAGCCGGGGCTGAGTCGCTCGGAGCGTCGGGTGCGGGTTGTCGACGTTCTGAAGGAGGTGGGTTTGGGTGACGATGCGGACGCAGATGCTCAAAGTGAAGACTGGTCTCAGTGGCTGCAGCGCTACCCGCATGAGTTCTCAGGCGGGCAGCGGCAGCGAATTGCGATTGCTCGTGCCCTGATCGTTAAACCTGAAATTTTGGTGTTGGATGAACCGACCAGCGCCCTCGATGTGACGATTCAACAACAGGTGCTACAACTTTTGCAGCGCTTACAGCGTCAGCATGGCTTGAGTTATTTGCTTATTACCCATGATGTAGACGTTATTAGGGCGATGGCTCATGACATTATGGTCATGAAAGAGGGCCGTTTTGTGGAGTCTGGTCCGGCGCTTTCGTTGTTGGGTGATCCGAAGCACGAATACACCCGAACGCTCCTGTCGTCAGCCTAAAAAATCCATAGAAATCAAGGGCTTTGCCTCTGGTTTCGGGTACAATCCAAGCTCACGACCAAACGGGCGGGTATCTACCGCCCGTTTTTTTTGGTCGATTGTTTTTGAATGGCAACAAAATACCCGTGGCGCTGAAAGAAATTATTGAACAAACCGTGGCCGGTCTGGGCTACGACCTGGTGGAAACCGAGCGTTCCGCAGCTGGATTGCTGCGTATAACGATAGATCATCCGTGGGCGCCCCCAGTTGTGGGTGAAGAGGCAAGTGCTTTGCCTGATCAATTTATCACCGTTGAAGACTGTGAAAAGGTTACTCGCCAATTGTTGTTTGCCCTTGAGGTGGATGGCATTGAATACACACGGCTTGAGGTTTCCTCGCCTGGTATTGATCGCCCCTTGCGGCATGAAAAAGATTTTGAACGGTTTGTCGGCCAAGAGATTGACGTCAACCTGAAGGCGCCTATTGGTGCGGCTGGTGCGGGTCAGGTGAGTGCCTCACGGAAGAAATTCAGGGGAACTCTGGAGCGCACAGTGGCAGAAGACGGCGCTCTGGGTTGGCAAATCGTCTGGAGCGAGGCGCCCGTAGGAAAGCCCGGTCAAATTATTAGCAAGAAGCGTGCGCCGGCTCCGGTGCAGGCTTTGGGGTTTACCCTTGATGAGTTGCGAGAGGCCCGTTTGGCGCCTATCGTGAGTTTCAAGGGTCGTGGTGCCAAGGGCGCCGCAGAAGCAAATTTAGATTGAATTGAAACAGGAGGTTTAGGCATGAATCGCGAAATGTTAATGCTGGTGGAAGCCATCTCACGCGAAAAGAACGTTGAGCGTGACGTGGTTTTTGGTGCAGTTGAGGCCGCGCTGGCCCAGGCTACCAAAAAACTTTTTCAGGGTGAAGTGGATATCCGTGTGGCTGTTGACCGTGACAGCGGAAGCTACGAGACGTTTCGACGTTGGCATGTAGTTCCCGATGAGGCGGGCTTGCAGTTGCCTGACCAGGAAATCCTGTTGTTTGAGGCGCTAGAGCAAATTCCTGACATCGAGGTCGATGAGTACATCGAGGAGTTGGTTGAATCCGTGCCTATCGGTCGAATTGGCGCGATGGCCGCCAAGCAAGTTATTCTGCAAAAAATTCGTGATGCAGAGCGTGAGATGCTGCTCAATGATTTCATGTCGCGTGGCGACAAGATTTTTGTCGGCACGGTCAAGCGCATGGACAAGGGCGACATCATTGTCGAAAGTGGCCGTGTTGAAGGCCGCCTGCGCCGCAGCGAGATGATCCCAAAAGAAAATCTGCGCATGGGTGATCGGGTGCGTGCCATGATCATGGAAGTCGATTTGACGCTCCGTGGCGCGCCAATTATCTTGTCACGCTCGGCCCCTGACTTCATGGTGGAGTTGTTCCGCCAGGAAGTACCAGAAATCGAGCAAGGATTGCTAGAGATTAAATCTTGTGCCCGTGACGTCGGTTCACGTGCCAAGATTGCCGTTCTCTCACACGACAAACGCGTTGATCCTATTGGCACCTGTGTCGGTGTCCGTGGAACGCGTGTGAACGGTGTGACCAATGAATTGGCCGGTGAGCGTGTTGATATTGTGCTGTGGAGTGAAGACCCTGCCCAGTTCGTGATTGGCGCTTTGGCACCAGCCAATGTCACTTCTATAGTTGTGGACGAAGAGCGCCACGCCATGGATGTGGTCGTTGACGAAGAAAATTTGGCGATTGCCATTGGCCGGGGCGGACAAAATGTGCGTCTGGCTGCTGAACTGACTGGTTGGAAAATCAATATTCTTGACGCCGCAGAGTCTGCCCAGAAACAAGCCAACGAGACTGATTCAGGCCGTAAGCTGTTCATGGAAAAGCTCGATGTGGACGAGGAAATTGCCGACTTGTTGATTGCCGAAGGCTTTACCAGCCTTGAGCAAGTGGCTTACGTGCCTTTGGAAGAAATGCTCGAAATCGAGAGTTTCGATGAAGACACGGCTAACGAACTACGCAATCGTGCAAAAGATGCGTTGTTGACGATGGAAATCGTCCATGAAGAAAATGTCGATGAGGTCTCGCTTGATTTGCATGATCTCGAAGGCATGAATTCTGAACTGCTCGGCAAGCTGGCGGATGGTGGCATTCACACGCGTGACGATTTGGCCGATTTGGCCGTAGATGAGCTTACCGAGATCACGGGGCAGTCGGCTGATGAAGCCAAGACCATGATCATGAAGGCGCGCGAACATTGGTTTACCGATGACGCAGCGCCTCAAGCTTAAGTGAATGCCATGAAAAACGAAGTTTAAGTGATGGCTGACAAGTCCCTTTTGGGCTTGTCATGCCGAACTAAAGGTTACCCAACAAATGTCCAGTACGACCGTCGCAGAGTTTGCAAACGAACTCAAAAAATCAACCGATACTTTGCTTGAGCAATTGAAATCGGCAGGCGTAGCCAAATCCGCTACGTCTGACAGCCTCTCGGATGCTGATAAACAGCAGCTGTTGAGCTATTTGCAGGCCAGTCATGGCACTGCAAGCCCTGAGCGCAAGAAAATCACGCTCGTCAAGAAATCAACCAGCGAAATCAAGCAGGCTGACTCTACGGGCAAAGCGCGAACAATTCAGGTTGAGGTTCGCAAGAAGCGTACTTTTGTCCGACGTGAAGACGGCGTCGAAGTGGCTGTTGAGGCACCCGAAGTTGAACAAGAAGTTGACGCCAGTGTTCAAGCTGAAAATGCTGAACTGGCTCGTCGTGAAGAAGAAGCCAGCCGTCAGGCGGAGTTGATTCGTCGCCAGGAAGAAGACCTGATCGAGCGTCGCATGCAACGTGAAGCCCAAGAGGCTAAAGAGCGCGCGGCAGCTGAACAAGCTGCGGCGGCTTCCGAGGCAAAAGCAGCAGAAGCTGCTGCAGCCTTGGCTCTCAAAGAGAAAAACAAGCCTGCTGACGCAAGCGCTCCTGCTGTCGATGCTGTCGCACTCGCTGCGACGCAGGCTGCTCAAGCAGCTGAAAAAGCGCAAGCCCAACTGTTGGCGACTGAAAAAGCAGCTGCTGACTCAAAGGCCCGCGCCGCCGAAGATGTGGCCCGCGCTGCTGACCTTGGTGACCGACGTCGCAAAGCAGAGGCCGAAGCCGCTGCCATTCGCTTGATGATGTCATCGCCTGCTAAAAAGGCTCCGCCGCCGAAGAAGGTTGAAGAAGCAAAACCTGTGGCCAAGCCCGGCACAGATGCCGCCAAGGCTGGCATCAAAGGTACTTTGCACAAACCAGCCGCAGGCGCAGTTGCCGCAAAACCAGCGCGTCCAGGTGCTCCAGCAGCGCCTGCTGCACCGGGTGCTCCTGGCGCCGGCAAAGAAGTCAAATCTGCCAAGCTGTCCAGCAGCTGGGCAGGGGACCCGAAAAAGAAGGGCGCGATCCCAACACGCGGTGCAACCACACCTGCACCAGGTCGTAGTACCAACTGGCGTGCACCTGCGCGTGGTGGACGTCGCGGTTCGAACGACCGTGACCGTGATGACAACCACGTGCAAGCTGCACCGGTTGAAGCGCGCGTCATTGAAGTTCACGTTCCCGAGACGATCACTGTGGCCGAATTGGCACACAAAATGGCCGTTAAAGCCTCTGAAGTTATCAAGCATTTGATGAAACTGGGCCAGATGGTCACCATCAATCAGCCGCTGGACCAAGACACCGCCATGATTTTGGTGGAAGAAATGGGTCACACCGCCATTGTGGCGGCGCTAGATGATCCAGAGGCGTTCACTGATGACGAAGTCTCTCAACAACAATCAGAGTCCTTGCCACGTGCCCCAGTGGTGACCGTGATGGGTCACGTTGACCACGGCAAGACCTCACTGCTTGACTATATTCGTACCGCTAAAGTGGCCTCGGCCGAAGCGGGCGGTATCACCCAGCATATTGGTGCTTACCACGTGGAAACACCACGCGGCATGATTTCCTTCCTCGACACACCTGGACACGAAGCGTTTACCGCCATGCGTGCCCGTGGTGCCAAAGCTACTGACATTGTGATTTTGGTGGTGGCAGCCGATGACGGCGTGATGCCGCAAACCAAAGAAGCGATCAAACACGCCAAAGCAGCCGGTGTGCCGATTGTTGTGGCGATCAACAAGATCGACAAACCAGATGCCAACCCAGAGCGCGTTAAAAACGAACTGGTGGTTGAAGAAGTCATTCCTGAAGAGTTTGGTGGTGATTCACCGTTTGTGACGGTGTCTGCCAAGACAGGTCAAGGCATTGACGCCTTGCTGGAGCAAGTGCTCTTGCAAGCCGAAGTGCTTGAGCTCCGTGCCCCCATTGATGCGATGGCCAAAGGCTTGGTCATTGAGGCGCGTTTGGACAAGGGTCGTGGTCCTGTGGCCACTATTTTGGTGCAATCCGGCACACTCAAAACGGGTGATATCGTGTTGGCCGGCTCTACTTATGGCCGTGTTCGCGCCATGTTGGACGAGAACGGTAAAACGATCAAAACTGCTGGACCGTCCATTCCTGTTGAAATCCAGGGTTTGACCGAAGTGCCTGCTGCGGGTGATGAATTCATGGTGATGTCTGATGAACGTCGGGCCCGTGAGATTGCCACTTACCGTGCTGGTAAATTCCGCCACACCAAGCTGGCCAAGCAACAAGCCGCCAAGTTGGAGAACATGTTCACCGATATGGCCGCTGGCGCTGTCAAGATGGTGCCAATCATCATCAAGGCCGACGTACAGGGTTCGCAAGAAGCGCTGGCGCAGTCTCTGCTCAAGCTCTCTACCGAAGAGGTCAAAGTCCAGTTGGTCTACACCGCTGTGGGTGCCATCAGCGAGTCCGACGTCAATTTGGCGATTGCTTCCAAGGCGGTCATCATTGGTTTCAACACCCGTGCCGATGCTGGTGCTCGCAAGTTGGCCGAGAACAACGGCGTTGATATTCGCTACTACGACATCATTTACGACGCAGTGGACGAACTCAAACTCGCCATGTCGGGTATGTTGACCCCAGACAAAAAGGAAGAAGTTATCGGTATGGCCGAAATTCGTCAGGTCTTCAAAGTATCCAAAATCGGCTCCATTGCTGGTTGTATGGTCACCGCCGGTGTGGTTCGTCGCACCTCTCGTCTTCGCTTGTTGCGCGACAACCTGGTCATCTTCACGGGTGAACTGGATTCGCTCAAGCGTTTCAAAGACGATGCGAAAGAAGTCAAAGAAGGCTTTGATTGCGGCTTGAACATCAAGAACTACAACGACATCCAAGAGGGTGACGTGCTGGAGTTCTTCGAGATTCGCGAAATTGCCCGTACTCTTTGATCGATTGAGCGAACACTGTGCGAATTAAGTCAAAAACACCGAACCGAAGCTTTAAGGTCGCCGATCAGATCCAACGTGATCTGACCGAGCTGATTGCCCGGGAACTCAAAGACCCCAGGGTGGGGATGGTGACGATTCAAGCAGTCGAGGTCACACCCGACTATGCGCATGCAAAGGTTTTCTTCAGTCTTTTGACAGGAGACCCCAAGGCTTGTACTGAGGGTTTGAACCAGGCTGCCGGATTTTTGCGAGCAGGTTTGTTCAAGCGTTTGCACATTCACACCGTGCCTACCTTGCACTTTTTGTTCGATCAAACGACTGAGAAAGCCGCCGATATGAACGCCTTGATTGCGCGTGCGGTAGCTTCTCGCGCCAAAGAGGACTGACCTGATGAATGCGCCACGTGCACGGGTTGCAAGGCGCCCCGTGCATGGGGTCCTGCTACTTGACAAGCCTTTGGGATGGTCAAGCAACGATGCTTTGCAAAAAGTTAAATGGTTGTTGAGGGCTGAAAAGGCGGGCCATACCGGCACGCTTGACCCACTGGCCACAGGCGTTTTACCTTTGTGTTTTGGGGCAGCAACTAAATTTAGTCAACTCCAGTTGGACGCTGACAAGACCTACGAAGCGGTCGCCCGACTGGGGCAAAAAACCAGTACGGCTGACGCCGAGGGTGAAGTTATTGAAGAGCGCCCTGTGAATGTTTCGCAGGAAGATTTACTGCGTATCGCGCCACAATTTACCGGTCTTATCCGGCAAATTCCGCCGATGCACAGCGCGCTGAAGAAGGATGGAAAAGCCTTGTACGAATATGCAAGAGCTGGGATTGAGATTGAGCGGGAAGCGCGTGAAGTAACTATTCATGCATTAAATATGGCTCTGATTAATACAGATGTTGCGCAACCAGCTATTAAAATGATAGTTAAGTGCAGCAAAGGAACCTACATTCGCACCTTGGGTGAGGATGTGGGAGAGGCCTTGGGTTGCGGCGCGCATTTAAGCGCCCTGCGGCGGGTTGGTACTGGCGGTTTTGAGATTGGCCAATGTGTGACTTTGGAAGCACTTGAAGCCATGACCGAAGAAGAACGTTTGAATTGTTTGATTCCCGTTGATTCGCTGCTGAGTGAACATACGGTTGTCATGCTGGATGACGAGAATAAAGCGCGGTTTTTGAATGGTGTTCGTCGCAGGGGTGAATGGGCGGACTCTGAAAAAATTGCTGTTTATGCAGAGAGTCCGCGTGCCTTATTGGGAACGGCCCAGGCATTAGCGGGTGAATTGATACCGGGGCGGTTATTAAGTCCGCTGGATATAGAACAGATCAGCAAAGCGTGATCAATTAACAGATGAATGTAGGACAGACTTGAGTGCAGAGGCGCACTGTCCTGAATTATTTAAGAAAGTGAACCATGACCATTAAACAGATCAGAAACATCGCCATCATCGCTCACGTCGATCATGGTAAGACCACAATGGTTGACCAACTGCTTCGCCAGTCGGGCACCTTCGCCGAACACGAAAAAGTGGTCGACACCG
>CANBUY010000066.1 GCA_947372745.1 Comamonadaceae bacterium | reverse complement strand
GCCTCCACCAAGAGGGACGTGGCCAGAATCTTGTCGCGTGGGCTGTACAGCAGGTTGGCACGCGGGACGTGGGTCGAGCACACGGGTTTGCATTTACCGCAGCGCAGGCAGTCTTTCACGCTGTCAGCAATGGCGCCAATGTCGCTTTGCTGCATGATCAGGGACTCATGCCCCATCAGGCCAAAGCTGGGGGTGTAGGCATTGGTCAAATCGGCCTGCAAGGCACGCCCAGCCTGGGTTGGTGGCGCATTGGCGGCCCCAGGGGCTTGCCAGTTTCGCAGCAACTTGCCTTTGTTAAAGCGCCCTTCCGGATCGACCCGGGCTTTGTAATCGGTGAAGGGCTGCAGCTCTTCATCGCTCAAAAATTCCAGCTTGGTGATGCCAATGCCGTGCTCGCCCGAGATCACGCCATCCAGCGAACGCGCCAGCGCCATGATGCGCTTAACAGCACCATGGGCAGTTTGCAGCATCTCGTAGTCGTCACTGTTCACTGGCAAATTGGTGTGCACATTGCCATCGCCTGCGTGCATGTGCAAAGCGGCCCAAACACGGCCTTTGAGCACGCGCTGATGCACAGCGTTGCACTCTTTCAGGATCGGCTCAAACGCGCCACCCGTGAAAATGTTTTGCAGCGGCGCCCGCAACTGCGTCTTCCAGCTGGCGCGCAGCGTGTGGTCTTGCAACTGCGAAAACAGCGGCTCCACGTCCTCAAGCCAACCGGCCCACAGCGTGCGAACCTCACGCACCAGCACCAGCGCTTGCGCCACGCGGTCGCCCAGCAACTCGGCGGAGGGAATCTCCATCGCGTCGTCGTGCTTACCCAGCGGCAGGTTGCCTTTGGCAAAAAACTCTTCAAGCGCATCGCACAGGGCAATTTTGTTTTTCAGGCTGAGCTCAATATTGATGCGCTCGATGCCATCGGTGTACTCGGCCATGCGCGGCAGCGGAATGACCACGTCTTCGTTGATTTTGAAGGCGTTGGTGTGCTTGGAGATGGCTGCGGTGCGCTTGCGATCCAACCAGAATTTCTTGCGCGCGTCTTTGCTGATGGCAATAAAGCCTTCGCCACTGCGTGAGTTGGCAATGCGCACCACCTCAGAGGTTGCGCGGGCCACGTCGTCGGCGTTGTCGCCAGCAATGTCACCAAACAAAACCATTTTGGGCAAGCCACCGCGTTTGGATTTGGTGGCATAACCCACCGCTTTGAGATAACGGTCGTCCAGATGCTCCAAACCAGCCAGCAGCACGCCTGTGCGCTTTTGCTCGGCAAACATGAAGTCCTTGATCTCGACAATGCTGGGCACGGCGTCCCGGGCGTTGCCAAAAAACTCCAGACACACGGTGCGCGTGTGCACCGGCATGCGGTGAACAATCCAGCGGGCACTGGTGATCAGGCCATCGCAGCCCTCTTTTTGAATGCCTGGCAGACCACTTAAAAACTTGTCAGTGACGTCCTTGCCCAGCCCTTCCTTGCGGAAAGATTTACCGGGAATGTCCAGCCGCTCGGTGCGCAGCGGCGTTTTGCCGTCGGCTTTGAAGTAGTTCAGCTCGAAACTGGCCACCTCAGCGTCATGAATCTTGCCCAGGTTGTGCTGGATGCGGGTGACCTCCAGCCACTCGGCCTGCGGCGTCACCATGCGCCAGCTGGCCAGGTTGTCCAGCGCCGTGCCCCACAGCACGGCTTTTTTGCCGCCCGCGTTCATGGCAATGTTGCCGCCGATGCAAGAAGCCTCGGCAGAAGTCGGGTCGACCGCAAACACATAACCACCGCGCTCAGCTGCATCGGCCACGCGCTGGGTCACCACACCGGCTTCAGTCCACACCGTGGCAACGGGCTCGGCCAAGCCGGGCAAGGAGACCATTTCAACCTCGGTCATGGCCTCCAGCTTTTCGGTGTTGATGACCACGCTTTTCCAGGTCAGGGGAATAGCGCCGCCGGTGTAGCCCGTGCCGCCGCCCCGGGGGATGATGGTCAAGCCCAGATCGATACAGCCCTTCACCAGACCAGCCATCTCCACTTCGGTATCGGGGGTAAGCACCACAAACGGGTATTCCACGCGCCAGTCGGTCGCATCCGTCACATGGCTCACGCGGGACAGGCCGTCGAACTTGATGTTGTCCTTGGCGGTGAGCTTAAGTAGCAGGCGCTGGGTTTTGCGGCGCAAGGCGGCGGTTTCGATGAATGCAGCGTCAAAGGCCTGCACCGCTGTCCCAGCCGCTTTGAGCAATTCACCCACCACGGCATCGCGCTCAGGGTCAGTCTCAGGCGTGCGGCGCTTTTGCACCTCGCCCAAGCGGTGGTTCAACGCCTCGACCAGCAACACGCGGCGCTTGGGGTTGTCCAGCAAATCGTCTTGTAAGTAGGGGTTGCGCTGCACCACCCAAATATCACCTAGCACCTCGTACAGCATGCGCGCCGAACGGCCGGTGCTGCGCTCGCCACGCAACAAATTCAACCACGCCCACGCAGGCGCACCCAAGAGGCGAATGACGATTTCGCGGTCAGAAAAAGAGGTGTAGTTGTACGGAATTTCGCGAATGCGGGCGCTGTCATGCGGCTCATGCGCATCGATAGCCATCAAGTGATTGATCTGTGTGGGGGCGTTCATCAGTATTTCTTCAAATTCAGCCGGGCACGTCGCGGGTCGACACAGGGGGAAACACGGCTGGAGAGCGATATTACCGCAGCGCAGCATTCACCTACTGGGGTGATGGGCAGTTCAAGCCCGGGGTTAGCGCATGCGGTTGTGCATCTTTCAAGGTTTCCAACTTATAAAGCAGGCCTAATTTGCTCATTTATTTATAGCTACTCGTGCTGGTCCCTATTTAAGAAATTGAAGTTTTGCTATTAAATCAACCCATAACTTTGCCAGTCCAACTTATTGTTCCGCGTGGAATGTCTTCATAAGGGACGCTGATACCGGCTAAACCCTGCGGGAAACCCCGATACCGACGGTACGCAATTGGGTGTTTAATGAAAATTCAAAATGATCGTCACACAAATGACGCACCACCGTCACAAATCGTGACTAAGCTCTCCCCTTTTACTGAAGGAAATTGCATGAAATTCAAACTCATCGCCCTCGCCCTGGCCAGCGCGACTTGCCTGGCAGCCCACGCGCAAACCGAAGTTCAGTGGTGGCACTCCATGACGGCGGTGAATGGTGAGTGGGTCAACGACCTGGCCAAAGATTTCAATGCCAAGCAAAAAGATTACAAAATTGTGCCCACCTTCAAGGGCACTTACGACGAGTCCATGACTGCAGCAGTAGCTGCATTTCGCGCCGGCAACGCCCCGCACATCCTGCAGGTGTTTGAAGTCGGCACCGCCACCATGATGGCCAGCAAAAACGCCATCGTGCCTGTCGCTCAGGTCATGAAGGACGCCGGCCAGAAATTTGACCCCAAAGCCTACATCTCCGCCGTGGCCGGTTACTACACCGCACCCAACGGCCAGATGCTGAGCTTTCCGTTCAACAGCTCCACCACCGTTTTTTACTACAACAAAGACGCCTTCAAAGCCGCTGGCCTGGACCCTGAAAAAGCGCCAAGCAGCTGGCCCGAAGTGGCACTGGCCGCCGCCAAGCTCAAGGCAAGCGGCCACAAATGCCCGCTCACCCTCGCCTGGCAGGGCTGGACCCAACTGGAAAGCTTCTCTGCCTGGCACAACGTGGAGTTCGCCACCAAAGGCAACGGACTTGGCGGCATGGACGCCCGCATGAAAGTGGACTCGCCCCTGCATGTGCGCCACATCGACAACTTGGCCAACATGGCCAAGCAAGGCTTGTTTGTTTACAAAGGCCGTAACAACGTGCCTGAGCCTACCTTTGTGTCAGGCGAATGCGCCATGATCACGACCTCGTCGGGCTTTTACGGCAACGTCAAGAAAAACGCCAAATTTGCGTTTGGCCTGGCGCCCCTGCCCTACTACCCTGATGTGCCCGGCTCGCCACAAAACACCGTCATTGGCGGCGCGAGTTTGTGGGTGATGGCTGGTAAAAAGGCTGAAGAATACAAAGGCGTGGCCGCTTTCTTTAACTACGTCTCCAGCCCCGAAGTGCAATCGGCCAGCCACAAGCGCACCGGCTACCTGCCCATCACCACCGCAGCGTTTGAGTTGACTGAAAAGTCAGGCTTTTACAAGCAAAACCCAGGCACTGAAGTAGCGGTCAACCAGATGATCCGCAAGACCACCGACAAGTCACGCGGCATCCGTTTGGGCAACTACGTTCAGATTCGCGCCATTGAAGACGAAGAGCTCGAACAAGTCTGGGGTGGCAAAAAGACCGCCAAAGAGGCGTTGGATGCCATCGTCAAACGCGGCAACGAGCTGCTGGTGCGGTTTGAAAAAGCCAACAAAAAAGGCTGATTCAGTGCGCGAACCTTCGTCATCGCGAGGCCGTAGGCCGTGGCGATCCATGCACGAATACCAAAGCATGGACTGCCGCGCTTCGCTCGCAGTGACGGGTTTGAGGCTCGCAATGGTGGGTTTAAGCGTCACATTGACGACGATTTAAAGTCATGGAAAAACGTGTCGTTTTTAAATCAAGCTGGTTACCTTGGGCGCTGATGGCGCCTCAGGTGCTGGTGATTGCGCTGTTTTTCTTTTGGCCGGCGGTGCAGGCGCTGCTGCAATCGGTGCAGCAGTCGGACGCCTTTGGCACCTCGGTGGAATGGGTGGGGCTAGAGAATTTCCGTAATCTTTGGAACGACGACACCTACCTGGCCTCGTTCATCACCACCGCTATTTTTTCAACCTCAGTGGCCGTCGCTGGCATTAGCCTGTCTTTGCTGCTGGCTGTTTTTGCCGACCGCATTGTCAAAGGCGCCCTGATTTACAAAACCCTGCTGATCTGGCCCTACGCGGTGGCCCCGGCGGTGGCGGGCGTGCTTTGGCTTTTCATGTTTGCGCCCAGTGTGGGCGTGGTGTCTTACTGGCTGCGCGCTGTCGGCGTGGACTGGAACCACCTGCTTAACGGCACCCACGCCATGACGTTGGTGGTGATGGCAGCCGTGTGGAAGCAGATTTCTTACAACTTTCTGTTCTTTTTAGCCGGTTTGCAAAGCATCCCGAAGTCGTTGATTGAAGCCGCCGCGATTGATGGCGCCCGCCCTTGGCACCGCTTCTGGACGATTGTTTTCCCATTACTCTCCCCAACCACGTTTTTTCTGTTGGTCATCAACATCGTCTACGCCTTCTTTGACACCTTTGCCATCATCGACGCCGCCACCCAGGGTGGGCCCGGCAAAGACACGGCCATTTTGGTTTACAAGGTTTATTACGACGGCTTCAAAGCGATGGACCTCGGCGGCTCAGCGGCCCAATCGGTGGTGCTGATGGTGATTGTGGTTATTTTGACGGTGGTGCAGTTCCGGTTTGTCGAAAAGAAAGTGAACTACTGACATGGTAGAACGCCGCCCGCTGCTGACTGCGCTCTCCCACCTGGTCCTGATTTTGGGCGTGCTGGTGGTGGCTTTTCCGCTGTACTTGACCTTTGTGGCCTCCACCCAGACTGCGCAAGCCATTGTGCAAACGCCCATGCCCTTGCTTCCGGGCACCCATCTGCTTGAGAACTACACCGCAGCCTGGAATGGCACGGGGGGCGGTTCAGGCTCCAAAGCGCCCGTGGGGCAAATGATGCTGGTGAGCCTGATTTCGGCGCTGATCATTGCTTTTGGCAAGATCGCTATCTCATTGCTCTCCGCCTTTGCCATCGTGTATTTCCGGTTCCCGTTTCGCATGTTTTTCTTCTGGGCCATCTTTATTACCCTGATGCTCCCGGTGGAGGTGCGCATTGGCCCCACCTACAAAGTGGTGTCTGACCTCGGCATGCTCAACAGCTACGCCGGGCTTACCATCCCGCTCATCGCCTCGGCCACGGCCACCTTTTTGTTCAGACAGTTTTTTCTGACCGTGCCTGAAGAGCTGGTGGAAGCCGCCCGCATGGACGGCGCGGGGCCCATGCGGTTTTTCAAAGACGTGCTGCTGCCGCTCTCCACCACCTCAATCGCCGCGCTCTTTGTCATTCAGTTCATTTACGGCTGGAATCAATACCTGTGGCCGCTGCTGGTCACCACCAACGAGAACATGTACCCGGTGGTGATTGGCATCAAACGCATGATTTCTGCAGGCGACTCCGAGATGCAGTGGAACGTCGTCATGGCCACCGCCATACTGGCCATGATCCCGCCCGCGCTGGTGGTCATCCTGATGCAAAAATGGTTTGTCAAAGGCCTGGTCGATACCGAAAAATAAGATGCTCACATGGCCTCCATCACACTAAAAAATATCACCAAAAGCTACGGCAAGGGCAAAACTGCGAACCAAGTCATTCATGGCGTCAGCGCCGAGATTGCCGATGGCGAGTTCATCGTCATCGTCGGCCCCTCAGGTTGCGGCAAGTCCACGCTGTTGCGCATGGTGGCCGGTCTAGAAGAAGTTACCAGTGGCGACATCTCCATTGGCAACCGGGTCGTGAACGACCTGGAACCCTCAGAGCGCGACATCGCGATGGTGTTTCAAAACTACGCGCTTTACCCCCACATGAGCGTGTTTGACAACATGGCTTACGGCCTCAAAATTGCCAAGATCCCCGCTGACGAGATCAAGGCCCGGGTCGACAAGGCCGCCAAAATTCTTGAAATTGGTCCCTTTCTGCACCGCAAGCCCCGCGAACTCTCGGGCGGCCAGCGCCAGCGCGTGGCGATGGGCCGCGCCATCGTGCGCCAGCCCCAGGTGTTCCTATTTGATGAACCTTTGAGCAATCTGGACGCCAAATTGCGCGCCCAAACCCGGCTGGAGATTCAAAAACTGCACCGCGAGTTGGGCATTACCTCGCTCTTTGTCACCCACGACCAGGTCGAAGCCATGACGCTGGCCCAGCGCATGATCGTGATGCACGCAGGCAGAGTGGAGCAATTTGGCACGCCCGAAGAGGTGTATACCCGCCCGGCCACCACCTTTGTGGCCAGCTTCATGGGCTCGCCGCCCATGAATTTACTCAAAGCTGCGCCAAATGGACACGACGGCCAAATTTTGGGCATCCGCCCCGAACACCTGCTGATCACGCCTGTGGCATCGCCCGAGAGTTGGCCGCTAAGGGTGGAAGCGGTGGAAATGCTGGGTGCCGAGCGACTCATCTACGCACGACTGCTGCACGCCCAAGGGGAAGAGTTGGTCATCCTGCGCACCGACGAAGGCCACGTCGTGCCCGCACTGGGTACCAACATTTACGCCACGCCGCAAGCCAACCGCCTGCACCACTTTGACGCCAGCACCGGCCATCGCGTGGAAAGTACGTCATGACGACTGACACCTCACCCGCGCTCTGGCCCTACCCGCGCTGGATCGCACACCGGGGCGCAGGCAAGCTGGCCCCTGAAAACACCTTGGCGGCATTCCGCTTGGGAGCCAGCCTGGGCTACCGCATGTTTGAATGCGATGTAAAGCTGAGCGCCGACGGCGTTCCGTTTTTGCTGCACGATGCCACCTTGCAACGCACCACCAATGCCCGAGCGCACTTGGGCGCTGGCAACAGCGCGGTGGCCGGGGACCATGCCTGGGGCGCGCTGTCGCAACTCGATGCAGGCAGCTGGCACTCACGCGCCTATGCGGGTGAGCCGATGCCTTCGCTGGAGCACATTGCGGCGTTTTGTATTCGCAACGGCTATTTCTTGAACATCGAGATCAAAGCCACGCCCGGCACCGAGCGCCACACCGGTGAGGTGGTGGCCAACTGGGCGGCACGACTTTGGCAGGGCCAAGCGGTGCCGCCCTTGCTCACCTCTTTCAACCCCGAATCGCTGCAAGGCGCCCAAGCTGAGCAGCCGCAACTCCCGCGCGGCTTGTTGCTGGACACCTTATGGATGGGTTGGCTGGAAACCGCGATCACGCTGGACTGCGTGGCGCTGGTCTGCAACCACGCCTTGTGGGACGCCTCCACCGTCAATCAAGCCAAAAGTGCGGGCCTGCGAACCTTGAGCTACACCGTGAACGACGAATGGGCAGCGCAACGTCTGATCGACTTGGGCACGGAAGGCATCATCACCGACCGGGTGGACTTGTTTTCACCCGCGATGAACTGACGACTTCAAGCCCGCGATGGATTGCGTGCCACTTAGAGCGCGGCCAATTGGGCGCAGATGTGCGCAGCATCCAACTCGGCAAAGCTCTGGTTGTGCTGGTCGGTCAGCGGCCCGTGGCCGGGCATGACGGCGCCGTTTTCGTCATAGCCCACGGCCTTAAATTTCCACAAGGCACCCACCCGTTTTAAATTCCCCACATGCTCGCCTTGGGCTGTGTTGACGGCATAAACCTGGTCGTTGACAGGCTGGAGGGTTAAGGGCAGCATGGGAGTTTTCGAGGCTTTAGCGTTTCACCGCTTGCCATGCACGCAGCATCAGCCATTGGCTGGTGGCACACATCAAGACCATGCCCGAGTAGGTCGCCATCTTGCCGTCGCGGCCAAAGAACACCAGCCCCAGCAACAAAGCGGCCAAGGATACTATGAAATTAATAGCTGCCATAGCACGTATTGAGGGCTTTACAACCCTGTTTATCTTAAATATCCGAGGTGCCAAGGTCATGACGATGGCCAACCAAGCCGCTGGGGCCAGGAAATTTAAAACATGGTTCAGGAAGTCAATAAAGCCCATTGGCATCACTTCTTGATGTGGGTCAAGAAGGTTAAGAGTTTGATTAGAAGACTTGATTTTATAATTCCCGGATGGCAGTTTGGGCTTTAGGCATTAATCACACGACCGCGCCGCTCGATCTGCGCGGCCGTTTTGCGTTCGCCATCGACCAAATCGAGCCGACCTTGAAGGGTTTGAGAGCCTCGCTCTCTCGTCAACCTGAAGCCGCCCTCATCTCCACCTGCAACCGCACCGAGATTTATTGCGCCGGCGAAAAGCCCGAGCTTGAACACACGCTGGACTGGATGGCCCACGCCGGTGGTGTCTCGCCCAGCTTGCTGCGCGCACACTCGTACACACTGGAAGACGGATTGGCTGCCCGCCACGCGTTTCGGGTCGCCAGTGGACTGGACTCGATGGTTCTGGGTGAACCCCAAATTTTGGGCCAACTGAAAGACGCCGTGCGTGCCGCCGAAGCTGCAGGTTCCTTGGGCACCACCCTGAGCCAGTTGTTCCAGCGCTCCTTTGCGGTCGCCAAAGACGTGCGCACCTCCACCGAGATCGGCGCGCACTCCATCAGCATGGCGGCAGCGGCTGTCAGGTTGGCGGGGCAGCTGTTTGAAGACCTGAGCGAGGTCAAAATTTTATTTGTCGGCGCGGGCGAGATGATCGAGCTTTGCGCCACCCACTTCGCAGCCAAAACACCCAAAAAGATGGTCATTGCCAACCGCACCCTGGAGCGGGGTGAAAAGTTGGCCTCCCACTTCGGTGCTGAAGTGATGCATTTGGCCGAGTTGCCAGACCGCTTGCACGAGTTTGACGCGGTGATCAGCTGCACCGCCAGCACGCTGCCCATCATTGGGCTGGGGGCTGTGGAGCGCGCTTTGAAGCGCCGCAAACACCGGCCCATGTTTATGGTGGATTTGGCCGTGCCGCGTGATATTGAGCTGGAAGTTAAAGCCTTGGAAGACGTGTATTTGTACACGGTGGACGACTTGGCAGGCGTGGTTCAAACCGCGCAGGCCAGCCGCCAAGCCGCCGTGGCCCAAGCCGAGGCGATTGTGGACGCCGGGGTGCTGAGTTTTCTGAACTGGGTCGACCAGCGCAGCTCGGTGCCCTTGATTCAGCAGCTCAACGCACAGGCCGACGAGTGGCGCGCCGCAGAATTGGCCCGTGCCCGCCGCTTGCTGGCCAAAGGCGACGATGTGGACGCCGTGTTGGAATCCCTGTCCAAAGCGCTGACGCAAAAAATGCTGCACGGCGCCATGGCCGAATTGCGTGCCGGTGACGCCACCGCCCGCGACCGCGCCAGCACCGCAATACAACACTTCTTTTTACGCAAAGAGCGTTAGCGACGCTGCCTTCTTCGGGCTGACGAGGAATAAAACCACCGCTCGGAGAGGCAAAAACTTCGTGCAACCCGCCCGTCATTGCGTTCTCCTTTTCCCGTCATTGCGTTCTCCTTTTCCCGTCATTGCGAGCGTAGCGCGGCAATCCATGACTTTTATCCCCGATTAAACCAAGCGGCTCGACGATGGACTGCCGCGCTATGCTCGCAGTGACGGACTTACTTTTTCAAACGGCTTTGACCAGCTTCGGCACTCACCTGATTCCCCATGAAACCTTTCCTTCGCCAACAACTTGCCCGCTACGCTGACCGTCTTGGGGAGCTTGAGTTTTTACTGTCTCGTGAAGACATCATGAAAGACATGAAGCAGTTTCTGCTGCTGTCTCGAGAGCACACCGACGTCTCGGCGGTTACCACCCGCTGGTCGCGCTACCTGCAACGCGAGGCTGACTTGGGTGGCGCGCAGGAACTGCTGAAAAGCTCTGCCGGTGACGATGACATGACCGAGATGGCGCAAGAAGAAATTGATGGCGCTCAGGAAGAGCTTACGCAGCTTGAAGGTGAGTTGCAGCGCATGCTGCTGCCCAAAGACCCGGACGATGCCCGCAACGCTTTCATGGAAATCCGTGCTGGCACAGGCGGCGACGAGTCCGCCCTGTTTGCCGCCGACCTGCTGCGCATGTACATGCGTTATTGCGAGCGCCGGGGCTGGAAGGCCGAAATTATTAGTGAGTCGGCCAGCGAACTGGGCGGTTACAAAGAGGTGGTGATTCAGATTGAGGGCCAAGACGTTTACGGTGCCCTCAAATTTGAGTCAGGCGGCCACCGCGTGCAGCGCGTACCCACCACCGAGACGCAGGGGCGCATCCACACCAGCGCCTGCACCGTGGCGGTGTTGGCCGAGGCCGATGAGGCAGTCGCCATTCAGATCAACCCCTCAGATTTGCGCATCGACACCTACCGGGCCAGCGGCGCGGGTGGTCAGCACATCAACAAAACCGACTCTGCAGTGCGGATTACCCACATTCCCACCGGCATCGTGGCCGAGTGCCAAGAAGGCCGCAGCCAGCACAGCAACAAGGCGCAAGCCCTGAAAGTGCTGACCGCCCGCATTCATGAAAAAGACCGCAGCGAACGTGCGGCCAAGGATGCCGCCGAGCGAAAGGGCCTGATTGGCACCGGCGACCGCAGCGACCGCATCCGCACCTACAACTTCCCCCAAGGCCGACTAACCGACCACCGCATCAACCTCACGCTTTACAAACTGCTCTACATCATGGAGGGCGATCTGGACGACGTGGTGCAAGCACTGCAAGCCTATGAAGCCGCGGAGCAACTGGCAGCCCTGGAAGTTGGCGCAGGCGCTTGACCATGACGCCCCAGAACATCGCGCAAACACTTGCCCACCTACAGGCGCAAGGACTTGAGCGTCTGGACGCGCAGCTGCTCTTGCTGCACGTTTCGAGTCAGCCTGCCCACCACCGCGCGTGGTTGCTGGCGCACGACACCGATGACATGAGCCCGCAGGCTCTGCAAGGTCTTGATGCCTTGGTCAAGCGTCGTTTGCAAGGCGAGCCTGTCGCCTACCTAACCGGTCACAAAGAGTTTTACGGCATTGCGCTGCGCGTAGACAAGCGCGTGCTGGTGCCCCGCCCTGACACCGAAACGCTGGTGGACTGGGCGCTTGATGTCCTGAAGCCCGTGACTAATGCGTCCGTCATCGATTTGGGTACTGGCAGCGGGGCCATCGCCTTGGCGCTCAAAGCCACCCGACCCGACCTGCGGTTAAGCGCCCTGGACTTCAGCGAAGACGCGCTCACCGTGGCGCGGGCCAACGCAGAGCGTCTGAAACTGGAGGTGAAGTTTCAACAAAGCGCCTGGCTGAGCAGTGTGCAAGGCCACTTCAACGCCATCGTCTCCAACCCGCCCTATATTGCCGCGCAAGACGAGCACCTCGCCGCCCTCGTCCACGAGCCCTTACAGGCACTGGCCAGTGGCGCTGATGGGCTGGACGACCTGCGCCAGATCATCCAAGAGGCCCCAGCGCATTTGCTGAGCGGCGGCTGGTTGCTACTGGAACACGGCTACGACCAAGCCAGCTGGGTTCGTGCTTTATTGGCTGAGTCCGGATTTACAGAGGTTCAGTCCCGGCGCGATTTAAGCGGTATTGAGCGCTGCAGCGGCGGGCGCTGGCGCTAAAAACACGGAACAGTGGCTGAGTCGCCCGACTGACAAGCGGGCACTCGGCCTTGAAGCTGGACTGCCACAATCAGCGCATGCCCAAAACCCTGCCCCTGCGCCATTTCCTGCTTGCCCTTGCCGTTGTTTTTGTCTGGGGAACCAACTTTGTGGTGATCAAACTGGCCCTCGGCCATTTGCCACCACTGCTGTTTGCCGCCCTGCGCTTTACCCTGGCCTTTATTCCAGCGGTATTTTTTCTACCCCGCTCAAACGTCAAATGGAAACCGTTGGCCTTGTATGGCTGCCTGTTGGGCGTGGGGCAATTCGGGCTGCTTTACGTCGCCATGAACGGCCACATTTCCCCTGGCATCGCCTCGCTGGTAATTCAAATACAGGTTTTCTTCACGATTGGCCTCTCCATGCGACTAGCCGGTGAAAAAGTACACGCCTTTCAGTGGGTGGCCTTGCTGCTGGCCACCTCAGGCATCGCCACCATCGTGCTGCACACCGATGGCAGCACCACCCTGCTGGGCTTGGCGCTGATTCTGGTCGCTGCGTTCTCCTGGGCTAGTGCCAATATGGTGACCAAGCGTGACCAGCCCTCGCACATGCTGTCTTATGTGGTGTGGTCCAGCGTCTTCACTGTGCCACCGCTTTTTGCCTTGTCACTGATCTTTGAAGGTTTTGACGTCGGCTTGGCCGCTGTACGACAGGCAGATGCGGCCACTTGGGCCGCGGTGGCCTGGCAATCCTGGGGCAACACCTTGTTTGGCTACGCGGCCTGGGGCTGGCTGCTGGCGCGCCACCCGGCCGCCACCATCACCCCAATGGCGCTGCTGGTGCCGGTCTTTGGCATGAGCGGCTCGGCCTTGTTGCTGGCAGAGCCCTTGCCCGCCTGGAAGCTGATCGCAGCCGCCTTGGTCATGGCGGGACTGGCAGTTAACCTGCTTTGGCCCAGCATCCGAACGCAATGGGTCCGCCTCAACGCTTAGTTGAGGGGGGTGGAACCTAGTTGACAGGTGCATCGCACTGAAAGGGCTACATTGCGATTTTTATAGCCCTGTTCAATAAGCGAGTTCCATGTCAAACGACGCCCTCATCCTCATGGTGGCCCCCAACGGCGCCTACAAACTGCAAGCTGACCACGCGGCGGTTCCCCTCACTGCCAGCAGCCTGGCCACCACCGCCAAAGCTTGCCTGGACGCAGGCGCCGCCATGCTTCACCTGCACATCCGCGATGCCCAAGGCCGCCACAGCCTAGACGTGCAGGGCTACCGCGATGCACTGCAGGCGGTCAAAGCTGCCGTGGGCGACGAGATGGTGCTGCAAATCACCAGCGAAGCCGCCCGCATCTACCAAGCGCCAGAGCAAATCGCCATGGTTCGGGCGCTGCGCCCAGAAGCGGTCTCTATTGGTCTGAGGGAGGTTGACCAGCCCGCCATTGGTGAGGCCGGGTTGGCCGATTTTTTTGGTTGGCTGGCCCGTGAGCGGGTCATGACCCAAGTGATCTTCTACGACGTGGTGGACCTGCAGCGCTGGCAAGACTTGCGCGCGCGCGGCGTGATCCCTGATGCGCCGTGGTTTTTGCTCTTCGTACTGGGCCGCTACACCGCAGGTCAGGTTTCCAGCCCGCGCGATCTGGTGCCGTTCCTGAACGCCCACACAGGGCCCGAGCCTTGGTCAGTGTGTGCGTTTGGCGCCACCGAGCACGCCTGCGTCACGGCCGCTGCGTCGATGGGCGGCCATGTGCGGGTGGGGTTCGAGAACAACCTGCAACTCAAAAATGGCGACATCGCGCCAGACAACATCGCCCTCGTCAAACAAGCCGCAGAAGCGGCCATGAGCCTGGGCCGGCCGCTGGCCACCGCTTTTCAGATTCGCCAACGCTTTGGCGCTTCCTAAGCATTTAATTTAAAAACAACTGGAGACGATATGAAGAGACTGACTTTTATAGCGGTGGCGGTCGCCACCCTGTCCACTTTGCTGGCCCCTGCCAGCGGCCAGGCACAAGACCAGTACCCCAGCAAAACCATTCGCTTTGTGGTGCCCTACCCGCCTGGTGGACCGACCGACCTGATGGCGCGCCTGCTGCAAAGCGAGATGCAAACCCGCCTGGGTGTGACGGTCATTGTGGACAACAAGGGCGGTGCTGGCGGAAACACCGGCAGCGGCGAGGTCGCCAAAACATCGCCTGCAGATGGTTACACCTTGCTGCTGGCGGCCAGCGGCCCGATGGCGGTAAATGCCACCTTGTTTCGCAGCATGCCTTTCAACCCGCTGACCGATCTAGCGCCGGTGATTCAGATTTCGTCGTTCCCGCTGGTGCTTGAAGTCAACCCCAAACTGGGCGTGAAAACGGTCAAGGAACTGATTGCCGTGGCTAAAAACAACAAGCCTGAGCTGAGTTTTGCCTCAGCCGGCAACGGCACGCCCCAGCACCTGGCAGGTGAGATATTTAACACCCAGATGGACATCAAAATGGCCCACATCCCTTACCGGGGGGCCGGTCCGGCACTGAACGACTTGCTGGGCGGGCAAGTCAATGTCATGTTTGATATTTTGGGCAGCTCATTGCAGTACATCCAGGCCGGCAAACTCACACCTTTGGCCGTGACATCAGCCAAGCGCAGCCCGGCTTTGCCCAATGTGCCCACCATGGCTGAAGCGGGGGTGCCTGGCTATGAGATCACGGGCTGGCACGGCATAGCGGTGCGCTCGGGCACGCCGGCACCGGTCATTGAAAAGCTCAACAGCACGTTCAACGCCATATTTAAAGACCCGAAATTCCGTGAACGATGGGAGGCGCTGGGCACACCCGTGGTGGGCGGCACAGCAGCCCAGTTTGGCGAACTGATCAAAAGCGAGAGCATTCGCCTGGGCAAAGTGGTGAAAGCCGCTGGCGTCACGGTTGACTAAAACCAGCGGTTTTTGCGCCTAGTGGTGGTGGCCGTGCTCGCCGTGCACATGGCGGTGCGCCACTTCTTCTTCAGAAGCGGCGCGCACGTCGGTCACGGTCAGGCTAAAGCGCAAAGCCTTGCCCGCAAAGGGGTGGTTGCCGTCCAACATGACGGTGTCGCCCTTGATTTTCATGACGGTAAACACTTGCGCATGGCCATCCGCGCCTTGCGTTTGCAATTGGCCGCCCACTTTGACGCCCGGAGGAAACTCGGCTTTGGGAATGCTTTGCACCAAGCTCTCGTCACGCAGGCCGAAGGAATCTTCAGGCGCCAGATCGAGCGTGGCATTGAAGCCGATGGCTTGGCCCTCTAAGGCGGCTTCCACTTTCGGGAAAATATTGTCATAGCCCCCGTGCAGGTAAACCATCGGGTCCGTGCTTTCGTCCAGGGTTTTGCCAGCAGCATCAGAGACTTTGTAGCGCAGGGTGACGGCGGTGTTTTTTTCGATTTTCATAGAGGTGATGATTTGGATCAAGTGAGAGTCAGGCGGGTATTTTCGCGTATTTGATGGATCATCCCAGAAAATTTGGCGAATGCTGTCCACTCAAATTTTATGAATTAAATAGGCTTTATGCCCATTAACGACTTGCTTAAGCAGCTATCAAATAATGAGCGTTATGAAAAAAATAATCCCTTCTTGACCTGACTGACAACGTTGGCGCTTTGAAGGTGAAATAATTGCGCATCTATTTTTGAGGATTACGGACATGACTGACACACAACAACGCATTGACGAACTGGTAAAAACGAACGAAGTCGTGCTCTTCATGAAGGGCAATGCCAGTTTCCCCCAGTGCGGTTTTTCAGGTCGCGCCATTCAGATTTTGAAGGCCTGTGGCGTCGAGGCCAAAGCACTGACCACCGTCAACGTGCTAGAAGACGCTGAAATTCGTGCCGGCATCAAGGA
>CANBUY010000065.1 GCA_947372745.1 Comamonadaceae bacterium | reverse complement strand
GATTCGAGCACGTCCTCGGTGATAAAGCGCTCCAAATCGTCAGCGGCCTGAAACAGCATGCGCGCTTCTTCCTTGAGCAGGCGGCGCTGCTGGCGCTCCTCAAAGCCAAAATTGCGGACGTACTCGCTGGCGGTTGCGCGGTACTGGTCAGCGGTTTGGCGCATTGCGCGCATCTTGGCGTAGCTCGAATGGGCCATCACCTTGGCATCGAGGGTGTGGTTCAGTAGCAGATCTGAAATGCGGCTGGGGTTGCCCATTCGGATCACGTTGACACCACGCTCGGCCAGCTTTTCGGTGAGCAGGTCCACCGCCGTGTTTGAGGGGGCGCACACCAACACGCGCCGCTCACGCCGGGTGGTTTCCAAAATAGCCTGCACCAGCGTGGTGGTTTTGCCGGTGCCGGGCGGGCCATGAATGATGGCCACGTCCTGAGCCGCCATCACATGGCGCACAGCGGCCAATTGCGACTCGTTGAGCGGGCTGGGGTAGAACAAATCGTCGGTCTTGGGCGCGTGATAGCGCGGCTGCCGGGCGCCCAGCAGCACGTCGCGCAGCTCGGCCAAGCGGTTGCCATGCGCGCTGATCACAGCATCCAGGGCATGGTTCATCTCGCGGTAGCTCACCTCGTCAAAGGTGAGGTCAATGCCCAGCTTGCCGCCATCAAGTACCCAGTCGGGCAGCTCTTCCTTGCTGGTGGAGAGCAGCAGCTTGTTGCGGCGCACACTGGTAATGACGCCATTGAGCGTAGGCCGGTCGTCAGCCGAGTGGGTCGGCGCATTACCAAACAGCGAAGCATTCTTGCCCACCTGAAACAAGTGCAGGCCCTGCTGACCGGCAGGTCGCTCCAGCTCCAGCACCACTTTGCCGCCAAAGCCGATGTCTTCCTTGGTGATGGTGATGGGGTACCAGGTGAAGCCACGCCGCTGGCGCTCCGAGATGCTGGCCTTGGCATTTTTGAGCTTGAATTGCGCCAGGTCTTCCTTTTGCTCAAGCTGCATGAGTGCGCGCACGCGGTGCAACTCTTCTTTGATAGCGAATGGGTCGGTGGGGATAAGGTCGAGGTTGACCAAAGAAATAGAAATTTAACCGCTCCAAAGTTTGAGATAACCCCGCACTTTAAGTCAGGCCGCAGTGGCCGACTGATTCATGGACATTTCAGCCTGTCGCTTCTTTCCATAGCGACCGATCAGCGGCCCAACTCGTCGAGCCCAATGGCACCCCATGGTCTAAGCCCTAAACCTGGCCCCTTGATGGGTCATTAAGCGCTATTAAATAAATAGCTGTTTAAGCAAGTTAGATATAGCCTGGGGGCTTAAAAGCTTTAAATCGAAATTATTTCTGCGCGCTTTGCGTGCCCAGGGCTTGGGCGCGTTCTCAGGCGTCAAGGGGCTTGCGTTTTCTCACGCTCAGGGTTGGGGCTTCATCCTAGTATTTGGGCAACTCACCACCGAAAGTGTCACGCATGAGCCCCAAGCAACTCGTTTTTCACGATGCCGCCCGCGACAAAATCCGGCGCGGGGTGGATGCTTTGGCTGAGGCGGTCAAGGTCACTTTGGGGCCGCGTGGGCGCACGGTTATTTTGGAGCGCGACTTTGGCCCGCCCCAAATCGTCAACTCCGGTGTGCTCGTGGCCAAGTCGATTGAGCTGGAAGACCGCTTTGAGAATATGGGCGCGCAGCTGCTGCGCGAAGTGGCCACCCGCACCAGCGAAATGGCGGGCGATGGCACCACCACGGCCACTGTGCTGGCCCACGGCATGATTCACGAAGGCCTGCGCTACTTGGCCGGTGGCATGAACCCGATGGACCTCAAGCGCGGCATTGAGCTGGCGATTGAGGTGGTGGTGGCAGAAATAAAAACCATGGCCAAACCCTGCGCCACTTCACAGGAAATCGCCCACGTAGCGGCCATTTCGGCCAACAACGACCGCTCCATTGGCGACCTGCTGGCCAGTGCCATCGACAAGGTCGGGCGCGAGGGCGCCATCTCTATTGAAGACGGCTCGGGCTTGGTCAGCGTGTTGGAGATTGTGGAAGGCATGCAGTTTGACCGGGGGTTTTTGTCGCCCTATTTCATCAACAACGCCGAGCGTCAAAGTGCCGTGCTGGAGGATGTGTCCATCCTGCTGTGCGAGGGGCGCTTGACCTCTTTGAACGATTTATTGCCCCTGCTGGAGGAAGTTGTCAAGGCCGGGCGCCCGCTGCTGGTGATTGCCGAGGAGGTGGACAGCGACACCTTGGCCGCGCTGGTCATCAACACCATGCGCGGCACCTTGAGAACCTGTGCGGTCAAGACGCCAGGTTTTGGCGACCGGCGCCGCGGTATGGTGCAAGACATTGCCGTGCTCACGGGCGGGCGGGTGGTCAGTGATGAGGTCGGGTTGACGCTGGGAAAGGTCAAGCTGTCTGATTTGGGCCATGCCAGCCGTGTCGAGGTGACCAAAGACGGCACCACGCTGATCGGTGGCGCAGGCCAGCCCAAGGCCATCAAGGACCGCATGGCCAGCATTCGCAAAGAGCGCGAGTTGGCCAGCAGTGACTACGACCGCGAAAAGCTCGACGAGCGGGCCGCCAAGTTGTCCGGCGGGGTGGCGCTGATCAAAGTGGGCGCCGCCACCGAGACCGAATTGAAAGAGCGCAAGGTGCGCGTGGAAGATGCCCTGCACGCCACCCGCGCTGCGGTAGAGGAGGGCATCGTGCCCGGTGGCGGCGTGGCTTTGCTGCGGGCGCGGCGCGCCTTGGCCAACATGACGGGCAGTTCGCTGGATGAAACCTCGGGCATTCGCTTGGTTGCACGCGCTTTGGAGGAGCCTTTGCGCCGCATTGTGAGCAACGCGGGCGATGAGCCCTCGGTTATTTTGAACCGTGTGGATGAAGCGACCAGCCCCTCTTTTGGCTACAACGCCGCCACCCGAACCTATGGCGATTTGCTGCAAATGGGCGTGATTGACCCCGCCAAAGTGACGCGACTCGCTTTGCAAAACGCAGCGTCTATCGCCAGTCTGATCCTCACCACGGATTGCCTGATCGCCACGGCCCCCAAGCCCCCGTCGGGCACGGAGGTGTCCATGAACCCCGAGGGCGCAAGCCCCCTGTTTTGAACATTTGAAAAGAGACTTTATGAATAAAACCTGGATTTTGATCAGCGATGCACACCGCGCACGCTGCTTTGAGCGCGATAACGCCGACCAGTCGCTGACCGAGTTGGCCGACTTTGTCTTCCCCTCTAAAAGTTTGCAACAACAGGCCAGTGGTGGCGATTTGACCGGTGCTGCGGGCAAGGGGCACGGTCGCACCGGCCACGCCGGCACCCAATTTGAGCCGCACACCGATGTGCACACCAAGGCGCGCATCAGCTTTGCGCACCAACTCGCCCATTATCTGAATCAAGAGGTGGCGGCCCACGAATGCCCGGCGATTGTGTTGATTGCCAGCAGCCCCATGCTCGGTGAAATTCGGCCGGTCTTGAGTTATGCCGCCGAGAAGGTGCTGAAGCGTTGCGTGGCCATCGACTTGACGCATTTCAGTGGGCCTGAATTGAAAGAGCGCGTGACCAGCGCTTTGCAGTTGCCCAACTAAGCCCTTGAAAATGGAGCACATCATGTTGAAAATACTGATCGCCGTTGACGGTTCAGAGCACGCCAATCGGGCCATTGAGGCGGTGGGGAAAATGGCCCATTCAGCCCTAGATTTGCAGGCCACCATGGTCTGCGTCAGCCCCGAGCCTCTGTTTTACGGTGATTACACCGTGGGCACGATTGAGAAGATTGAAGAAGACCAAAAGCGCCAGCAAAACAATATTTTGGTGCAAGCCATGGCGCTGGGCCGCACACACGGGCTCCAGCTGGGTGACCCGGCCCGGGCTTACGGCGTGATCGCCAACGAGATTGTGCGCATCGCCAAAGAGCGCGAGGTGGACCAAATTGCCTTGGGCACACGCGGCATGGGCGCGGTGGGCAACTTGCTCTTGGGCTCGGTGGCGCAGCGGGTGCTGCATCAATCACCTGTGCCCGTGTTGCTGGTGAAGTAGTCGGGTTCAAGGCCCCGGTTTTAGCTGGACTGCCAGGGCGAGAATAGCTGCCTCGTCCAGCGTTTCTTTGTCAAGCAAAGCGCGGGCGCCTTGCTGCAGCACGTCCCGGTTGGCTGTGAGCACGGTGGTGGCTTGCGCAAACCCGTCCATGACCAGCCCCCGAATCGCCTCGTCCACCCGCCGCTGGGTTTCCTGAGAAATTGCGGTGTGGTGGGGTGCTATCGCCTCGGGTAGATCAAGCAGGCTTTGGCGGGGAATCTCAAAGGCCACGTAGCCCAAACCCTCGTCCATGCCGTAGCGGGTCACCATGTCGCGGGCAATGTCGGTGGCTTTGGCCAGGTCATCGGCGGCACCGGTGGAGAGCTGGCCAAAAATGAGCTTTTCAGCGGCACGCCCGCCCAGCAGGACGGCGATTTTTTGCGCCAACTCAGCCCGCGTCATCAGGTAGCGGTCTTCGGTGGGGCGTTGAATGGTGTAGCCCAGCGCGCCAATGCCGCGCGGAATGATGGACACCTTGTGAACAGGGTCGCTGCCCTTTTGTGCCAACGCTACCAGCGCATGGCCCATTTCATGGAAGGCCACGGCCTCGCGTTCTCCTGAGTTGAGCATGCGGCTGTGCCGCTCCAGCCCCGCCACGATGCGCTCCACAGCGGCGGTGAAATCGGGCATGGTCACCAGGTTGGCTTTGCGCCGGGTGGCCACCAGCGTGGCTTCATTCACCAGGTTGGCCAGATCAGCGCCACTAAAACCGGGGGTCAGGGCGGCTACCTGTTCAATTTGCAGCGCGGGGTCGAGCTTGACCTTGCGCGCATGGACCTTGAGGATGTCAATGCGCCCTTTGCGGTCGGGCCGGTCGACCAGCACTTGCCGGTCAAACCGGCCAGCCCGCAAGAGCGCGGGGTCCAAAATTTCGGGGCGGTTGGTGGCCGACAAAATGATCAGGCCGACCGAGGAGTCAAAGCCGTCCATCTCGGACAGCAATTGGTTCAGCGTTTGCTCTTTCTCGTCGTGCCCGCCCAAGCCGGGGAAGGCGCCACGCGCGCGGCCCAAGGCGTCGAGTTCGTCAATGAAGATGATGGCAGGTGCCATGGTGCGGGCCTGCTCAAACAAGTCGCGCACCCGCGCTGCGCCTACGCCGACAAACATCTCGACAAATTCGCTGCCCGAGATCGAGAAAAAGGGCACACCAGCCTCACCCGCCACCGCTTTGGCCAGCAAGGTTTTGCCGGTGCCGGGCGGGCCTACCAGTAGCACGCCTTTGGGAATGTGGGCGCCCAGGCGGCCATATTCTTGGGGGTGTTTCAGGAAGTCCACCACCTCTTCCAACTCGTGGCGCGCCTCGTCCACCCCGGCCACATCAGCGAAGGTGATACCGGTGTTGGTTTGCACATAAATTTTGGCGCGACTTTTGCCAATCGACAAAAAGCCGCCCATGCCCTGCTTGTCGGCAAAGCGGCGAAACAGGAAAAACCACACCCCAAAAAAGATGAGCGCGGGCAGCACCCAGCCCATCAGGTCGCGCAGCAGGGTGCTTTCTACCAAGCGCGTGTAAGGCACCTCAAACTTGTCGAGCCGATTGGCCAGGTCCGGCTCCATCCGGGTGGCAATGAGGGTGGTTTTTCGCCCGTTGGCGGCTTTCAGGCGGCCAGTCAGGGTGTTGTCGGCCACGGTGACCTCGGCAATGAGTCCTTCGCTCAGGGCTTTTTCAAACGCGCTGTAGGACACCACCTCAAACTGGTTGGCGTTTTGCCAGACGTTTTGCAGCAACAAAAGCAGCAGCAGAGCAAACAGCCAGTAGCCCAGGTTCCAAGTCTGTTTTTTGTCCAAAGGGGAGTCCTTGCGCAGTCCGGCCTAAAAAGAACAAGACTACGTCCCGCAGGCAGGACGCCCATGACAATCCTCAAATCAAGTCAAGCTTGTCCCTGGCCGCCGTGCGCCACCTCCACCAGGCAGTCGTAAAACGTGGGTGCGCGCCCGAGGTCGGTCAGGTTTTGGCTGGTGACCTCATTCACGTTTTTGCCATCCAACCCCAGTTTTCGCCACCAAATGCCCATGCCGTGAACCACGCCGGTGCGGGCGCGTTGGGTGATGTGGAGTTTGCAGCGGTAGCTGCCACGGCCATTAAAGACGCGCACCACATCGCCGTTTTGCAGGCCACGGGCGTCGGCATCGGCAGGGTGCATTTCCAGCAGGGGCTCGCCTTCGATGTCTCGCAGGCTTTTCACGTTGACAAAGCTGGAGTTCAAAAAGTTGCGCGCTGGTGGCGAGATCATGGCCAGTGGGTAGCTGGCCGAGGTGTTGGCGGCCTCGTAGTTGGGTACATGGTCGGGCAAGCCGTCCAGCCCAAGGGCGGCCAGACGCGCACTGTAAAACTCGCATTTGCCCGACGGGGTGGGAAAGTGGCCTTGGGCAAAGGGGGCTTCAGGCGTGTGTACGGTGGCAAAACCTGCTTTGAGCAAGACCTCAAAATCAATCGCTTGGCCATAGGCCATGCGGCACAGCGCCTCGTCGGTGTCGGTAAAACAGGGGTCGGTGAAGCCCATGTGCTGCGCCAGTTCCCTGAATATCTGCGTGTTGGGCTTGGCCTCGCCCAGCGGGGCAATGGCGGGGCGGTTGAGCAGGGCGTCGGTGTGGCCGTAGCTCATGTGAACGTCCCAGTGCTCTAGCTGGGTGGTGGCGGGCAGCAGGTAGTCGGCGTAGTCGGCGGTGTCGGTCTGGAAGTGCTCCAGCACCACGGTAAAGAGGTCTTCGCGGGCGAAGCCTTGTGCTACTTTGGCCGACTCCGGCGCCACCGCCAAGGGGTTGCTGTTGTAAACAATAAGGGCCTCAATGGCCGGGCCAAACTCAGGGCTGGCCGGGCGCAACAAGTCGTCGCCAATCGTGCTCATATTGATGGTGCGCGGTGTTTGTTGGCCCAAAAGGTCTGGGCGTTCAAGCGCGGCGCGGTCGATGGGGAACTGGCTTGAGCTAGACAGCAGCACGCCCCCCGCCCGGTGGCGCCAAGCGCCAATGAGTGCGGGCAGCGAGGCAATCAGGCGCACCGCGTTGCCACCGCCGCGCACACGCTGCAAGCCGTAATTCATGCGAATGGCGGTGGGCGCTTGGGTAGCCACAGAGGCGCCGTAGTCTCGCGCCAGGGCACGGATTTGCTCTGGCGTGATGCCGCACACTTGCGCCGCACGCTCAGGCGTCCATTGCAAGGCCCTCTCCCGCAGCAAGTCCCAGCCCAGGGTGTGCTGGGCCAGGTAGTCGTGGTCCAGCCAGTCGTGGGTGATCAGCTCGTGCATCATGGCGAGCGCCAGCGCGCTGTCGGTGCCGGGCAGCAGGGCGATGTGCTCGTGGCATTTATCGGCGGTTTCGCTCTTGCGCGGGTCAATGCAAATCAGCTTGGCGCCGTGGCGTTTGGCCACCTGGGCGTAGCGCCAAAAGTGCAGGTTGCTGGCAATCGAGTTGCTGCCCCAAATCAAAATCAGCTTGGACTCGGCAAAAAACTCGACCCGCATCCCCACCTTGCCGCCCAGCGTTTGCGTCAAGCCCTCGGCACCCGCCGAGGCGCAAATGGTGCGGTCCAGCAAGGAGGCGCCCAAGCGGTGAAAAAACCGCGCCGATATGCTCTCGCCCTGCACCAAGCCCATGGTGCCGGCGTAGCTGTAGGGCAGGATGGCTTGGGCCGCATTCGGGCTGCGCTGGGCAATGGCCGTTAGCCGGCTGGCAATGTCCGTCAAAGCCTCGTCCCAACTCACCCGCTCAAACTGTCCCGCGCCTTTGGGGCCCACCCTTTTCAAGGGGTGCAATAACCGCTCCGGGTGGTAGGTGCGCTCGGTGTAGCGCGACACTTTGGTACACAGCACCCCGTCGGTGTGCGGATGCGCCGGGTTGCCCTGCACCTTGGTGGCCACACCGTCCACCACCGTGGTCAGCATCGAGCAGGTGTCCGGGCAGTCGTGTGGGCAGGCGCCCAGCACTTGGGTGGTTTGTACGCCGGACTGAGGCTGATGATTTGATGGCATATAGGGCTAAAGTTCAATAATGACGTGCTTAAGCAGCTATTTTATCCATAGCATTCAAGCTGCGTTGTTACTGAACCGACAAGTCGCCATTTCCAGCAAGCCATCAAAAATCAGGTTGTCCACCAACTCAAAAGGCACAGACATACTGGGGGCCATTTTCCAGCCTGCACCGCCGGTCATGATGCATTTGGGCGCCACGCCACAGTGGCTTTGCACATGCTGAATCATCCGCGCTACGGCTCCGGCGATGGCAAAGGTGCCTCCGCTGGTGAGGGCGTCGCTGGTGTTGGTGGGGAATTCGCACACATCCCCCGTGGGCACATGCAGCCCGGCCGTGCCGGACTCCAGCGCGCGCAGCATGATGCCGTGGCCGGGCAAAATCAAACCGCCTAAAAATTTGCCTTGCGCATCAATCGCCTCGACCGTGACGGCGGTGCCCACCATCACCACCACAATAGGTTGTGCCGGGCCTTGGACGAGCATGCGGTGCCAGGCGCCGATCATGGCGACCCAGCGGTCAGCGCCCAGGCGGGAGGGGAAGTCGTAGCCATTGGTCAGCCCGGCCTCTGCTGCGCTGGGGACGACCCAGCGGGGCTCCACCTCCCATATTTCCATCTGCTCTTGCACCCGGCGTTTGAGCGCGTCACCCGCCACAATGCAGCCCAGCATGTAGTCAGGGGAGGGCAGTTCAGCCCAGGCGCCATCGGCCAGTTTGTCAATGTTTTCAAGAAATTCAGCCCCATGGGCGATGAGCTGCGCTTGAGGATGGGGTGCCTCGTAGAGGGCCCACTTGAGCCGGGTGTTGCCAACGTCAATTGCCAAAAATGTCATGGGATCATTACAGTTAAAGAGAGCGAACCAGCTCAGGATTGCTGCCAGGGCAGGCCATGAAAACGCCAGCCGCCTTGTTGCCCCCGGTGGGCTTGGTCGTCAGGGTCGCCTTCAAAGCCTTCCAATATGTTGTACGCCTCAAGGCCCAATTCCGTGGCGCGTTGGGCAGCGGCGATCGAGCGCACGCCGCTGCGGCAGAGCAGCACTACTTTTTTGCCTGCGGGCACAGCGGCCTTGAGGTGGTCATCAAAAGCTGCATTCATGACCATGCCAGGCCACTGTTTCCAGGCCAGCGCCACGGCGCCCGGCACCAACCCGACCCAGGTGCGCTCGGCGTCCGAGCGCACATCGACCAGCACCGCCTCACCAGTTTGGAACCACTGCCAAGCGAGCTGGGGGCGTATATCGCCAGCGTAGCCTTGAGGGGGTGTTGGCGTTGAAGTGGGCGTTGAGTTCATGTTGTGGGTGTTGAATGGGCCGAAGAGGGTGCTTGTTAGACGATTTTGACACTGAGCTCAGGAAGTCCGTCAATGTGCATCTCTATCACGTCACCTACGACGACGGGCCCTACATTTTCTGGCGTGCCTGCATAAATGATGTCGCCCGGAAAGAGCTCAAACGCTTCTGACAGCTTTGAGATTTGTTCAGCCACGGACCAGATCATCTGGTTCAGGTTGGCGCTTTGCTTGGTTTGCCCATTGACCTTGAGCCAGATAGCACCCTGCGTAAAGTGACCGGTTTGTGCCAGTGGATGAATGGCGCCGATAGGGGCCGACTGGTCAAAGCTCTTGCCTATTTCCCATGGTTTCTTCTGGTCGCCCATAGCGCGCTGCAAATCACGGCGCGTCATGTCCAGGCCCAAGGTGTAGCCATAAACATGCGACAAGGCTTTGTCGATCGGGATGTTGCGCCCGCCTAGTCCAATGGCCGCCACCAGTTCCGCCTCGTAATGGTAGTTTTTGGTCAGGCTTGGGTACTTGTGATCAGCCACAGTCCCCTTGGGGACGTACTGGATGGAGTCTGTTGGTTTTTGAAAGAAAAAGGGCGGTTCACGCGTGGGGTCAGAACCCATTTCACGGGCGTGCGCTGCGTAGTTGCGGCCAATGCAGTAAATGCGGCGCACCGGAAACAGCTCGGTGGAACCCACGATAGGGATGAAAGTTGCCGCCACAGGGAAGGGTGTCTTGACTTGCGTCTCGGCGATGCCCGGTGTAGCACAGCCCACCAAAGCGCCTGTCGTCACAAGGGCTGAGTTTTGGAAAAAATGACGTCTTTGCATGTCTGCTCTTTCTTATTAGAGTTACGGGGAGCGCCATCAGACGCAAGCAGCCAAGCGTCATGATTTTGCCAATGTATTTTGCACCCTCTTTAAAGCCTTTTGAGGTGGCGTAAAAGTTCTCGCAACCAAAAATCAACCCAGGCTGGCGCTGTGATGAGGTTCGGACTTGCAAATTCGCACAATAAACAGTCAACAGTTTGAAATAAATTAAAAACACTTGTGATGTAAATGATGGCGAAGTCGTGGTTTATACCTAGCTTTCTTGGTGGGCATGGGTTTGATAATAGATCCGCTTGCTGATGTCAGCATTTGATGACCCAATCTACAACTCCCTGGAGATCCCCATGAAATTTGTGCGAAATATTGCGTTCACCGCGGTGGCCTTGGCCGTCTCATCCCTGAGTATTGCCGCTGACAACATCAAAATCGGTTTGCAAGGTCCCTTGACGGGCGGCTCAAGCCCTATGGGTGTCTCTATGCGTGACGGTGCCAAGTTGGCCGTGACCGAAATCAACGCCAAAGGCGGACTGCTGGGTCGCAAGATTGAGCTGGTTGAGCGTGATGACGAAGCCAAAAATGAGCGTGGCGTCCAAATCGCCCAGGAGTTGATCAACAAAGAGAAAGTGGTAGCCACTGTCGGTTACATCAATTCAGGTGTGGCCTTGGCCTCGCAGCGCTTCTACCAAGAGGCCAAAATCCCGGTGATGAACAACGTGGCCACCGCCTCCGTCATCACCAAGCAGTTTGCTGACCAGCCTGAAAACTACGTGTTTCGCAACTCTGCCAACGACACCATTCAGTCCGCCATGATTGTGGAAGAGGTCATTACCCGCCGCAAGTACACCAAAGTCGCCATCTTGGCGGATGCCACCAACTACGGCCAACTCGGTCGTGAAGACTTGGAAAAAGCCCTTAAGGCCAAAGGCATCACTGCGGTGGCGATTGAGAAATACAACATCAAAGACGTGGACATGACGCCCCAGTTGCTCAAAGCCAAAGAGGCTGGCGCGCAAGTGGTCATCACCTACGGCATTGGCCCTGAGTTGGCTCAAATTGCCAACGGCATGATCAAGCTGGACTGGAAAGTGCCCATGATGGGTTCATGGACCTTGTCCATGGGTAACTTCATTGACAACGCCGGCAAAAACGCCGACGGTGCCACGATGCCACAAACCTTCATTCAGGAGCCCAATACGCCCAAGCGCAAGTCCTTTATTGAGGCTTACCAAAAGGCCTACAAAGTGTCCCGCATCCCTTCGCCTGTGTCTGCAGCTCAGGGCTATGACTCGGTCTACTTGCTGGTCGCCGCAATGAAGCAGGCGGGCAGTACCGAAGGTCCTAAAGTGCTCAACGCACTTGAAAACCTGAAGGCGCCAGTTGAAGGCGTGGTGACCACGTACAACCAGCCTTTCAGCAAGGCTGACCACGAAGCCATTACCTTGAACATGGCCGTGATTGGCAAGGTTCAAGACGGCGTGGTGTTGTACGCCTATGACGAAGACAAGAAAAAGGGCGGAGAAATTCGCACCAAGGCTGTCAAGAAGTAAATGAGGCTTTGACGCCCTTGGCGAGTTGAAAAAGCCGGTTCTTGCCCCGGCTTTTTTGACTTGACAGGGGCTTTCTTCGCATCGGTATTGGTTTTATCTAGGGTTTGGTATGGAAATCTTTTTACAGCTCATCTATAGCGGTATTGCGCTTGGCATGATTTATGGCGTGATCGCCTTTGGTTATCAGTTGACGTTTGCCACCTCGGGCACGTTGAACTTTGGGCAGGGTGAGTCCCTGATGCTCGGCGCCTTGGTGGGCCTGTCGGTGGTGGGCTCCATTCATGGTGGCCCTTATATGAATTATTGGGTCATGATTCCGATCGTGATCGTTTTCGGTGCCTGCCAAGGCGCTGTGGTGGAATGGATTGGTGTGCGTCCCGCCATCAAGATCAAGAGCGAGTTTGGCTGGATCATGTCCACCATCGCCTTGGCCATTATTTTCAAAAACGTGGCAGAAAACATCTGGGGCAAGGACGATTTGAAGTTCCCCTCGCCTTTGCCTGAAACCCCCATCAAGCTCTTTGGCGCCAACGTGTTGCCCATGGAAATCGTGGTGGTGGTCGGTGCGCTGGCCATGATGGCGGCGGTTGAGTTGTTTAACCGTAAGTCAATTTATGGCAAAGCCGTGGTCGCGACCTCGAACGACCGGGATGCTGCCTCGCTCATGGGCATCAACACCGGCGCGGTCATTACCTTCTCTTATGCGCTGTCTTCTGTGACCGCTGCGGTGGCGGGTGTTCTGGTGGCGCCATTGACGCTGACCGGGGCCACGATGGGTTCGGTGCTCGGCCTCAAGGCGTTTGCGGTGGCCATTATTGGCGGCCTCACTTCCGGCGTGGGTGTGATTGTGGGTGGCCTTATTTTGGGCATCGCTGAGACCACTACGGGCTACTACATCTCCACCGGCTACAAAGACGTGCCAGGCTTGGTGCTTTTGCTGTTGGTGCTGGCGGTTAAACCCGCAGGTTTATTTGGCAAGATGGCCATCAAGAAGGTTTGACGGATAAATATAACCATGAAAATTCAAAGCAAATCCTTTTTTCTGATGCTGGTGGGCTTGGCCGCACTGGCACTCTTTCCGTTGTTTGTGCCCAACCCGTACTACATCCACTTGGTGGAAACCATCCTTATTTACGCCATTCTCTTGTTTGGTCTGGATATTGTGGTGGGCTACACCGGGCAGGTGTCGCTGGGCCACGCCGGATTGTTCGGCGTAGGCTCTTACACTACAGGCGCCTTGTTCTTTAAGTTAGGCGTGCCTTTCTTTCTGGCCGTGCCCGCCTCTATTGGCGTGACCGCCCTGTTTGGCGCCATTTTGGCTTTACCCGCGTTGCGCGTGACCGGCCCTTATCTGGCCATGGTCACCCTCGCTTTTGGCACCATCATTCAGATTCTTATCAATGAGATGACGTTTTTGACGGAAGGCCCCATCGGTATCAAGGTCGCCAAGCCCAGCTTTTTTGGCCACAAGCTCAATGAAGTCGAGTTTTACTATGTAGTCGCTATTTTGATGTTGGTGGCCCTGGTGGTGGTTCACCGCATCTTGAAATCGCACCTCGGTCGCGCTTTTGAAGCCCTGCGTGACAGCCCCGTGGCGTGTGACTGCATGGGCGTGTCGGTTTACCGTTACAAGGTGTATGCATTTGTGGTGAGCGCCGCTTTGGCCGGTTTGGCCGGATCGCTCTACACCTACTCCGAAGAATACATTTCGCCCAATACCTACAACTTTGAGTTGACCATCATGTTCTTGCTGGCGGTGATCATGGGCGGCCGCAAAACCCGTTCAGGCGCTTTGATTGGCGCCCTGATTGTGGTGATGTTGCCCAGCTTGCTGTCTGATATTGAGCTGTTCCGCAAAATTGCTACCGTGTTGGCGGTCGCTGTGCTCGGCATGTCGGTCTACAACATCGTTCAGAAAGTCAAAACGGTGCGTGAATTGGCTGTGCCGGTGTTGGCCACTGTGGGCCTGGCGGCGTTTTCTTACCAACTGGAAAGCATCACCGATTGGCGTCTGACCGTGTTTGGCTTGATGACGCTTTTTGTGGTCTATTACCTGCAAGACGGCGTGGTGGGCTTTGCCAAAGACCTGGTGTCCAAGTTTGTCAAGCCGGCTTCAGCTTCTGCCGTTAAGGCACCTGCCGCCAAAGTGCGCGCCTGGAGTGCACCTGCCCATGCCACGGCTTCGGGCACGGGTCCGCTGTTGCAAGCGCAGCAAATTTTGATGCAATTCGGCGGATTGAAGGCGCTGAACCAGGTCGACCTGAACATTGAGCGCGGCACCATTCACGGTCTGATTGGCCCCAACGGTTCCGGCAAAAGCACCATGATGAACGTGCTGACTGGCATCTACCAGCCCACCGCAGGTCAGGTGCTGTTCAACGGCCGTTCTGTGGCCGGGCAAACGCCTTCGAGCATTGCCTTGTCAGGCATCGCGCGCACCTTCCAAAACGTGCAGCTGTTTGGCGAGATGACCGCCACTGACAACGTGCTGGTCGGTCTGCACCACACCTTCAAAAGCAATATTCTGGATGTCATGCTGCGCACCCCACGCTACAAGCGTGAAGATGCCGAGGCCCGCGTGCAGGCCGCTAGCTTGTTGGCCTTCGTCGGCCTGACCGATTTGAGCGAAGAAGAAGCGCGCAACCTGCCCTACGGCAAGCAGCGCATGCTGGAAATTGCCCGCGCTTTGGGCCTGAACCCCAGCTTGCTGCTGCTGGACGAGCCGGCTGCCGGCCTGCCACCCGCTGACTTGCCTGAGTTGATGAAGATGGTGCAAAAAATCCGTGACCACGGCATCACCGTGATTTTGATTGAGCACCACATGGACGTGGTGATGGGGATCTCGGACACCGTGTCGGTGCTCGATTTCGGGCAAAAAATTGCAGAAGGCAAACCTGCCGCTGTGCAAAGCAACCCCGCGGTCATCGAAGCCTATCTGGGCAGCGGTGTCGAATCCCACTGATCGCAGGAAAGACGCAACATGTTAAATATTGAAAATCTACAAGCCGGTTACGGCAAGGTTGAAGTGCTTCACGGGGTCACCATCAAGGTGCCCAAGGGAAAAATTGTGACTCTGATTGGCTCCAACGGTGCGGGTAAAACCACCACCATGCGCGCCATCTCGGGCATGATCAAGCCGGTCTCCGGCTCGGTGACTTTGGCTGGGCAAGACATCACTGGGCTGGAGTCGCACCAGATCGCCAAGCGCGGTTTGGCGCATTCACCGGAAGGGCGTCGCGTTTTTCCGACCTTGAGCGTGCTCGACAACATCCGCCTGGGCGCCTTTGTGCGCTACACCAACGTGCGCCCCAAAGGCGACGTCGAGGCGGACTTGCAAAAGGCGATGGAGATGTTTCCACGCCTGAAAGAGCGGACCAATCAACTCGCTGGCACTTTGTCTGGCGGTGAGCAGCAAATGCTGGCTATGGCGCGCGCCGTGATGCTCAACCCCGAGGTGTTTTTGCTCGACGAGCCTTCCATGGGCTTGGCCCCCATTTTGGTCGAGGAGGTGTTCAACATCATCACCCGCCTGAAGGCGCAGGGCGTCACCATGTTGCTGGTCGAGCAGTTTGCGGCGGCCGCGCTCAAAGTGGCTGACTACGGCTATGTGCTGGAAAACGGGCGCATCTCGGTGCACGGCCCGGCCGACAAACTCAAAGACGACCCGGCGGTTAAGGCCGCTTATTTGGGCGGCTAGTCTCGAATCATGACTTTTGTTGAGCGTCAACCACTAGGGTTTACGCTTAGAGCAGGGCGCTTAGGCGCCCTTTCCTTTGGAAAAACGCTAAGATTGACGTTTACGTAAACGTCAAGTCAGCCGGCCTCGATTAGATGCTGACTTTGACACCCTATTTGACCCCCGGAGACGCCCTAAATGACCGACTTGTCTGCTGACTACAAAGCCCTTGCCAACTACCGCCCTTTGAACAAAGTGCGTTTTGTGACGGCTGCCAGCCTGTTTGACGGCCACGACGCCGCCATCAATATCATGCGGCGCATTCTGCAAGGCATGGGCGCCGAGGTGATTCACCTGGGCCACAACCGCAGCGTGGAAGAGGTGGTGACTGCAGCCTTGCAGGAAGACGTGCAAGGCATTGCGATCAGTTCCTACCAGGGCGGCCATGTGGAGTATTTCAAGTACATGGTCGATCTGCTCAAGAGCCGGGGCGGGGCGCATATCAAGGTGTTTGGCGGCGGCGGCGGGGTGATCGTGCCGTCTGAGATTGCGGAGCTGCAAAGCTATGGCGTCACCCGCATTTACAGCCCTGAAGACGGCCAAAAAATGGGCCTGGCCGGCATGATTGGCGAGATGGTGATGCGCTGCGACCACGACCTGGCGCCCTATGCGCCCAGCGACCTGGCCGCCATCCAGGGCCACAGCGACGCGCATTGGCGCGCGCTGGCGCAGTTTTTGACCGTGGTCGAGGCTGGCAAGGTCAATGAGACGACTTTGCAAGCCCTGCGCACGCAGGCGGCTGCCACGCATATTCCGAGCATAGGCATTACCGGCACGGGCGGCGCGGGCAAGTCGTCGCTGACCGACGAGCTGATCCGCCGCCTGCGCCTGGACTGCGGCGACACGCTGCGCATTGCGGTCATCTCGATTGACCCGTCAAGGCGCAAAAGTGGTGGCGCCTTGTTGGGCGACCGCATTCGCATGAA